>JAKAYT010000045.1 GCA_021826685.1 Thermoplasmata archaeon
TCAGAGCGATACCGGAGATGACTCCCGCGGAACCGCCGAACGGCAGGGAGAACAACGAACCCGGGATGGCGAAGGGCTTGTAGAAGACGAACAGCGCGGCGATGAGTCCGATGACGAACAGATCGTAAGCATCGGTGAAGAACCCCATGCCGGCGATCAGGATGGTCTTGGCATGGAACCGGTTCAGTCCGGTTCGGTTCATCGGATCCAGAACGCTCTGCCCGCCGGCGGAAGGGGGTGCCTGGGCCGTCGATGCGGTCGCTCGAGAAGCCATTGCGACCGTCTCGACTCTTTGAATCAATAAAAGGGAAATCTCAGTAGTAAACAGAGACCGATAGTGGCATCCATACGTGAATATAGACCGGCTAGACCGGCGCGGGCAGGGCCCATAGCGGAAGCTGCTACTCGGGGGCGGTACGACCGACGCTGCGAGTGGCCCGGCACGCGCCCCGATTCTCAGGCCTCGAGCGGAGCGGAACTCGGAGGACCCCGACGCGCCACGGAGGGGTTTGTACAGGGGATGCACACAAACCCCCGCGCGACCGATACGCACACGATTTGGACCGACTCGACAAGGTCAGGCGACCGGGATTAGGACGGGGCCGAGCGTCGTGCGGTCTAGGCGCGGGATCCCGAGCGTCGCCGTCAGAGAATTCCCCACGTCGCGTTCACCCAGACCGACGTCGGGCCGTATCCGGAGCCCGCGTAGCCGGCTCCGCACTCGTACGCTCCGCCCCAACTCCAGAACGAGTACGAATCCGCTCCACCCATCATCGAGTGATCGAACATCATTCCGCCCGGCCCCTGCATCCAGTAGCGCATCGACATCGTCCCCGACGGGTGAGAAAAGTGAACCGTCACCCATCCTGCTACCGGAATGTTCAACGTGGCGGTGGTCCCGGTCGCCGACGTGACCTGGATCTCCTTGGCTGCTGAGTTGGCCGGCACGAACACCAGCGCGAGCAGCACGATAGCGGCAACCACCAAGGTCACGACCGCGACAAAAAGTCGCCGATGCTTCCTTGGAACCGGGCCTGCATGAACCGCGGTGGGGTGCGTCATAGATGACTCCACCCGGGCCGGGGGTAAGAGGCGTTGGTTAACGCTACTTGACGACGCGAGCCGCTTCTCTCGTGTCGCCGTCCCGGGTATCCGCCTCCCACCCGACGCCCGCGCGGTCAAGCCGCTGACGCGGCCCCGCATCTTCGAGCGCCGGCAGTCGGACCCCGCCCCCACGACCCTTCCAGGGCTGCTGAGGGGGAACGAACCCTATCTCGGACACCCAGCGGACCGGGACGATCAGGTACTGAGAGTCGCCGCTGAGGAAGACGGGGCCGGTTCCTCGATTCCACGGACCAGTTGGATCCCGACGGCGACGAGCCAGATGACCAGCGGGATCACGATCAATCGCTCGGAGCCGCCGGGGTAGATTGACGCCAACCAACTGGGGACGTTGGCTCTCCCGGCAAAGGTCGGAATGGCGTAGAGAATCAGGGCCACCAGACTCACGAAACCGCCGAGGAGGCTGAGAGGGCTCCATCCCCCCTTCCACCGCGGGTCGTGGCGGGCATAGACCCCAAAGAGCACCATGGCTATCCAGCCGACGCCGAAGGCAATGAGGGCACTGATGGAGTGAAGCACGAGCGCGTCGACCTCGTTCCAAACTGCCACTCCAATCCCACCGAGGGCCACTACGGCTGCGAGGAGGAGGGTGAGCTTGCCAAGCCGCCGGTCCCAGAGGACGGGCTTGAGGCCGACCAGGCCGACGAATATCAGAAGGGACATCAATATCAAAGACGTAGAGAACACCCACCACAGCGACGTTCCCGGCGCGAAGTGTGGGGCGGTATTGGGCGGTGCGCCCAGGTCGCTGATCCAGTGAGTGATGAGACCGTACCCGGGGATAAGGGCGCCCTCGACCAAGGTCGCGACAACGAACTGGATCGGCCCGATGATGAGCGCCCAACCGGAAATCTTACGCAAGGTCGGCTTCGTGACTGCCATCTCTGAACCCGGGAGATACTCGGACGGCAAAAGGGCATGCGTCGGGAACAAAGCTCCCTCTCGGAAGCGTCGCGTGACCGCCGCCATCAACCATGGGGGCGTGAACGAGAGGCTGACTTCGGTCGCAGAGAGGTAGAGCCGCCTTGACCGGTGCAACCGGAAGTTTGAGAGCATGGCAGAAAGGGACCGAGACCGTGGGAAAAGTAGAGGAGGATTGCCGGGACAACCGGCCTTCCAGCTTTGGTTCGGGAGAGCGTCTTTCTCAGCTCGTTCGGACTAACCCTCTCGGCCGGGCGGTCAACGGTGGCTTTCGGTCCGCCCGGGCGTCGTGCAACCGCGAGGAACTGGACGCGCCAGGGCGTTGCACCACGTGAGGTGGTAGAACAGGGGTGGAGGGCTGGCATCGCCCTCTTTGAACACACACTTTACGAACGGGCGCGAGATAAACCGGCTCCTCTCTCCGCCACGCGCGGAAGAGGCTCCGCGAGCGTGAGCGAGACTGAGCTCCGTCCGTCCCGGACCGGCGCGGAGGGCAAGAGTGTTGCCGTCTTCGAGCGCCCTCCCGCCCTGATCCAGTTCCTCGACGAGACCGAGGAGGCTATCCGATCTCGGCTCGCCAAGATGCGGCTGTTCGACCGCGTCTTCCTCCTCCAGCGTGACTGGATGACCCGCATCACGATGCTGATGCTGATCGCCGGTCTCGTTTGGGGCGCGGTCGGTGGCTTCGACATCTTCGGCTTCCAGACCCAGGTCGTCGCGTACGCTACGCAGTCCTCCCTCCACCTCTCGACCCAGGAGATCTATTCGTCGATCACCCTGCACGGTATTCGCGAGCTGTTCGGCTTTGCCCAACAGGTCGAGATGGCCGTGTTCGGCCTCCTGTTGATCAACGCGCTCGGGATCACCCCGCGGCGCAAGTGGACCCTCTACCTATCGGTCGGACTCCTCAACGCGTCGATGCTCCTCCTTCAGGGACCGATCTATCTCACCCCGTTCAACGACAACTACTTCCCGGCGATCGGTTGGTACTTCCTCTCGCCCCTCGGGATCCACGGGGCCAGCGCCTACGTCGTGAGCCCGATCTTCTTCCTCGGCTGGATCGCGCTCGCGGCGGCCGTGCTGTTGTGGGCGTGGTGGATGGTGGCTCACGTCCTCGACTGGTACCGGCAGCATGGCGCGGCCGCGCTCGGTCGACGCTTTCCGGTCTTTCTCTGGTTCCTGATGGGAACGCTCGTACTGATACCGCTCACCTACGTGCCGCTCCTCACCGCGACGCTGTGGGACATGCTGACGGCGTACGCGGGCGTCCCCCTCAGCCCCCTCGCCAATCAGGTGATCTTCTGGATGTTCGGGCACGCGATCGTCTACGTCCTGTTCCTCTTGCCCGTCGTCGGGCTGTACGTCCTCATTCCACTCCTCGCGCGCCGTCCGATCTACAGCTACCGGTTCGCCGTCGCGTCGGCGATCATGTTCGTGGTGCTGACGCCGTTGCTCGGGATCCATCACCTGTACCTCACCCCGCTGCCCGCCTGGGCGAGCTGGCTCACGATGTTGCTGTCGTTCGCGATCGTGATTCCGTCGGCGATCACGTTCTTCTCCGTCTGGATGACGCTCAAGGGCGTTCCCGGGTCCCAGTGGGAGTGGAACGCGGTCGCCCTGTTCGCGGCGCTCGCGTTCGGAGGTTCGATCTTTGGGGGTCTAACCGGCCCAGTCAACGCGACGATCACGACCGACGTCGACGTGCACAACACCATGTTCGTTCTCGCACACTTCCACGGGATCACGATCCTCGCGATCGTCGCCGGGGGGTTCGCGTTCTTGTATGCATTCTTCCCCGTGCTCACCGGACGTCGCTGGTTCTCGGCGCGTCTCGCTCAGCTGCACTTCGCTTTCACCGTGGTGGGCGGGTCCACGATCGTACTCGCGATGGACCAGCTCGCGAACTTGGGTGTGCTTCGGAGGGAGGTGATCCTACCGATCGTCCCGGCGATCACCGGGATTCAGCTGATCCTGTTCACCGGGATCATCGTGATGTTAGTGGGGCAGTTGTTCCTCGTCGCGAACGGCTTCCTCACGGTCCTCCGGGGGGCGATCTTCAGCGCGTCGGGTCTGTCGTTCGACGAGGCGGTGCGCCTCGCGGCACAATCCACGACCCCCGCCTCCCGTCGCGTGCCCGTGTACGACATCCCGTTCGCGCGTCGCACGTCGTGGCAGAAGCGGGAACGGGCGGAGGTGGCGTGGATCGTCACGGTCTCGGTGCTGCTCGCCTTCGCGGTCACCGCGGCGACTCCGGGAGGTCTCGCGGTCGCGAACGGGCACACGGGGGTCGGCGGGGAGCATCCGGACACGGAGTTCGTCACCCTCTTCGGGCAGCAATACTACTGGACCGCGAACGAGACCGGTGCTATCCATGGAACGTTCGACAACGCGATCGTCGTCTACGCGGACCAATGGCTCCAGTTCAACATGACCGCGACCGGGGCGACGCAGTCGCTGTATATTCCCTTCCGCGACCAGGCGGTGGTGAACACCCAGGTCGTACCCGGATCGACATCGTACGCGAGCTTTCAGGCGCCGGCCCAGCCCGGCGTGTACGGGGCCCCGGACGGCGAGTACGACGGCCCGTGGTTCGGTGTGGACGTAGCGGCGTTGATCGTCCTCCCCGCCCCGAACGCGACCGGGCAGAGCCTCGCCGAGTTCCGGGCCAACGGCGGCGCGGGCGACATCTACAATCCCCCGATCGATCCGGCGGCGACCACGACCCTGGTCAGCAACGGGGAGGGCGTGTTCAACTTCTCGGTCCCGGGGCCGACGTTGACGGCCTCCGTGCCGAGCTCCGGTGGTCCGGTCTCGTTCACGTGGGAGGTGCCGCTCTCCTCGATCGGCCTCACGAACTACCTCGTGAACGTCACCTCGACCGCCACGGACGCGCAGCAGCAGTATGTGATCGACCATAACTACACTCTGCCGTACCCGTTCGTGCTGCAGCGGATCGATCCCACCACGGGGTTGGTGACGGTCGCGAGCACGCCCCTGCAAATCAACGCGCGGATCACCACGACCGCCTCGCTAGTTCCAGGGGTATACCTCTACGGGCTCACGGCGCCGGTCGCGTACGTCTACAATCCGAACGGGGAGTCAGGGATCGGCTCGGGGATTCAGACCGGAGAGGTGATGGGCCTGTGGGGAGTACTGTGGGTAAGCGCGGCATGATCGCGCGGTCCCCCGCTCGCGTGGGCACGCGGATAGGTCCATTCGGGGCGTTCCTGGCCGTGGCGCTGCTCGCGGCGGCGGGCGCCGTCTTCGAGATCTCGTACTGGGTCGGCGTACCCGCGCTCTCCCCGTCGGTGCTGGGTACCACGGTCGCGATCGTCGCCGCCCTCGTCGCGTTCTTTGGCTGGGGCCTCTGGGCCCCGAAGAACGACTGAACGCGCCCGGGCCGTTCCAACCCGCCGTACGGTTCGATCGTCCGCGGCGTCAGGGTCTCCTCATGCGCGAGGACGTCGGAGGGCGGCATTGTCACCTGGGGCGACGGATCGATGGGAGAGGAAGGCAACCTCCGGCACCGGGCGACGGTCAATCCGGTCCTGCTCGATGTGATCGGTCCGGTCCGCGGACGGCGGGTTCTCGATCTTGGCTGCGGGAACGGCTATCTCACGCGCCAATGGGCCCGCGAAGGGGCCCGTTCCTCCGTGGGAGTAGATTCGGCTCGGACGAGCCTTAAGCTCGCCCGCGCGCGAGAGAAGGCGCGGCCGACTGGGGCGCGCTTCCTGTGTCGAGACAGCTCGAAACTGGTCGGGATTCCGGACGGAAGTGTCGACCGGGTTGCGTCCAACATGGCGCTAATGGATATCGCGGATGCCGAGGGGACCATCAAGGAGGTCGCCCGAGTTCTCGCACCGAACGGACACTTTGTGTTCTCGATC
>JAKAYT010000046.1 GCA_021826685.1 Thermoplasmata archaeon
GAGTACGGGAGAGGCCGTAGTGAGGAAAGGGGTGGATGAACGGTTATTCGAAGGAGTCGCTTGGCCCTCTCGTTCGTAATGAAGGCGCTCCTGCTCATCGGCGGGCTCGGCACCCGGCTCCGCCCTCTCACCGAAGCCGTCCCGAAGCAATTGATACCCATCGCGGGCAAGCCGGTCCTCTACCATGTCTTCGACCTCCTTCCCCGGGACACGCCCGAGGTCGTCCTCGCGATGGGCTATCGCGCTGCGGACATCGAGGCGTACGTCCGCGCGCACCCCCCTCCCTTCCCGGTTCGCTCGGTAGTGGAGAGTTCGCCCCTCGGTAGCGGGGGGGCCATGCGGTTCGCCGGCGAAAGCGTGTCGGACCCGTTCTACCTGTTGAACACGGATGTCGTAGCGCAGGTCGACCTCACAGAGTTGCAGGCCCTGCACGCCCGGCACCGCGCCTTCGGCGTGATGGGCCTTGTCGAAGTCGAGGACACCCGGCCGTACGGGGTGGCGGCGCTCGACCAGGATCGGATCGTTCGGTTCGTCGAGAAACCGGCGCCGGCCGATGCCCCTTCCCATTGGGCGAACGCGGGCGTCGCGGTCTGGAGCCGAGCCGTACTGGACGCGATCCCTTCCGGCCGGTCGCTGAGCTTCGAGCAGGAGATCCTGCCGCGCCTGCTCGATCGGGGCGTCTACGGTTACCGGTTGAAGGGATTGTGGGAGGACGCGGGGACTCCGGCGCGTTTACTGCACGCGCAGCGCCTCCTGTTCGACGCGGGACGCGCCGAATCCCCGGGCCGCCCACGCGGGGCTCGGGGAAGCGCCCGGGTCTGTTGCGCTCCGTCGGCGCGCGTGGACGGCGTCGAGTTCGGGGACTACGTGACGATCGGCGCCGACACGCGGATCGAGGCGGGGGCGCGGATCGCGGACTCGACCCTGTTGGAGGCGGTCACCGTGGGAAAGGGGGCGACGATCACGCGCTCGATCATCGGACCGGGGGCGACCGTCGGCGCCGGGGCGACGCTGATCGATCGGGTCGTCGCTGCGCGCGCGTCGGTGTAGGCTACCCCTCGGGGCGCGACGGGCTAGTAGGCGGGTCCGGTCACGACGACCTTGACCGACGAATCGGCATCGCGAGCGCGGGCGAAGGCGGAGGCGATGTCGCTGAGCGGAAACCGTTCGGAGACGAGGTCGGCCAGCCGCAGGCGACGCGCGGCGACCTGGGCGTGCACCTCTCGGATATCGGGCTCCGTCGTGGCGTAGGTGGGGACGATCCGGATGCCGCGAAGGTAGAGCTGCAGCAGATCGTAGTCGAGGCGGCTGCCGGTCGCGGGAACGCCGAACAGGTTCACCGTCCCCGCCCGACGCACGATCTCGAGCGCACCTTGGATCGCCGCCGGGGCGGATGTGGCGACGACCGCGAGGTCGACGCCCCGCCCTTCCGTCGCGTTCTCCACCACGGAGGAAACGCCCTGGGGATCCCGCGGGTCGACCACGGCATCGATCCCTCCCGACTCGGCGACGGCCCGGCGGCGGGGGGAGAGCTCGGCCCCGCCTACCCAGGTCGCGCCCATCGCTCGAGCGAGCCGGGCATAGAGGAGCCCGGCCGGGCCTAACCCGTAAACGAAGACGCTCGTGCCGGGAGAAAAGCCGACACGATGGAGCGCGGTGACGACGCACCCCGCCGGCTCCAGCAGGCTTCCTTCGTCCCAGCTAATACCGGGGGCGAGCCGGA
Organism: Thermoplasmata archaeon; assembly: GCA_021826685.1. Classification (GTDB taxonomy): domain Archaea; phylum Thermoplasmatota; class Thermoplasmata; order Lutacidiplasmatales; family UBA184; genus Lutacidiplasma. The sequence goes on from JAKAYT010000046.1 coordinate 1,724, forward strand.
GGACCGCTCCGGCCTTCACGTGACGCGCCGAGACCCGGAACGACTCCGAAAAGCCGCCGGGATCGAGGTTCGTCGTCGCGTACGTCGGGCAGAACGTGGGATCGCCCCGGACGCAGACCGCGCACGCTCCGCAGGGGACGTGGTGGTGCACGAAGACCCGGTCTCCGGTCTCGTAGCCGGAGACGCCGCTGCCGACCTCGGAGACGAGGCCGACCGGTTCGTGGCCGAGGATCGAACTCGCGCGATAGTTTCCCTTCAGCTTCTCCAGGTCCGTCCCGCAGACCCCGCACGCCGCCATCCGGACGACGAGCTCCCCGGGTCCCGCGTGGGGCTCGGGTACGTCGACCAGCCGGACCGTGCCCGACTCGAGCTGGGCAAACCGCATTCACGTCGCGGTCAGAGCCGCCCGGATCGACGCGTCGAGGACCTCGATCGCTTCGTCGATCTCCGCGCGTTGGACGATCAGCGGGGGGATGTAGCGTATCGAGGAACGCCCGCAGGGAAGCAGGATCAGTCCGCGGACCATCGTCTCGTGGAGGATCCGATCCCGGAGCTGGACCGCGGGCTCCTTCGTCGCGCGATCCTTGACGAACTCGGTCGCGACCATGAGCCCGAGACCGCGAACGTCCCCGATCTGGGGGTAGCGGGACTGCAGCTCCCGCAGGCGTTCCATCAGGTAACCGCCCTGCACCCGGGCGTTGTCCAGCAACCGGTCGCGTTCCATCACTTCGATCGTGGCGATCGCCGCCGCGACTGCGACCAAATTGCCGCCGAAGGTCGTCGAGTGCGAGCCATGTTCGGGGAAATCGAGATCCTGGCGCAGGATCGTCGCGCCGATCGGCAGACCATTGCCGAGCGCCTTCGCCATCGTCACGATATCCGGTACCACCCCGTGGTGCTCGATGGCGTACCAACGACCGGTACGTCCCATCCCGGACTGGACCTCGTCGTCGATGAACAGGATGCCCTGCTCATCCAGGATCGACTTGATCGCCCGGTGCCAGCCCGCCGGCGGCACGATGTAGCCCCCTTCGCCCATCACCGGTTCCGCGATGAACGCCGCGACGTCCTCCGGTGGAATCACGGTGTCGAAGTAGAGCTCCTTGAGGATTTTCGCGCAGTAGAGGTCGCAGCTCGGATACTCCAGCTTGTAGGGGCAGCGGTAGCAGTAGGGGGCCGGGATATGGGTCCCGCCGGTCACGTACGGGTTGAACCCACGCCGCTGTACCGGCTTCGAGCTCGTGAGCGAGAGCGAGCCCATCGACCGCCCGTGGAACGAGCCGATGAGACCGATCACGATCTGGCGTTGACGGTGGTAGCGCGCGATTTTGAGGGCTGCCTCGGCGCTCTCGGTCCCGCTGTTCGTGAAGAAGACCTTCTTCTCGAACGTGCCCGGAGCGATCTTCGTCAGCTTCTCCGCGAGTCGGGTCTGGTTGTCGTAGTAGAAGTCCGTCCCGGCGAAGTGCATCAGCTGGCCCGCCTGATCCCGAACGGCCCGTACGACGTCCGGATGGCAGTGGCCGACGTTCAGGACGGAGATGCCGGCCGCGAAGTCGAGGAGGCGGTTCCCATCGACGTCCTGCACCCAAATCCCCTCGGCCCGCTCGGCGACGATCGGGCCGGTCTTGGTGCTCGTCATCAGGTACCGCCGGTCTCGCTCGACGATCGCACGCGCCTTGGGGCCGGGGATCGGCGATACGAGGCGGATCCCGCGGGGCCCGGAGGGGGTTGGCTTCGAAGCGGCGGACTCGGTAACCGTAGAAGGTGGGCTCAACTTCTCACCCACGTTGCTAGTCCCGCGGGTAGGTTAAGGCTTGGGAGCGGTCCCTCCGCCACTCACAGCCCCACCAGCAGCGCGGCCACGGCGATCGCGCATGTCAACGCGGCCAAGGGGAGTGCGTAGCGAACGAATTCGCCGAGCCCGATGTGGACCCCTCGGTCCTCGGCCCTCTCGACCAAGATGAGATTGCTCGCCGCTCCGAGCAGGGTCACATTGCCCGCGAGAGTGCTTCCCGCGGCGAGAGCGATCCAAGCGAGGGGAGTCGATCCGTTGTAGCCCAGATGGGCGAGAACCGGGATCTGAAGGCCGACCCACGGGACGTTGCTAAAGAGCTGGGCGCCGATGAGGCTCGTCCCGAAAATGCCGAGGGTCCCGTAGGCCGCGTGCGCGGGACCGGTGATCGGCAACCCTGCCTCGACCAGCCCGATCACGCCCGCCGAGAGCGCGCCCGCGACCACGACGAATAGACCGGCAAAGAGCGTGAGGATCCGCAGGTCGATCGACCGGACGATCGCTCCGCGTCCGGGAGAGACCGCGAACAAGAGCAGAGCTCCGGCGACCGCGGGGATCCAGACAGCGACGCTGGGGGTGCCGAGAAACAGCGTCGAGAGGCCGAAGCCCAGCATGACCCCGATAGTGAGCGGGAAGAGCACGAGAACGGGGTGGCGTGCCAGACGGGGCCCCCAGCCGCCGCGGGGCAACAGCGACAGCGGCGGCCCTCGCGCGCGCTCGAGCGCGACACTCGCCGGAGCCAGGTCCTTGCGAAACGTCCAACGGAGGTAGAGCCCGCCGAGGAGGAGGCCGACCCCGACCGGGAGCAAAAGGTAGCGCAGGAACGTGAGAAGGGGCGTCGCGAGCCCGCTCGAGATCGAGATGAGCAGGTTCTGGGGATTCCCGAGCGGCGTGAGCGTGCTGCCGACCGTCACCGCGAAGGCCGCAGTCAAGAGCAGGGGCTTGGGATCCAAGTTGATCCGTCTCGAGATGGAGAACATGATCGGGATCGCGACGATGATCAGCGCGTCGTTCACGATGAACGCGGACGCGATCCCAAATCCAACGAACACAAACCACGGCAGATCGGCCGGGGTGCGAGCGGTCCGCACCATCCACCGGGCGAGGTGATCGAGGGCTCCGGCGCGCTCGAGCGCTCCGGCAAAGGCGAAGAGGGCCGCGAGGAAGGCGAGGACAGGGATCCCCGCGAGGAGGGCCGAGCCCGCGTCCCGGGGAGTGACGACGAGGGCCGCGACCGTCGCGACACCGCCGACGCCGAGGATCGCCCACACAGGGGGCCCTCGGCCCACGATCTGGCGCACGATGATCGCGCCGAAGATGGCGAGGAAGACGGCGAGCCCCACGAAATTCGTCGTGCGCTCGCCCCCCCAAGCACGGGGAGAGCCTAGACTTCTTAGCGCCAGCCGAAAGGGAAGGGAAGCTCGATTCCAACGGAACGTTCTTGTGGAGGGGGAGCCCCGGTCGCACGATGCCCGTCAAGTCGCGCCAATCGGCTCCGAGCGTGACGGTCGGACCGGGAGGCCGGCTCCTCGGCCTCTCGGCCGCATGGTTCGGCGATGGGGCTCGCCGCCGCACTGAAGCGCGACGGGCGCGGCGGTGCGTAGAGTGTTCCCGTCCCTTGGCCAGCTCCCGCTCTCCGTACTGCTCGCGGGACTGCCGATGGAAGTTTCACGGGCACTACTTCTGGGACGCGGCGCGGATTTACGTGAAGCGCCGGGATCGCTACACCTGCGCCCGCTGCCACCGGCGGTTCCGGTCGAAGGAGCTGGAGGTCGATCACATCGTCGAGATCGCCCGCGGAGGGGCGTCACTCGAGTACGCGAATTTGCAGACGCTCTGTACGCAGTGCCACCGCGCCAAGACGCAAGCGTTCCGATCGACGCTGACCCGCGCGGAGACGGCCGGGTCGAGGGAGCCCCCTCCGGCCTTTGAGGCGGTGCGTACCTAGCGCGTCCGGGGAGTCCTCATGCGTAGACTGATCGCGGTCGCGGCCGCCTCCCTGATCGGGCTCGTCGCCGCCGTCATCCTGTATGGCCGGTATCCGTTGCCTACCGGTACCTTCGATCTCACATCCCTCGCGTTCTACGCCTCCCTCGTCCTCCTCGTCGTGGGGCTGTTGTGTTTCATCGCTCTCCTCATCAGCGGCCTGATCCTCCTCCTGAACTGGGGCGCCGGCCGGCAGAACGCGCGCGACGAGCGACCTCGATAGACTCGCGGCCCGGATCCGTCGCGCGGAAGGTCCCTGCGATCGGCGGGACCGCATAGGTTGAAGTGTGGCATCCCCCGTACGGCGTCGTGTCCCGAACGATCCCCCTGACGGTCGCCGTCGCGGCGATGATGGTCCTGAGCGTCGCCGGAGCGATCGTGCTCTCCTCCCCCGCAGCGGGCTATCCTT
>JAKAYT010000020.1 GCA_021826685.1 Thermoplasmata archaeon
AAGCGGACCCTCGTCGGTGTCGCCGTGGCGGCGATCCTCATCAGTGGCTTCGTCCTCGTCCCGGTCGCGGCGGAGACCGGGCAAATCGGCGGGACCGCGACGGCGTCGAGCCACTTTGTCACTCCCGCGCCCGGTTACGCCCTCGCCGTGGCGGCACGAGTGAATCTGTCGAACCAGGACGTCGCAGCGCACGGTATCGTGCTCGGGGCCCGCGTGCTCGAGGTCTACCTCAACAATTCTTCAACTCCCTTGAATGCTTCGGCTCGAGAAGCGTGGGCCTCCACCTCCGATTGGACGCTCAATGTCTCGGGAGAGTACGCCTACGCGAACAGCACGGCGAACGCGAGCGCGCCGGTGGGCGCCGGCTACTTTGCCATCAACGCGGGAGCGACGATTGAGATACAGATCACCTATGCGAATACCCAATCGGCCACGGGGATCGAGCTTCAGCTCGTCGCGTCCGAGGTCTGTCCCGCGCCCGGGTCGAGCCCGGCCACGGTCGACTTCTCACCCTCCGGCGCTACGTGAGGGAAACCGAACGCCGGTACACCCGGAACTCCCGTGTCAGGCTTCGGTGTTGCCGAACCGGGACCGAAACAGTGCGTCGCCAGGGTTCGGAAAGCGGATCGGGCCCCCCCGCAGTGACCAGGACCACGCGACCGCCGTCCCGGACCCGCCGCGCCCATAGCGGAAGCACCCGGACAATGAGGTCGGATACGGGTTCGCCACCGGTGCCCGAGGCGCGGCCATACGGCGCGTCCGTAAGCAGCGCATCGAACCACCCGTCGGGGAATTGCTCCGCGAGCGTGCCCGCATCCCCACCAAGGAGACGCGCGCCCGGGTGACCCACGGCCTCCAGGTTACGGGCCGCGCCGCGTATCATTTCGAGATCCACGTCAACGCCGGTGACGTCGGCCCCGAGCAAGGCGGCCTCCGCGAGGAGCGCCCCGGTGCCTACGAAGGGATCGACGATCCGGCGGCCCGGCCCCGCGAGCGCTAGATTCGCCGCGGCGCGCGCAAGCCTCGGATCGAGCCCGACGGGTCGGGAGAACGGTAGACGAGAGATGCGACGGGCTCGGATCGCACCTCGGTCCACGGCACCCACCTCCTCCAGGAGCCGGCTCGAAGCGATGTCGGACCCGTCGACCCAGAACCGCCGAGCAGGGTGCTCGAGGTCGATGGTGCCTCCTCCGCTCTTCCAAATCTGCGCGAGCCAATGGATTCTCGGATCCGAGCCGGGGGCGGTGGGATGACCGCGGAGGCGAAACGAAGCCGAGACTCCGCGCTTGCCTTCGGCGAGGAGTCGCTCTTTTGCCATGGCTTCGGAGCCGATGACCCGGACCACCCGGTGGGCGAGCGACAACCGCGCGACCAACTCGCGCGCGACCTCCATATCTGGGACCTCCAGCGCGACGATGCGGGCCGCGGGACGGGTCGACTCTGACGAGATGGATGCGCCCAACCCCTCGGCGAGCGACGCGAGCTCGGCCTGCGCGAGCTCTACGACTTCCCCCGAGAGTTCGACCTCGAGTTGCAGGCTCGCGTTCATGTCGGTCCGAGATGGAGCAGGAACTCGCGGATCTGGCGGGTGTGCGACCCTTCCCAATAGCGGTGCCCGCACCGCCGGCACTCGTAGACGGGTCCCGGCCGGGCCGCCCCGGGAGGGCGCGCCGCGCTCGCCGGCAGCTCCGCGAGCTCACCGTTGCACCGCGTGCAGCGGTCGAAGCGGGGGGCAAGGACGATCCCCGGCATCTGCGTGCGCAACTCGGCCAGCTGTTCCTTCAGGTGGGGTGAGCGGAGGAGGACCGAGCCCGAGGTGCGTCTCGCGAGCGCGTGGTCCCGCGTCAGAAGCGTTCGGTGTTCCCTTTGTGCGCGCGCGCGTACCGCGTCGTCGTCCCCCTCTCGGACGTACTCGGTGTCGTACCCGAGGATGCGCAGATAGCGGGTGAGGCGTCCCAGCATTTCGTCGGCCAGGAATCGCTCGTCCATGCGCGTCACCGGGCGAACGCCCGCCGCTCATATACGCGGCGACGCTCGGGGAGGTCCAAGAGCGTATGCGCCTGTTCGGGACCAATGGCATCCGCGAGGTCGTCGGCGAACGCCTGACGTCCTCGTTCGCCCAGCGTGTGGCGAGCGCGATCGGTTCGGTCATGCCCTCCGCCAGCCCAATCGTCCTCGGGTGGGACGGTCGGACCTCGAGCTTCGCGTTGTCCCGCGTGGTAGGAGGTACCCTCGCGCTGGCCGGGCACCACGTCATCGAGGTGGGACTCCTTCCGACCCCCGCCATCCAGTATCTCGTCCCTCGCTTGCACGGGCGTTTGGGGGTGATCGTTACCGCGTCGCACAACCCACCCGAGTTCAACGGTGTCAAGTGCATCGCCGACGACGGGCTCGAGGTCCCGCGTTCGGTCGAAGAGTCGATTGAGCAGGCCGTAGACGCGGGCCGGGAACCGGGGGCGCCGTTCGATCGCATCGGCACGATCTCGACACACCCGGGAGGCGCCGAGGAGTATGTGGACGGGATCCTAGCGTGCGTCGACCGTTCGAAGATCGCGGAGCGACGCTTCTCGGTCGTGCTCGATACCGCGAACGGAGCGTCGGCGGTCACCAGCCCGAACCTATTGCGTCGCTTGGGTTGTCGCGTGCGCACGCTCAACGGCCACATCGACGGCACGTTCCCCGGACGACCCTCCGAGCCGACCGAAGCGAACCTCGGGGACCTGATGCGGGCGGTGCCGGCGTTCGGGGCCGACCTTGGGATTGCGCACGACGGCGATGCAGATCGTGCCGTCTTTGTGGACCGCAACGGACGTTTCGTCCCTGGTGAATCGCTGCTGACGCTTCTCAGCCAGGATGCGGTCGAGCGCCATCACGGAGGGGTTGTCGTTACCCCGGTCACGATGTCGCAGGCGCTGGCGGACGCGATCACGCCGCTCGGTGGCGAGGTAATCTACACGCGTGTCGGGAGCCCGAATGTTACGCGGGAGATGCAGGCGCGACACGCGATCCTCGGTGGGGAGGAGAACGGCGGGATCGTCTTCCCTCAGTTCCAGCTCGCTCGCGACGGCGCGATGGCCGCGGCGAGCCTCCTCGATCTGCTCGCGCGGCGGAGCGAAACTCTGGACGCGCTCATCGCGGGGGTGCCGCACTACGCCTTCGTGCGGGAGAAGGTCCCGTGTCCGGTCGAACGAAGAGAGGAGGTGCTCCGCCGCGCCGCCGAGGCGCTGGGCAAGGGCGCCGATCGGGTCGAACGGACCGACGGGGTCAAGCTGTATCGCGGGAAGAGCTGGATCCTCGTGCGCCCGAGCGGTACGGAACCGCTCGTGCGGATATTCGCGGAGGCGAACGAGCCCCACCGTGCGCGCAACCTGGCCGATGAAGGGGTTCGCGCGGTCCGCGAAGCGCTCGCGGCGCACTAGAAAGCGCTTGCGGCGACCGTGCCGACGAAGACCTGCGGAGCGACTCTCGGAACGAATCTAGCGGCGCAAGACCACTTTAGCCCCGGAGCACGTAGGACGAGCGCGTACGGGTCAGCGCAAGAACGGGCCGATTACCAGAATTCCCACGAAGAGCAGGACGCCCACGGTCGTCGCGATGAGCGCCATTTCCCGCTCCCGGTTACGCGCGAAGAAGTACAATCCCGTCACCACCCGAGCGATCGGAGTCGCCACCAGCACGAGTACGCCGAGGGTGAGATAGGCCTCGGGCTGGCCGGTTGCAAGCCCGTGCGCGAGAGCGTCGAGCCCCAGGTAGTGGACGATGGGATTCTCCGCCAGCATCTGGCCGAAACCGATCGAGGCGTTCTCCACGAGGTAGGCCGCGATTCCGCCCAAGAGGATCACCAATGCGGTGATGAGTCCGATGCGCAGGATCCGAGTCATGTCGCGGTAGGCATCCGCCGGGAGCTCTCGGTGCGGAGCGGCGGGAGGGTTCTGCGACATCAGGGTCCTCCGAGTCCACGGATGATGAGCTCGATGGAGAGCCCGACGAGCACCAGGGTGAAGGCGATGCGGACCGTTCGGCTGCGAACCCCGGGGAGGATGTAGGAGCCCATAAGCGCTCCCGCCGTTGCGCCGACCGCGACCGGTACGGCGAGGACCGCATTGACGTAGCCGGCCGCTAGGAGCACGCCGGTCGTAGCGCACGCCGTCACGCCGATCATGAAATTGCTCGTGGCGGTCGAGACCTTGATGGGTAGCTTTAGGGCGTCGTCGAGCGCGGTAACCTTGAGCACGCCGCTCCCGATGCCGAACATCCCGGCGACGAGTCCGGCCGCGAACATGATTCCCAAGGCGCGGTTCGTATCCGCGGCTTGGTAGGCGATCGTCTCGTTGAGCTGGGCGTCATGATACGAGCCGGAGAGTCCCAACCGGCGTGAGCGTCGGTCCGGAACCGCGATGGTGTAGGCGTCATCGCGGATTCGCCGGAGTCCGGCCACCGCCAGCAGGATCAAGATGATGCCGAGGGCTACGAGGAGCGCATCCTGCAGGTCCGCGTGAACGAGATAGACCGTCAGGACCGCGCCGATGATCGCGCCCGGAACCGTGGCGATCTCCAAGAACATCCCGATACGAAGGTCGGTCAGACGGTCGTGGAGGTACGCCGATCCGGTCGTCGCCGAGTTGGCGAGGATCGTGATGACGCTCGCCCCGATTGCGACCACGAGCGGAACGTTGAAGAAGATGACCAGGACCGGGATGATGATGATTCCGCCGCCGATCCCGGTCAGCGATCCTACGAAGCCGGCGGCGATCGCGACCGCGGCCAGAATCACGAGGTACCAGATGAGATCCACGCCTACGCGAGCCAGAGCTACAAAAAAAGAACACGGTTCGCGGCGAACGGCAGCGGACGGTGCGACGGTTAAACGCCATCGTGCTTCATCGCGCCGAGGATAGCATGGATCTCCGCGGTACCCGCGTTGCGCCCGGGGCTCCCGGAGTCCCCGTAGGTTGGGCCCCGAGCTCGAAGGAGGGCTTCGGTACCGCCTATTCCGCCGATGCCCGGCTCTGGTACACGATCTGGAAGGGAACGGTCACGGAGCTCTACCACCCGTCGATCGACCGCCCTCAGTTCCGCGGGATGCTCTACGGGGTGACCGACGGAGAGTCGTTCTACATGGACGAGGCGCGGCACATGTCCTCGAAGATCGAGCAGCCGCACCCGGACGCGTTAGACTACCGGGTGACGACATCGGATCCCGCGGGACGGTTCTCGATCGAGAAGGAGATCCTCATGGCGCCCCACCAATCCGCACTCCTCGTACACACTCGCCTCGTGGTTAACCGTCCGGAACTTCGAGACCGTCTTCGGCTGTACCTCCATGCCATCCCCCACCTCGACCTCCTCCCGCGGGGCACCGACGCCGGGGTGTACTTGCTGCTCGGCCGACCGGTGCTCGCGGCCTCCAGAGAGGACGTCGGGGTCGTCATCGCCGCGGACGTCCCGTTCCGCAAGGCGACGGTCGGCTTCATCGGCGCCGGCGATGAAATGGCCTCGCTCGAGAACCGGTACGACCTCGAGAACGAGTACGACCTCGCTCCGAACGGCAGCGTCTTCCTCACCGGTGAGATTGCCCTCCCTGCCTCCGGTGAGTTTACCGTGGCGGTCGCCTTCGGATCGAACCTGGAGAACGCGACGACGACTGTCCTCCAATCGCTCGGGTCTCCCTTCGAGCGTCATCGGGACCGGTTCGTCCTCCAGTGGCGGCGCGCAGCGCAGCACTCCCATCCATACGGAGTGGGCCCGGGCGATCACGGCCACCTCGCCCGCGTGAGCCGGATGGTCCTGCTCGCTTCCGAGGACAAGCTCTATCCGGGGGCGTTCATCGCCTCTCCTTCGACGCCCTGGGGCCGCCGTCGGACCGACGATCGCGGAGGCTACCACCTCGTCTGGACACGCGACATGGTCCAGATCGCGACCGCGCTCTTGGCGGCGGGTATCCGCGAAGCTCCCTTGCGGGCCCTGATTTACCTCGCCAGCCGACAGCAGTCCGACGGCGGATTCCCACAGAATTTCTGGTTGGACGGAAGGGCGTACTGGACCGGGGTTCAGCTGGACGAAGTCGCCCTCCCTATCCTCCTGGCCTGGCGCTTGGAACGTGCACGGGCGCTCGAGAGCTTCGACCCATATCCGATGATCCTGCGGGCGGCCCGGTTCTTGATCGACCGTGGGCCGGTGACGCAACAGGACCGCTGGGAGGAGGTAAGCGGGTATTCGCCCTCAACGATCGGACTACAGATCGCCGCGCTCCTCGGGGCGAGCGACTTCGCGCGGAACCATCAGGACACGGCTACTGCGACCCTCTTCGACGAGACCGCGGACTTTCTGGAGAGCCATCTCGAAGGGTGGACCGTCACGACCCAAGGGACTCTGGACCCCGAGATCCCCCGCCACTACGTGCGCGTGCGTCCCGCGATGCCGAGCGACCCGTCTCCGCGCGAATCGGGGGATTTCGGGCGCTTGTACATCCCGAACCAAGCGCCCGGTGCCCCCAGCGAGTGGCCGGCCCAGGAGATCGTCTCCACCGAATTCCTCGGCCTCGTTCGCCTCGGCATCCGATCCGCCGGTGACCCGATCGTCACAGATACCGTTCGCTTGGTCGACCGGTTCCTCAAGGTCGATACGCCGTACGGGCCGGCGTGGAAACGTTACAATCACGACGGGTACGGACAGGGCCCGGCCGGTGCTCCGTTCCTAGGATGGGGCATCGGTCGGCCTTGGCCGCTCTTGACGGGCGAGCGCGGCCACTACGAGCTTTCGGCAGGCCACGACCCGCTTCCCTACGCCCGGGCGATGGAGCGGTTCGCGACCCCTACCGGTCTGCTCACCGAGCAGGTCTGGGACGAGGCCGACATCGAGAGTCTGGGACTCTTCCGCGGCCGCCCGAGCGGAGCGGCGATGCCCCTGGCGTGGGCCCATGCCGAATACCTGACTCTCCTGCGATCGATTTCCGACGGGAAGGTCTACGACCGAATCCCGGCCGTCGAGTCCCGCTATCTCGGGCGCCGGAGGGCACACTCCCATCTCGAACTCTGGAAGTTCAACCGTCAGATCTCCGAGCTCCCGCCCGGGGCCACGCTCCGTGTTCAGGCGTCCGCGCCGTTCCAGCTGCACTGGTCGGACGATGAGTGGCGGAGCGCGCGGGATGTTATCGCCACCGCGACGCCCGTCGGCGTCCATTTCGTAGATCTCGCCGCGCTCGATGAGGGTCAGGGCTACGACTTCACGTTCTACTGGCCCGAGACCGCCCGCTGGGAAGGTCGGAACTTCTCGGTCCGGGCCGCGGGGACGCGAAGCGTCGAATAAGGTCGGTTCGTCCCCCGTTCAGGCCGGGGCCGACGCCGCGGCCGCCGCGACCCGCTGACGCCGGCGACCGATGTGGCCGAACGCGTTCGAGACGATCCGGTCCCGTACCATTCCCATGTTGGACCAGGAGAAGAGGGACGGTTCGAGGTAGCAGGCGAGCCCGCACTTGTTGCAACTCTCATACTTCGACCAGTCGAACGAATTCCACATGCCGGCGACGTCGATCTCCCAGACCGGGTGCTCGCCCGCGTACTCGTGGAGGACGTAGCAGGGCATGACCACACGGCCGCGGGGATCGATGTTGATCGTCAGCCACGGTTTGCAGTGCCAGCTCTTGTGCCCGAACCACGATCCGATGATCGCGTCGAAGTACTCGGGTGACTCGAGGATCGGTGCGCCCGCTACCCGCCGAGCGCGGATCGCTTGAAGGGTCTCGAGGAAGTCGGGGCCCATCGGGCTGAGCGCGTCGGCGGTCGAATAGTCGTAGGCTACCTGGAACGTGATCTCTACGCCCAGTGAGATGGCGAGGTCCACCATCGACTCGGCTTGGTGAAGGTTGTCCTTGGTGATCGTGCTGCTGATCGCCACGGGCAGGTGCTCGCGAGCGGCCCTGATTCCCTCGACTGCACGCTCGTAGGAGTGAGGGATGCCCCGCAGGAAGTCGTGCATCGGACCGATACCATCGAGCGAGACAAAGAGCATCTCGAGCGACGGTGCGAGTTCGTCAATCCGTTGTTTGAGAAGCCAGCCGTTCGTCACGAGCGAGGTGTGGAAGCGTTTGTGCGATTCCCGGAGGATTTCGGGAAGGTCCGGTCGTAGCAAGGGTTCGCCTCCCTCGAAGCCGAGGAACGAGACGCCGGCGCTGGCGAGCGCGTCCATCATGTGGATCTCCTCGCTCAACGTAAGCAGTTCCTCATCCTCGCGTCGCCAGAACGGGCACATCTGGCACTCGAGGTTGCACCGATACAGCAACTTGTGCCCCGCGATAACCGGAAGCTTCTGGCCTCGCGCCTCGCGCATGCTCCGCAAAAGGCTGCGCAACACGACGGGCTCGAAAACGGCCATATCTTTCGGACCCAAGATCCTGCGCCTAGATAGAGCTTGGCGAGGCCGGTTTTCGGAGGAGAAGGTCCGCAGGCTCAATCTAATACCCGCACGAGCTAAGCGGGTGAGCGGTCGTCACTGCGGAAGGATCGCCCGGCTGAGACGCTCTCGTCGGGCCCGTACGCTCGAAGACCATTGGTGGTTCCATGCCGAAGTTGCGCCTTCTCGTGAACACGCAGACTCCGCTCGTCCAGTTCCTTCGCGTTCCCAGAGATACGCGAACCCCCACCGAATCGTCGAGCGTCGACCTCACGCAGCTCACGGAAGGGGTCGACTATCGATTTTCCCCGGGCGGCGTGACGCGGATGGTCTACCCTCTGCTACGGAAGCTCCTCGCCGACGGCGTCCTTGAGGACGCCCACTGGGTGTCACTCAACCCGAACGCTCCGGCTACCGCCCATCTACCGGGGATCTCCCTTCACCACGTCGCGATCGATCCCGAGCGGATGGCCGGATATGGAACCACGAAGGAAGCGATCTGGGCCACCGCTCACGGTCTCGTTAGTAAGGCGAAGAGCGAGGGGCTCTTCTGGACCGACGACGCCACAGAGTACACCTTCTACAACCGTACGACCGCGATGCGGATTCGCGAGCTCGATCACGACCTCGACTTCGATCTGTTCTACATCCATGATTTCCAGCAGCTCCCGGTCGGACAGATGCTCGGTACGCTGAAGCCGAAGATCTTTCGTTGGCACATTCCCTTCGACGTGCGGTCGATCCCGGTCGACTGGCGGCCGGTCATGCAGCGGTATCTCTCCGCGTACGACCGGATCGTGGTCAGCAGCGACCGGTACCGACGTGAACTCGAACGACTGGGTCATCGGGGGGATGTGCTCCGGATCTACCCCTACATCGATCCCGCGGAGTACCGCACGCGCCCGACCGCCGCCGACGTCGGCGCTGTGTGCGAGAAGTTCGGAATCTTGCGCGCGCACTCCGTGGGACTGATCGTGGCGCGTATGGACCCTACCAAGGGTCAAGATCGCGCTCTCGCCGCTCTCGCTCTCGTAAAGAACTCTTTGCCCAATCTGCGGCTCGTCTTTGTCGGCAACGGTAGCTTCTCGAGCTCGAAGGGAGGACTGGGCCTTTCGAAATCCGATCGTTGGCGCGCCCGGCTGGACGAAGAGGTCCGTCGGGCCGGCATCTCCGACAGGGTCGTGTTCACGGGACACGTCACTCAGGCGGAACTTGATGCGCTCTACGAGCGCAGCGACTTCTCGATCCTGCCGTCGGTCAACGAAGGGTTCGGACTTGTCGTCGTAGAGAGTTGGATACATAGGCGACCGGCTCTAGTGACGGACCGAGCCGGGGTGGCCGAATTGATCACGGACGGCGAGAATGGCTTGCTCTTCGACCCGGACAGCGTGACGGGGCTCGCTCGCCAGATACGTCGGATCACCGCGGACGACGGCACCCTGCGTCGACGGCTCGTCGACGGAGGCCGGCGCACGGCCCGCACGTGCTCGCTCGAGACGGCGGCTCGCCAAGAGCGTGAGCTCTTCGAGAGTCTCGTTGGAGGGTGAACGTGTCCGGGCTCGGTATGGTAACGGGGTTCAATCTGGTCCTGCTCGACGTCGGGATCATTGTCGCGCTTACGGCCCTCTTCGCCTGGATCGTGAACCTCATCCTTCGTGGCGTGATGCGGGCGAGCAACCCGCAGGTCGCGGTCGCGATGCGACGCCTCGGGGTTACGGTCGTCGTGGCTGTGGGCGCGGTCCTCGCGGTCCAGGAGCTCGGGGTGAGCCCGTCGATCCTCCTGCTGGTCATTGGGCTCGTCGCCGTCGCAGCGATCGTCGCGATCCGGGTCCCACTCGAGAACGCCGGCGCGCGATTCTTTTCGGGGATCTACAGCCCGTTCAAGGTCGGGGACACGATCCGGGTCGCTGGGCAGACGGGCCGAGTCATCGAGATCAATGCGATGACGACGATCCTCCTCAGCGAGGACGACCGGATGGTGGCCTTGCCGAACTCGACGTTCCTCGGCCAGCCGGTCGAGAACCTCAGTCCTCAGGCATGGAAGGAGTTGGTGGTTCCCGTCACGCTCTCGGGCTCCACAGACCTGGCGGCTTTTGAGAGTCGAATGCTCAAGAGCCTCTCCAAGCTCCGCCTCCGACTCGATCCTCGCTTTCCTCCCGTTTTCACCGTAAAGTCACGCTCCGTGCAGGGAGCTGATGTCGTCCTCACAGTCATGGTCCGCCGGCCCGAAGACCGCGAACCGGTGCTCGCCGAAGTGAACCTTCGGGTCTCCGAGGAGCTGGACCACTCGCGGCAGAGCGTCCCGAAGCCCTCGGCCCTTTCCGAGCCCCCGTCGGGCAGCTAACGACGGCGCCGGAACTGAGGGGATCGGGGCGTCCGACCGCCCCCGCCTCCCGATCCGTAGCGGCGGGGAGGGTAGCGGTTCGGTCGGCCTCCGCCCCGCGGAGCCGGACCCACGGGCCTCGGGGCGGGCGCATCGCGAGCACGATAATCGAACCCGGGGATCGTGGATCTCGGGATCGGCATGCCGATCAGTCGCTCGATCCGGCGAAGGTCTTCCTCTTCCTCGGGAGAAACCAGCGTGTACGCATCGCCGCGCTGTTGGGCGCGGGCGGTGCGGCCGACACGGTGGACGTAGGTCTCGGGCTCGTGGGGCACGTCGAAGTTCACCACATGGCTCACATCCTTGACGTCGATCCCACGGGCTGCGATGTCGGTGGCTACTAGGACGCGGTGTCGGGCGGAGCGGAAGCCTTCGAGCGCCGCCGTGCGCTGGTTCTGGCTCCGGTTCCCATGAATCACCGCCGTGGGGATGCCGGCGTGCTCCAGCTGCCGCCCGAGGTGATCGGCCCGGTGCTTCGTCCGGGTAAAGACGAGCACGCTTGTCATCATCGCGTCACGCAGCAGTTCGACGAGGAGGCCGGCCTTGCGTTGCGCGGGCACGGGAAGCGCAAGGTGGGAGACGCCGACCGCGGCCACGGTGGTCTCCCCGACCTGAACGAGCTTGGGATCGCGCAAGAAGTCGCGCGAGAGACGGACCACCTCGGGGGGCATAGTGGCGGAGAACAATAGGGTCTGCCGCTCCCGCGGAAGCTGGCTGAGGATTCGGCGAACGTCCGGCAAGAATCCCATGTCGAGCATCCGGTCCGCTTCGTCCAGGACCAGGATCTTGAGCGCGCGGAAGTCCACGTGGCCCCGTTGCATGTGGTCGAGGAGGCGGCCCGGCGTCGCGATGACGATCTCGGCGCGTCCCGCGAGCCCCCGCTCCTGATCGGCCATTCCCACGCCGCCGTAGACCGCTACGCCGCGCAACGGAGTATGCCCGGCGAGCTGCCGGAGGAACCGCTCCGCCTGGACTGCGAGCTCTCGGGTGGGGGTCAGCACCAGGGCATAGATGCGCCCGGGCGGTTGGTCCAAAAGGCGCTCCAGGATTGGAAGCAGGAATGCGGCCGTCTTCCCGGTTCCGGTCTGAGAGGTACCGATGATGTCGCGGCCCAGGACCGCCGGCGGGATGGCTCCTCGCTGGATGGGGGTGGGGACCCGGTATCCGATTTGCTCGATGCCGCGCTGCAGCCGAGCGTGGAGCGGGAGATCCTGGAACGTCGACTCTTCTTCGGCCACGGATGCCTTCGGCCACCACGAGTTAGGCTGACGGATAGCTTTGGCTACCGTTCCAAGGGCTCCGAGGGCGCTGCGGTATCGTGCGTGATCCCGCGGGCAAACCTCCCCCGGCTCGGAATCTCTTGGCCCGAACCCCGCCCGGCCGGGACCATTGGCCCTCGGGTCAGCGCGAACCCTATCTCGGGTGGCTGGCGGAGTCCCCGTAGGGCGCGGTCCCGGAGCTCGAACATCTCGCCTCGGAGAGGGGCGGGAATCCCCAAAGTTCGGACTTCGGCCCCGGCGCGCCGCTAAGGCGTCCAGGTCGGGCCACCGTAACCGCTGGGGAGCTCCGGCGGGTTGGGACCGCCGAACGGATCGGGTCGTGGTTCGGGAGCCCGACCGTGCTTCTTCGCGAGGTAGGCGTCGATCGCGGCGGCGGCTCGCTCACCGGCGCCCATGGCATGCACGACGGAGCGGCCACCGGTCGCAAAGACCCCCTCGACATCGGTCATCCAGCCCTCGCGGGTTCCTTCGGGCCAGCCCATTGACGCGAACTTGAAACCATAGTCCGGGTCGAACCCGGAAACGTCCGCGACCTCGCCGACCGCGACGATCACCATGTCACACTCGATCGTCTCCTCGGAGTTCGGGACGGTCACGAGGGTGCGCCGGCCCTTCGCATCCAACGGCCCGTGCTCCGTTCGCTCAACGACGAGTCCCTCGACGTGGTCCGTTCCAAGGATCTCCTTCGGCGAGCGGAAGAAGACGTACTGGACCCCCTCGATTCGGCCCCCCATCTTCTCCTCCTCGGTCGCTTTCATGTCCTCGGGGCCCCGCCGATAGACCAGCTGAACGTCGCCTCCGCCCGAGAGGCGGCGTGCCGAGCGGGCCGCATCGAGCGCAACATCGCCCGCGCCGATGACGACGATGCGGCGATTCGTCCGGCCGAAGAGTCCTTCCGGTCGTTTGTTCATCGCGAGCAGGAACGGCAAGGCGTGATAGACCCCGGGGAGGTTCTCGCCGGGGATGCCCAGTTCTCGGGCCTTCGAGGCGCCGATGCTCACAAGGACCGCTTCGTATCCCTCCTCGAGCAGGCTCTTGGGAGTGTAGTCGGTCCCTGCCCTCTTTCCCACGACATAGGTGATGTCGAGATTTCTCCACCGAGCGAGATCTGTGTCGAGATCGTCCGGGTCGAGGTGATAACGGGGAATGGTGTTGATCTGTCCCCCGAGGAACGGCTCGTTCTCGAACACGGTCACGGAGTGGCCGCGCACGGCGAGGTCCCAGGCGGCCATCAGGCCGGCCGGACCCGCTCCGATGACGGCGACCCGCTCGTCCTTACGTTTGGAGGGAACGTACAACAGGTCGGACTTGCCGAACTCGAGTGCCGCTCTCTTCAGGTGGCGGATCGCAATCGGCACCCCTCGACCCGTCATGATGCAGTCGTCCTCGCAGAAGTGGTAGCACGTCTTGCACAGGACGGTCGCGAGAGGGTTGTCCCGGAGGGTTAGTCGTGCCGCCTCATCGAATTTTCCTTGTCCCACGAGGACATTGTAACCCCGGCAGTCCTGGGTGATCGGACAGCCCTGGATGCAGTAGGGCATCGCGCACTCAAGGCAGCGCTGGCCCTCGATCATCGCCTCCTCGAGGGTGTACGGCTGGTCGATGAGAGCAAACTTCTTGACGCGCTCCTCCCGACTCTCTTCCTCGATCGGAACCCGTTCGTATCGATCCATCGTTCTTTGGCTCCTAGCGCTGCTGGAATATCAGTCCCACTACGAACGAGCGAGGCGTGTATCCTTTGGGGGCACTGCGACGAGGCGTCGCACACGGCGTCGCGAGGTCGCGATGGAGGGAATCGCGCGGTTTATCAAGTTGTCGACGGTGGTAATCCGCGAGCCCGCCCACCGGACGAGGGTGGGGGTATCCGTGACTGTCCAACCCTTCCCTAGGTCTTCGGCAGTGAGCCCCTCCCGGGGTCGCTGCGGCACGGGACCGATTGCTTCGCGTACGCGGGAGGAGCCCGTCGGCTCCGCAAGAAAGAGGCCGCACGAGCATCGCGTCCGTTCCAGGAGGGGCGGCGTTGGAATCGGAGCTTTCCGAAACTTCATACGTGGGAGCAGAGTGTCCCGCTCGTTCGATGGGGCTATCGCCGGGCGAGTACGCCGCACTGACCCTGCTGATCATCGCGATCGTCGTGGTGGCGATTGTTCTCATTCTCAAGGTCATTAAGTTCATCTTCATCGCCGCCGTCATCGCTCTCATCGGATACGCATTCTACGCGGGCTGGATCCACATTTGATGCGGCGTCATAGGAACTGCCGCAATGTGGGAGTCGCGCGGCTCGATCCCAACGACAGATTTCGATAACCGGACTCGGTCCAGAGCGCCATCGCCCGCCGCCTCGCAGCTACTCTCCGTGAACGGGTCGGGTGGTCTCAGGGCCTCGTTACCCCTCTTGGTCCCGGAAAGGGTGGGTCGGGCAACTTCATCGGGCGTCGGAGTTCGCGAATCCGTAGAGCTATCGAAATCGCGAAGGCGAGCCGGGCGAGGAGCCGTATCTCATCTTGCTTCGGTGGCGCCCGCCGCGCCGTCCTTGGCTTCATGGCCGGCTCCGGCCGGTTCGTATCGGGCGTACTGGTCACGCAGTTGCTCGAATTTGTGCGAAGCAAAAACGAGCCGACGCAGCCCGGTCACGGTTCGAAACCCGCGGTCCGAGGGCGACCGGCGACGGGATCGGGCACTCCGAGCGATCCCTCGTAGATGGAGATAGGCGGCGAGGAACGGGAAGACACCTATGTTCAATAGGCGGATCGAGCGCGGAGCAGGGATGGAAACGACGCTCCCCGGGGCCCGGGTGCGAGCCGCGTACAGGCGCGGAATCTCCTCCCGCATCCACGGGCCTGCGGCCAGCAGCCCGCGGTAGTACTCATCGCCCCGCAGGACCTGTACGCTGAGGGCTTCGCGCGCGAAAATGAGGTCGCTCCGTCGAGCGAACTCGACCGCGGCCTCGCGGTCCTCTAGGACGTAGTTGAGGCACGGGGTAGGGCCTCGAGCCCCGGAGTTACGCCAGCGTGCTACGAGCAGGGCGAAGTATGCCCGAGCCAGAAACCACCAGAGCGAACCGGAGCGAACGACGACGAACAAGTCGAGGTCGTCGCCCGGGCGCGGTTCGCCGAACGCGACGGACCCGCTGACCGCGATGCATCGCACCAAGTCTTTGCTGAAGGAGAGTGGGCCGTTCCACAGAACCTCGGCAAATTCTCGGTACTGCCGGGCGCGATCGACTCGATCTCTTGTGGGGGAGATGGTCGCGGTCGGAGCGAAGGCGCGGCCCCCGTTCAGCCGCGCGAGGTCGGGCCGCTCCTCCAGCCACCGGCCGAGCGCTTCGGCCGTACCGGGTCTCTCGGTCGGGAGGAGTTCGTGGAGCTGCTCGACAGGGACGCCGGTTCCGAACTCGCTGGCAACAAGGAGAAGCGAAGTGACTCGGCGCTCGGTCGCGCCGGTCCTCACCGGCTCCGTCCACTGCATGGGTGCCGAGTTTGTCGAGGATCGGGGGGAGAACGTTCGGATCCGCTTCCAACGAACATGGTCCTTCTTCGGGGGGAGACAGTCCCACGCGGCGAGGCCGTACGATGCGAGCTCCCACGCTACGAGCTTTCCAAAATGCTCGATGCCGTCATCGCGGGCGATCATCCTACCGAGAAGCCGCACGGTATCCGCCGGACTCTGAAGGAATTGTCGCGACAAGGTCGCCGGTGGCGCTCCGAGCGTCGAAGTGACCTGCAGGTTGCCTACGTGGATTCGTCGGCGCTGGTTGAGGTGGTCTCTCACGGTGGAAGGAACTTGGATCGACACGCGCGCGTCATGCGCGTACCACCGGCCCCCACCGTGCTGGGAGAGCCAGACCGCGAGGTAAGAGCCGTCATTGATGATCCCGTCGGGTACGGGAGGGACGCCGGGGGCGCTGACGAGAAGGAGTTCGTCGGAAAGATGACCCCCGATCCCATGGGCGAGCAGCTCGGCATGGAACTCGTGATGGAGATCCCACATCCATCGCAGCGTAGGCGTCCAGCGCCCCAGGGCCGAGCGCGGGACCACGGGCCGGGCCATTACCGCGTACGGCGCCGACTTGCCTTGGGCCGTTCGCACCAACTGACTGACGGCTCCCGGCTCGGCCCGGGCGTCGGAGTTCAGGAGGACGAGCGCATCGCCTTTCGCGTGACGGAAGACTTGGCCCAGCGCGTGGGCCTTACCTCCCCTGGCGGGCTCGACGATCACGCGTACTCGCGAGTCCTCGGCAGCGAGGGCATCGGCCACCTCAACGGTCCCGTCGGTGCATCCGCTGGCTACAATCCAAATGTCTTCCCAGGTGACCCCCTCGGGCAGTTCCTGTTCGATCAAAGAGCGGACTGCGAACCGAAGGTTGGGCTCTTCGTTGTAGGCGACCACGCCGGCTGCCAGCGTCCTAGGACAGGACGACGGAACGGCATCCGTTCGCGGGCTCGTCGCCATCGTCACCTACCGGCGCGGTCCGGATCCGAACGCGTGCCGTAACGACAGATTCCCGGGTCGGGCAGTAGCAAGCAGCTCGGAAGATTCGAGCCGTTCCAGATTGGAACGTAGGCCCGATCCCGCTCCGGGGACTCGGTCAACTTCATCGCGAGTCCTCCACCATGTCCGTCTTGGATGGTCGCCGACGGACCCGGTAGGCGAAGATGGCGAGCAGAACGGAAACGAACCCGGAGGCTCCACCCACGAGCGCGTACTCGTAGAGCGGCGTGTGGCCGATGGACGATGGGGCCGCGAGCTGGATCTGCGCGGAGTAGCTAAGCGTAGTGCCGTTCCCCGTTCCCGGGCTTACCGTTACGTTGACCGACGCGCGGGTCCGGTCTAGGTTCACTTGGGGCGAGACGTTCACCGCACGGGGCACTCCGCTCGCTCCCGCCACTAGCGCATAGGGTGCCAGTCGAAAATACTCCCGCGCGGCCCCGGTCGCCTCCGACGAGCTCGTAATCTTGAGATCGGAGGCGCTTGAAGAGGTGAGATAGTCGGATCGCGGAGAAGTGGGCCACACCGAAAGGCCGAGGACCAGAGCGTCTTCGGAGTGTTGCCAGGTCCAATTGGAGATCTGGACTACCACCGAAACCGAGCTCATGTTGTCGAAGGGGGAGCGTGATGCGAGGACGTAATCGACCCGAACCTCCGTTGAGCCAATGATTCTCGCCGGGCCACTCGCGGACAGAAGCTCTAGGTGGGTCCGGTAGGCAAGGTCGAACATCTCGGGTGTGCTGACATTGGCTACGGTCCAGTTGGTATGCGCCAACGACGCGACCGCCGTGGCCTGCCCGGTCGAGTTCATCTCTAGCAACCCCGAGAGGCCCGATGAGAGCCCAGAATCCGGGGAACCCACCGCCGAAGCGGCCACCGAGGGGGCCGCAGAGCCGAACGAACATTGAACCACACCGTTGCTCCAGGACAGCGGGGAGGGGGGCGGCCACCCGGTCGCTGGGGACCCTGCGCCGGCGGAAGGGAGGGTGGCGATGCCCAGCGCCAGGACGAGCCCCGTGACCAACGCGAAGCCGAGTCCGAGCCGAGCCCGTGTCCCTGCGACCCGGCCTCTCATCACGAGAGAGCAGAGGATTGGGAAGTAGCTTCTCTTTTTGGTCCAAGCCCGGAAACCGAGGGTTCCGGATCCGACAGCTAGGGTCGGAACAGCTCGGTCCAGGTCTCGGAAAGTCGCTCCACCCACTCGTCCGTGATTCCGGGACGATAGGTCGTCAGGACTCGGAGGACGTGCGGTGGATCGACCACCTCGAACGTTCTTCCGTGCCGTTCCCGGCTTGCCCGAACGACACCGATCGTAACCAGCCGACCCAGGTGGATCGAGAGGCGGCCCCCGCTGAGGCCGGTCTGGGCCTTCAGATCGCTCACGGACTGGTGAGAGTGCTGTACGAGTGCGATCAGGACACGGCGCACGGAGGCAGAGCGGATCAATCCCAAGAGCCGCCGATCGCCGACGGGAACCGTGGCCGCAAAATAGTGGTCCTCGCGGCCGAAGCGCTCGCGCTGGATGAGGCCAGCGCCGATCAATCGATTCAGATGGTAGATGGTCTCCCCTCGGCCGGTGGCGGCGGCGCGCTGCGTTCCGCGCCCATTCAGTCCGGGAGAGTTACAGACGACCTCGTAGATACGACGACGTGTGTTCAAGGAGAGTACGTCGCGCTCCATAGTCTAGGTGCGCCTCGGCCAGAGGGTCGCCACGAGAAAGAAGAGCGCAACGACCAACGCGAGGACAAGCACCGGGAGCTGAGGGATCGCGTACGACGGTGGGGCGACCGGTAGCGCTCCCCACGTCCATATCGCGCCGAGGGCCGCGAGGGTGATGTTGGCTGCGGCCAGGAAGAGGAACCTCGCATCGTGACCCCTCCTCCACGCCGAGACGGGAAGGGCTGCGTTGATTCCCGAGACGCCTACCACGAGAACAGCGAGGAAGAGCTCCGCCAGGCCCATGTGCGCCCGGACGGCTGTCCAGGGGTTTAGCTCGTTGGTCGGATCGTCGCTCGCGGGACGGAAGTTTCTGCGTTTGGACCAAAAGAGTGGTGACTCCGCGGCTCTGTGTCGGCTCAGCGCAAATGTCAGTGTCTCGCGGATCACAGCGCCCCCTCTATCCCGTGTTCTACAGCATCGCGTTCTTCGTCGCGTTCGCGCTGGGTGTTGTCATGCTGGTGACCGACAAAAACCTGCGCACTAACTTCGGCTACATGTCCAGCGGGTACTTCCTGCACTGGTACGTCATTCTCCTGGTGACGATTGCGACCGTGGTAGGCGGCGCACTCCTCGTGCTCGTCCGGTCGAGGATGTCGGTAAAGGCGGGAGTCGTCGGGTCCGGTCTCATAGTGGCGATCTTCCTGGGAGACATTCTGACCTACGGCGAAGTCGGGAACGGGTTCTTCAAGTCTCCATCGTCCTTCGCCAACTATCTGTTCGGAGTAACCTATTACGGGGGAGACATCCGATTTCTGTACGATGCTATGCTCGGAGTCTACATTGCCGCGTTCATCGCAGGAATCGTGCTCCTCTCTACCACCCGCAAGAACCCTGCCTCGTCGGCGCCGACGCCCCAGTAAGGGATCACCGGTCTCGCGAGTGGTCGTGGAGTTCGCGCGCGAGAGTCGCCGCGTTCCCCTCGTCCCGATGCACCGGGAGCTGAAGCGATGGTGGGGCCCCCGGGTTGACGGGGCCCCCGACGATCGTTCGAAGTCACCTTGGATCTCGTTCCGCGGGTACCGGTGGAAGCGACCCGCCCGGAGGTAAGCCCGTGGGCGGGACCGCTCCGTCCGAAAGCGAACCCCCGCGCGAACCCCTCCTGTCGATTGCATGGAAGATCCTTCTCGGCGGGCTCCTCCTGCGCGAGGCTTTCTCGTTCTGGACCGGTAGCACGTACGACTTCGAGGTGTGGCTGCGGACCGCCCACGCGGTCGCCCAAGGGTTCAACCCGTACACGTCGTTCCTCGGACCGGTACCCGGCGTGAGCTATGCCTACTTGACCACCCGCCTTCCGTCCGCGGCGTATCTTCCGTTTTGGTCGGGGATCCTGGGCGAGCTCTATCGCGCGTGGGAGGTGATCGGCGGGAACAACCGGTTCGTCCTGTACTTCCTGATCAAGCAGCTCCCTATCCTCGGGGACGTTCTAACCGCGGGGCTGCTGTACCGCTTGGTCTTGCGGTGGACCGGCGACCGAACCCGGGCGCTGGCGGTGCTTACCTTCTGGTCGTTCTTCCCGTACGCCATCATCATTTTCGCGATCTGGGGTCAGTTCGACTCGATCGTAGTGGCCACGATCCTCGCCACGTTGCTCTATCGCGACCCGATCGAGCGGAACCTTCTCTACGGGTGGGGCATCTTTGTGAAGTGGATCACGGCCATCTATCTTCCCTTCGAGATCTTTCGCTCTCGAGGACTGCGTCGCTGGACGTTTCTCCTCGCGCTGGCCCTCCCCCTCGGGCTAACGGTCGCGGTCTTCTTCCTAGAGGGCTGGAGCTTCGCCGGCATCTCCGCCACAGCCCAATCCCAGACGGCGGGCGGCGGCGGCGGGATGACCTACGTGGGGATCCTAACCGGGCCGGTCGTTTCCACGATCTTCAAACCTATCCCGTATCTCTTCACGGCCCTCTCTTACCTCTACGTGCCGGGCGTCATCCTCGCGGGCTGGGTCGCGTCCCGCTGGGTCGGCTCCGGAAGCCCGAAGTCGGAGGTCCGAGCTCTTCTGCTCATCACGACCGTCTTCTTGCTTCTGCGGTGGGGTCTTTACGAGCAGTACATGCCGTATCTCTTCGCGCTGTTGGCCCTCGACGTCGCCGCATTCCATCCCGGTCGCGAGCCGTTCTTACGCTATCTGTGGCTCCTCTCCCTCGTCTACCTCCTCTTCAACAACGACTTCGGTGCGCGGTTCGTCACCCCACTCGATCCCAGCCTCTTTACGACGCTAACCTATCTGGATCAGACACTGACCTACGGTGCCGTGCGCATCTGGGCTCTTGACATTCTGGACATCGGGATCACGCTGAGCTTGGTGCAATGGATCTTCGAGGTCCTCCGAGATCGCGACCGCCCGATTCCGTGGCTGTGGCCATGGGGGATGCCCGCTACTGAGCCAGGCGCGTCGGCTTCATGATCGGCCGATCTGACCGCGCCTCCGAGCGGACGCTGCAGGTCGTGGAGCTGACCCAGCGCTACTTTCCTGCTCTCGGCGGCGTCGAGCGGCACGTGCGCGAGCTATCGACCGGCATGTCCGAAGCCGGCGTCGCTGTGGAGGTGGTCACTTCGGATCTCCGCCGGGACCGTCCGTTCTCGCGGCTTCCGCGCGGCGCGGACCACCCCGCGTTCCCCGTTCGCCGGCACCGAGCCCTCCGCGCGTTCCCCGCCCCCCACGGCCTCGGCATCGTGTCGCCCGGGATGCTCGTGGACGCGCTGACCCGTCGGCCGGGAGTCCTTCATGCGCACGCGTTCGGGTACTTCCCGACCTGGGTCGGGAGGTTCGCCCGAGCCGCCCGCAGGGGACCCCTGATCGTGACTCCGCACTACGACGGCGAGAAGGGCCCCCGTCTGTATGCTCGAACGGTCGCGCGGGCCACGCTCGTCTCTGCGGACCGCGTCATCGCGTTGACCGGACGCGAAGCAGATGCTTTGACCGTCCTCGGAATCGACCGGGATCGTATCCGGATCATCCCGAATGGGATATCCTTGGTAGACTTCCTCCCCCCTCGTACTCGGGATCCCGCGGTGCGGCCCGTCACCGCGCTATATGTTGGCCGGATCGAGCCGGAGCAGAAAGGTTTGGAGGACCTTCTCCGCGCGATGGCGCTCATCTCGTCGCCCGACACGCTCTCGCTTCGGGTGGCGGGAGAGGACTGGGGAGGAGAGAGTCGCCTCCGAGACCTCGCTCGTGACCTGGGCATCGCTCGGCGGATCACATGGATCGGCACCGTCTCAGAGGAGGCCAAACGTGCCGAGTACGCGGAGGCGGACCTCTTGGTTCTTCCCTCTCGTTTCGAGCCGTTTGGCATCGTGCTCCTGGAGGCGATGGCGGCCGGGCTACCCACTGTAGCGACGCGGGTCGGGGGAATCCCCGAGGTGGTCGCAGACGGGGTCACGGGACGACTGGTGCCTCCGCGGGATCCGACGGCTCTGGCCGAAGCTTTGCAGGCCCTGGCTTCGGACCCTTCGTTACGATGGCGACTCGGGCGGAGCGGACAAGAGCGAGCTCGAGCCTTCGCCTGGCCCGTGCTCTTGCCCAGGTTCCTTGCCCTGTTCCGCGAGGTCGCGGAAGAGTACCACCTGCCCAGCGAGCTGCAGCTCCCGCCTCGCGCCCCCGGAACGGTGACGAACTAAGGATGGTGGTGTCGCTCGCCAGTTCCCAGCGATCCGTCCGCCGGTCCGAGGGAATCGGCGGTTCGATCCCGCCGGTCCAACACCATCAAGAAGTGATCCCCGAGAGCGGTCATGGGCCATCGCTGCCCCATCCAGCGATCCCAACCGGCGAGTCGGTCAAACCGGCGGGAGAACCTCTCCGCGTAGGCGGTGAGGTCGGACGGGGGGAGTAGGACGGGAACTCCTTCGATCTTTCGAGCCTCGAAGTACGGCGAGAACATCGCTCGAAAGTCGTGCACCGAGTGCGCGTAGACATCGACGCAGAATCGCGAGTCCCCCACTTGGACGGGCCGCCCTCGCCTCGCGAACGCCCGGCCGGGTCGGCCTACGAGCGAATAACCGACGATCTCGAACAGGCACCAACGATTGTAGACCCCGGCGACGAAGGCCGCCCTCGGAGGCAGGAGCTCGGCGAGCCCGGTGACCACGGGACCCAGATCCGGTTCGCAATTCAGAGCCCCGTACGTCGAGTACGCTCCGTCGAATGACCCCCTGCCGCCGTCGCGCGCGAGCATCGCGACATCCACCGCGCGGATACGCCGCGTCTCGAGCCTCTCGGAGAGGCCCTCGGACCGGGCCTTCGTCCGAACGACCTCGAGCATCTCCTCTGAGATGTCGACCGCGAGGACTTCGTGACCCTCCCGAAGCAGGCTCAGGGTCTCCGTGCCCGAGCCACACCCTATCTCGAGAAGGCGGTGGGCCGATGCGAACGTTGGGCGGAGGATCGCGAGCGATCGGTCGCGAAGCAGTCGATTCATGCGGTTCCCCAGAATGTGCCGGTCGTACTCGCGAGCGATCAGGTTGAACTCGTCCGTTAGCCAGCGATAGTACCTCGAGTCCGGGTCGGTGACCGAGGGCGGGCTCGCTCCGAGCGCGACCTCCACGATTCGACTCGCGGATCGGTACCACCGCTCAAAGAGGATCGTTCCATACTTTTCCCGGAAGAGACGCAGGGCTCGATCCCTCTCGTCGCTTCCCACGAGAAGGCGCGTCGCTCCGCGACGATCGGTGCCCTCGATTTCGAGCTGCGCACTTCCGGCGCGGAGGATCTCGATGGGCCAGAGGGCCGATCGGCCGGTGGCGGCCAGATAGACGAATTCCCCCGAGCGAACGTAGCCGAGGGGGACCTTCCCTTTGGTCGTCCGAAGGGTCAGCGAGTCGGCTTCCTTGGGATGAGTCCCGTCGCGGGGGGAGGATGGGATCTCCATGGTTCTTCGGGGTCGATCCGTCTTCCGTCGAAACGAACGCGCCGCTAGCGGCCCGGTCCGCTCGTCCGCGAAGAGCTTCCCGCAGCAACCCTCTCGTCTTCGGCGCGCAGCGCGACAACGATGTCCGGGATCTCGTAGTCCAGGTTCTCCACCACTTTATCCCCGACCGGCCGCCGGTTCAGCCGGACGCCTTGGGACGAGACAAGGAAGAGGAAGGAACAACGCTTCGTGTCGATGCCGAGGCAGAGACCATGGTCCGAAAGGAGGTACTTCAGCGGAAGCCGTTCCGAGTAGATCTTCATCGCTCCCCGGTTCCCGTCCCATCGCTCACGAGGATATCTACTCTAGTCGTCTCCCCGCTGCCGTCGGGAACGTGGAGTGCTCCCGGAGGCCCGTGGGGGATGTCCGATGACGCAGGGTCCGGTCCGGTCGACGCTCCCGCTAACGGGCCCCTTCCGCCCGTCGACGTACTGGTCCGAACCGCCAATTCGGCTCGCACTCTGGAGAGCGCCCTCGCGCCCGCCCGGCGCTGGCTCCCGGTTCATCGGTTCATCGTGGTGGACCGGGCGAGCACGGACGATACGCAAGCCATCGCGAAACGCTACGGCGCCGAGATCTACGTCGACGAGGTTGGCATCGGACGTGCGACGCACTGGGCCCTCGAACTGGCCGAGACGGAGCTGGTCCTCTTCCTGGATAGCGACGTCACGCTCCGACGGCCCGATTTCTACCGCGAAGCCCTGCGCACGATCGCGCGGCCGGGGGTGGGCGCCGTGGTCGGAACCCCCGTCGGCCACTCCTTCCTCTACGGGCTCCCGCTCGGGCTCACCCTCCTCCCGCGAACCTGGGCCCTCGGCGTCACGATACCTCCCGAGGCTCAGGGGGCCGAGACCTACTTCTTCCGTCAGCAGTTACGGAAGGACCACCGAAGGATCGCCTACGTCCCCAACGCGATGGACCATCGGAGTCCGTACCGCGGACGGCATTGGCCCGAATGGCAGGGTGCCCAGATCCGCCGTTCGGCGGGTTGGAGCCCTCGGGAGCTGACCTACTCACTTCTCGTGGTCCTTCTCATCCATGCGAACAGCCACAGCGCGCGCAACGTGGCGTACACGCCGGTATTCTACCTCAAGCTATTGCGAGGGTTCATGGATCCCCAGCGTTGGTGGATGCGCGATCGCCGTTTCCTTCCCCCGGAAGAATCGTGAACGCGGCTATCGCTCAGCGCGGTTGGGATGTGGATAGGCGACGCTGCCGCGGTCCGCGCCGAGGATGATCGAAGAGGGACTGCCCTACGAAACCCCTAGACCCGCTGTCCCTTCCCGTACGGCTTCGGACGGCGAAACACCCTCGTAAGATCGATGGGTCATCCTCGCGACGCTGGAGCCTCCGCATGTTTGGAACTCGCTGCGTGTTCGACGCGACCGGCCCGCCTCCCGGGGCGAAGACCTTCCACCCGCAAGGTCCTTCCCGCGGATCGAACCGTCTGCGGATCGTCCCTGAGCTGAGTCGGGACCCGAGCGACTCGTTGATATCCCTCGTCGCTCATGCGCCTTCGAGGAAGCAAATGGTCGACGATACCCAAGAGATCGCCAAGGGGCTGGAAGGAGGCATTCAGGGACTGACGGACAAGCACAGTCAGCTCGACCTGCGACTGCGAGGCCTCACGCTCAGTATGGGTGACAGTCGGCTATCCGTGAAGGTCTCGGGCGATGTCATCGTGGCGGTCCATATGCGGGACCTGACCGAGGACGAAAAGGCCGCCCATGCGGCCAGCAACGTCGCGAGCATACGCTCCTAGACGAGCTTTCGAAGCTTCCACAGCGCCGCCGGCCTCACCCGGACGTGTCCGGAGAGCGCGCTCGTTCCTCGACCCAGGGCCAGGAGTTCCTGGCTCCCGTCGTAGAGGGTAAGCCTCCAGCCTTGGCGGGCCAGTTCACGGGGGATCTTTCGCGCGTTCCAGAGGCCGGCCGGACCTCCTTCCCGCATGATCGAACGAGCCCGTAGGTCTCCACCGAGAAACGGAGCGATCTGGAGGTCGAGGTTCCGGGATCGTGCGTCCAAGGACGCGAGGGGAGCCGAATCGAGATCGACTTCAACGGAGCCGTCCGAGAACTCGCTAAGGAAACGCGCGAGAAGGTTCGACATCCCGGTGATCGTCATTCTCGCCGCTCGCGGGGTCGTCCCCGATCCTCTCACGGGCTCTATAGCCATGAAGCTACCGCGCGGGCTCCACAGCTCAGATCGGCACTCCCGCGGGCGATCGGGATCGGGCCGGCGAGTCCCTCTTCCCGTGACATCCTCCCCCGAATGAATTCGGGGGCTTCCTCCGGGGCTCATCGTGCTACCTCCGAATCCCGGGGCGGTTCCTGCTTCTTCGACCGGACTCGCCGCCCCTTGCGGTGCGGTGGAGGTCCCGTCTCCACGGGCGTGAATTCCCCGGTGCCCCCGGGTACTGCGCGAAGCGCGCGGGCGAGGACGTTCCTCGCCGCGTTCAGGTCGCGGTCGAGGCGGAGGCCGCACGGACAGGCGTACGTGCGGTCCTTGAGCGTAAGTGGTGGGTCGTGGAGCCGGCCACAGCCCGAGCAGGTCTGGGTCGTGCCCTTCGTGGGTACCTCGACGTATCGGCCCGACCGGCGGGCCTCCTTGTACTGAGACATCTGGCGGAGC
>JAKAYT010000047.1 GCA_021826685.1 Thermoplasmata archaeon
CCGACCGAGGCCGGCGGGGCTGCGCCTCAGTCCGGAGCAGGTCGGACGCGTCGATCGCTGGTTCCAGCGGCGGGGCGATTGGGTCGTCGCCGTGGCCCGCATGCTCCCCATCGTCCGCAGTTACATCAGCTACCCCGCCGGCTTCGGCGAGATGAACCCGACGAAATTCGGCATCTATACGCTCCTGGGTTCGATCCCGTTCACGCTCGCGCTGATCTACGCGGGGATCGTGTTGCGGGCGGACTGGAGCGCGATCACTCCATGGTTCAACCTCCTCGATTACGTGGTGATCGCCGCGATCGTGGTCATCGGGATCTACGCGCTCCTCGCCTGGAAGCGGTACGTCTCGTGGGACTGGCCCCCGCGCCGGCTCCCGCGCGCGAGCCGGATGCGGCCGCCGGTCTGAAGCGGATCGATCACGCGGCAAACTCGGGCCGTCGGACGACCCCCGTCGGGGTTCCGATGTACTCGCCGGCGAGTACGATCCGTTCCCCGGCCCGATAGTGCTCCCGGGGAAAGATCCCTTCGCATCCTTCGAACGCGGTCCAGCCGCACGGCGCGTGTAGATCCCTTGCCGCGATCCTCCGGCGCGCGCGAAAGTCGACCACGAGCAGGTCGGCACGGTGCCCAAGCGCGACCCGTCCCCGCGGTTGCCCGATCCATCGGGACGGGCGGTCCATCGCCGCGGCCGTCAAGCGAGCGAGGTCGAGTTCCCCGGTGCGGACCTTCGCGAGGAGGAGGGGGAGCATTGTCTCAACGTTCGGCATCCCGCTGGGTGCAAGTGGGAACGCCACGTCCTTCGCGCTCGCGGCGTGCGGGGCGTGGTCGCTGGCGAGGCAGGGGACTCCTCCAAGGGCGAAGAGTTCCCACAAATGCGCGCGCTCCTCCTCCGAGCGCAGGGGAGGGTTGACCTTCGCGCGCGGCCCGAGCTTGCTCGAGCGGGACAGCAACAGATGGTGCGGGCTCGCTTCGAAGGAGTGGCCCGCCTTCGCGATGCGCTCGGCGATCCGCGCGCTCGTGACATGCGCGAAGTGCAGACGAAGCTCGCGCGGCGCGGCTGCGATCACTTCCTCGACCGCGGCCGCCTCGGCCGTCCTCGGTCGAGCGCGGTCCCAATCCGAGAGCGAGGTCGGGGGGGGTTCCACTACGAACTGGTCCGGGTCTTCGGCGTGAACCGTCAGCGGCAGCCCGCTCGCGGCCGCCCGCCGCAAAAGCCCCGGGATCTCATCGCGCGTCGGCGGCCGCTCCACGCCCGTGGTCGGGCTGAGGTAGAGCTTCAAGGCCCCGGCCGCCATCGCCAACTGGTCGACCCTCGAGGTCGCCGTCAGCGCTCCGTAGAGCAGTACATCGACCGCCGCCCGTCCCGTCACTCTCGCGCGTTTCTCCTCCAAGCGGGACGCGTCGGTCACCACCGGCCGAGTGTTCGGCATGTCGGCGACGAGTCCCACACCCCCCAGCGCCGCCTCGATCGTGCCGGCGGCAAAGTTCTCGGCGTCCGCGGGTCCGCCGGGATCCCGGAAGTGGACGTGGAGGTCGGTGGCGCTCGGAAGGACCACGCTCTCGCCGACGTCGTGTCGCGCGGGCGCGTGCAGGTCCCGACCCAGCGCGACGATGGTCCCGCCGTCGCTGATCCCGATCTCGATCGGTTGCAGGTGCCCGTCGACGAGCCCTCGACCCGCGAGGACCCAGTCCGGTCCCGGCAACTCCGGCGACGCCGAGGCCCGGGAGCGCGCCGACACGCGGCGTGGGACCGGGACCATTGAACGGCGACCGAGAGGTCTAACATACCCTTTTTCCATCGAGAGCCCTCGGGCCGACCATGGCGAGGACCGCGAAGGACGCGCTCCGATTGACCTACGCGAAGAGCGGAGTCAACTCGCGCGCCCGGGCCCGCTCGCTCACGCCGCTGCTCGCCGCCGTCACGTACCGCCCGCCGAGGAGCCACGGCCGAGCTCTGGGCCCCTCCGGGCACTACGCGGGCCTCATTCGGATCGGCCGAGAGACGATCGCGATCACTACCGACACGGTGGGCACGAAGGTCCTGCTCGCCGAGCAGCTCGGACGCTACGAGGAGATCGGGGAGGATGCGGTCGCAATCAACGTCAACGATCTCGCGGCTGTCGGGGCGCGGGCCGCGGGACTCGTGGACGTCATCAACTGTGCTCGCCCCGAGCCGAAGACCTTCGCGGCGCTGGGCCGCGGCATCAATCGAGGTTTGGCGGCGGCCCAGTGCGCCCTGCTCGGCGGAGAGACCGCGGTCGTACCGAGCCTGCTCAAGGCCATCGACGTCGGCGGGACGGCGATCGGATTCTTTCCCGATGGGCGTCGGCCCATCACGGGCGATCGGATTCGAACCGGCGACCGCATCCTCGGAATCCCGTCGGCGGGTTTCCACGCCAACGGCTACACGCTGCTTCGGGCTCTGATCCGCCGGAAGGGGCTCGATCTCCGCCGTCCTCGTCCCGGCGCGCGCCTCCCGCTGGGCGTCGAGCTGCTCCGCCCGACCCGTACCTACTGCCGAGCGACCGAGGCGGTCGCGGACAGTCCCCACGTGCGAGGGTTCGCCCACATCACGGGTGGCGGAGTGCGCAACCTTCTGCGGCTGAACGCCCGGGTGGCCTACGTTCTCGACCGATGGCCCGACCTCGCGGGAGCGTTCGCATGGGTCCGAGATCTCGGAGAGATCGAGGATCGCGAGCTGTTCCAGACGTTCAACATGGGGATCGGCTTCGCCGTCGTCGTTGCGCGGCCCGGAGTAGGACCTACGCTTCGCTCGCTGGCGCGGGCCGGATTCGGAGACGCGGTCGAGATCGGCCGCATCGCCCCGGGGAAAGGGGTCCAACTACCGTCGTGGGGCCTTTCCTACTCCGAATACTCATAGTCTCCCTACCCTCCGGAGACCCCGATGGCGAGCGCGCGTCCCGCTGCGTCCCCAGCCGCCGCGCTGGCCATCGGGGCAGCGTTCGTTTGGTCGACGTACTACGTCTTCGTGCTCTGGCTCGGACCGCTCGTTTCCCCGGTCGCGACCATCCTCTATCCGTTCCTGTTCGGCGGGATCGCCTTCCTCGCCCTCGCGTGGGCGCGCGGGGAAGCGGGCGCCTTCGCGAGCCTGTGGGTGCAACCGGCGGCATGGGCGCGGATCTTCCTGATCGCGCTGCTCCAGGTGGCGACCGTCGCCGCCACGTACACCGCGGGCCCGATCGATAGCTCCCTCCTCGCTCTGATGGGGGACGTGGTCGCGGTTCCGTTGCTGCTGATGGCGATCTACGGCGAGGACCGCCCGCTCGTTCGGAGCCCTTGGTTCCTCGCGGGCGTCATCGCGTGCCTCGTGGGAGGCGCGCTGAGCATCGTGGGAGGCCATCCTCTGACCCCGATCTACGGCTGGGCGCTGCTCGTCATTCCCACGATCCCGCTCACGATCGGGTTCTACTTCCTGATGACGGCCCACGCGGCGCGAACCGCTCCGGCGACGCTGCTGAACGGCCAGGCATTTCTCGGTGCCGCTCTGGTCGTCGCGGCCGTGTCGCCTCTGTTTCCGGGCGGGTCGCGCGGTTTGGAAGTGGTCTCCGGGGAGGCGGTCGGGCTCTTCGTCGCGCTCGGCCTGAGCACCTTCTTCCTGGCCCAGTGGCTTTACTTCGTGGCCATCGGCCGCGGCGGGCTCGTGACGACCGCGATCTGGATGTCGCTGATACCGGCGTTCACGCTGCTGCTCTCGGTGGTCGTGCTCGGGATCGCACCGGCGATCCTCGGCGCGCTCGGCGTTCCCCTCGCGATCGCGGGCGCGTTCATCGCTCTCGAGGGTCAGCGCAAGGTCAACGAAAAGTTCGGCCCTAGTTCCATCGAGTGAGCGGAGACTGGGTCCGACGTCGCTTCGGGCCGCCGAGCTCGCTCACGGGCGAATCCAGTGTGAGGGGGTCGGTGGCCGGGGCGGTGTCCATCGGCGCGTCGGGCGACGCGGTCTCGCCCAAGGTGCGCTGGGTCGACCGCGTTCCCTTGAGCAGGGCCATCGCGTCCCAACCGAAGACCTCCGTCACCCGGGCCAGCGTCTGAGCGACCCGGTCCGCGTAGTAGCCGTAGTCCGGCTCCTTTGCGAACGGGCGTCCCTCGATCCACGGCTCGATCTCCTGTGGGCTCTTCCGGGAATTCGTCACGATCCAGGCGACGCGCATGCCCGGGATCACGTCGTAGCCCTCCGCCTTGAGCTGCCGATAGACCCGGAGGAACGGGAGCGACTCCTTGGTGGACTTGTTGTACTCCTCCTCGGCGCGGACGGCCCGCGAGATCACGAGCTGCTCTTTCGGCACCCGTCGGTCGAGGAGCGCCTGCACCAGCTCCGAAGCCCGCTTCTTGACCCCGTCGATATCGCCGTTCATCAGGAGCTCGAAGACCTCCATGAGGGACCGGGACTGGTAGTCGAATGCGTCGGTCCGCCGGGTCTCGTAGCCGCGGATGACCATCTCCTGCTTCGGCCAGACCTGACGGCCGACGTAGCGCTTCTTCGCCCCGTGGGAGAAGAACGACTCGTAGACCGATTGGAATTCGAAGGTGACGTTCTCGCGAGAGAACCGTCGCGCGATGCCTTCCCCGAACGCACGCGCTCCTTCGAGCGACGGCTCGGGGGAGCGGACGAAGACGCTGTCGGTATCGGAGTACACGACCTCGCTGCCGTCCGCTTCGAGCGCTTTGATGATCGACGTGATCTGCTCACGGGCGAAGGACGTGATCGCGGATCCGATGGTCTTGTCCGTGAAGCGGTAGAAGCTCGAGGCCAGTACGCCGTAGAACGAATTCATCAGGACCTTGACGGCGTTCTGGAGACCGTTGTAGTACTCGCGTAGCTCGGGGTTCTCGGCCGAGCGTTCGAGCTGCCGGAAGCGCTCCCGATCGGCGAGCAGCTGGCGGAGGATCTCCGGGATGATCCCGCGTCGGACCTCCGGTGGGACGAAGCGCGCTCCCGACGGACTGATCGTCGTTCCTTCGGTCGAAACGGTAGTGAAGCAGATGTTGCGGGAGATGATGATCGACGGGTACATCGACTTGAAGTCGAGGACGGTGACCCAGCGGTAGATGCCGGGCCGGATCGCGTGGACGTAGCCTCCCTCGATCGCCAATTCCCGGCGGACATGGTGGTTCGGCGGCACTCCCACGTGCTGCGCATCCGCGACCGGGATCAACAGCGCGTCAATGTACTGGGACGTCCGCCCGTTCAGGCCCTCCTCGAGCGGCAAGTGGGCGACGGTCGCGAGGTCCGCCCCCCGGTCGACGATCCGCAGCCGTTCGAGGATCCTCAGCGCGAGATCGGCGTCGTGCTCGCAGTATTCCATCACA
>JAKAYT010000048.1 GCA_021826685.1 Thermoplasmata archaeon
CGCGGGTATTGGGAGCGAGGAGCGCTCGCCCGTTCCACTTGGTTACCGTCGGCAGAGTCGCGCGTTATGAGGAACCGGGAAGTCCGGCCTCGCAGGGGGTCCGACCGTGAAAGCTGCCATCGTTCGGGAGTTCGGGCGACCTCCCGAGTACGGGACATTCGAGGATCCCCAAGCCGGACCGGGGGATACCCTCGTATCGGTGAGCGCGGCCGCCGTGAGCACGATCGTTCGTTCGCGAGCTTCCGGCGCCCACTACAGCTCGGCCACCCCGCCGCCTTTCGTTCCCGGGATCGACGGGGTCGGAACGACCGCGGCGGGCCTGCGCGTGTACTTCCTATCCCCCCGCTCTCCGTTCGGATCGCTGGCGGAGCGGTCCGTAGTGGCGTCCGACGATTGGGTGCGATTGCCGGATGACCTGAACGATGCGACCGCTGCCGCCGCAGCGAACGCCGGGTTGTCCTGCTGGGTGCCGCTTACCCAGCACGCTCCGATCCGTCCCGGGGAGTCGGTGCTCATCAACGGTGCGACCGGCGTCTCCGGCCGAATGGCCGTGCAGGTCGCGAAGTACCTCGGTGCCCGAAAGGTGATTGCCACCGGCCGCACGGAGTCGAAGTTCGCCGCCCTCCGCGATCTGGGCGCCGACGACGTTCTTTCGCTCGGTCAGCCGGCGGATGCCCTCCGCGATGCCGTGCGAAAGGAAGCGCGCGACGTTCGGGTCGGCGTCGTCTTGGACTACCTCTGGGGACCCTCGGCGGAGGCGATCCTCGCGGGCCTCGGCGGGCCGGATGCGCCTCGCGGGCCCGAACGCGTGCGCTACGTTCAGATCGGGAACCTCGCGGGCCCGACGATCACTCTCGCCGCGGCACCCCTCCGAAGCTCGGGCGTGGAGATCCTCGGAAGCGGAATCGGCTCCTCGAGTCGGGCGGACATCAAGACCGGGATCGGCGACTTCTTGAACGTCTTCACCCGGGCGGGATTCCGAATCTCTATAGACCTCCGCCCGCTTTCCGACGTCGAGCGCGCTTGGACGGAGCGCGACGGAGACCGACGCTTGGTCTTCGCCGTGGAATAGGGCGACCCGCCGCACCGGGGGGCCGTAGACTCGAGCGACGGACCCGGTGGCCTCCGCTCTCGTTCGAGCGTGGCCTGCGGCCCGTCTTTGGCCCCGACGTACGGTCGCCGCGAAAGCGCGCCCTCTGCCCCGACGGTACGCGGAATGCTTGTGAACTAGGTCCGAGCGGGCGGGGAGTGGCTCCCGGGCGTGGATGGCTCGCGGATCCGAGGGGCTTCATGAGTGGGGCGCTCTTGCCGGGCCGTCGATGACGTTGCCGTCCGGGCCCACCCTCACGCCGCCGCCGCCCGAGGGCCGACGATACGAGCGGCTCGTCCTCGGCGTCGTCTTCGCCGCGATCATGATGACGGCCATCGATACGACGGCGGTCATCCTGGCCCTGCCGACGATGATCCACGACCTGAGCACGACCCTCGTGACCGGGATATGGATCATCATGGCCTACCTCCTGGTCCTTGCGACCATCGGCACGCAGGTCGGCCGGCTCGGCGATATGTTCGGTCGCGTCCGCGTTTTCAACGCAGGGTTTTTCGTGTTCACGATCGCGTCGTTGTTCTGCGCGCTCGCGACCAGCGGGCCCGAGATCATCGCCTTCCGCGTGGTCCAGGGCGTCGGGGGCGCGATGCTCTTCGCGAACAGCGGGGCCATCATCGCCGACACCTTCCCACCCCGGCGACGCGGCGCGGCCTACGGCCTCACGAGCATCGGCTACTCGACCGGCGCGATCCTGGGGATTCTTCTGGGCGGCATCCTGACCACGTTCTCCACGTGGCGGGGCATCTTCCTCCTGAACTTGCCGGTCGGAATCGTGGCCGGTGTGATCGGCTACTATGTGCTGGCCGAGCGCTCTCCCCGCATCTCGCGTCGGCTCGACATCGAGGGGATGGCCCTGCTCACGGTCGGTCTCACTCTCCTCCTCACCGGGCTCACCTACACCGCCGGCTTCGGGTACTCAGAGGCCTACGGCCTCACGCTGGTCGTCGGAGCGGTGGTTCTCGTCGCCTTCGTCGCGTGGGAGGCGCGGTTCGCGAGAGAGCCCCTCCTGGACCTGAAGCTGTTACGGCGGTGGAGCCTCACCGCGTCGGTGTTTGCCGCCTTCTTTCAATCTACCGCGAACCTCGCGGTGCTGTTCGTGGTGATCATGTACCTGCAGGGCGTTCGGGCGCTGAGCCCGTTCGACGCGTCGATCCTGCTCGTCCCAGGGTATCTCCTCGGAGCGGTGATCGCGCCGTTCGCGGGTCGGGCATCGGACCACTGGGGCGCGCGCGTCGTTGCTTCCCTCGGCCTGGCCTCTTCCGTCGCCGGGATCATGGTCTACTCGACGCTGGGTATCGACACGACCGTCGTGCTGGTCGTGCTCGGTTCGATCGTGAGCGGCGCCGGGAACAGTGCGTTCTATCCCGCGAACAACAGCGAGGTCATGACCGCGGCTCCGGGAAGTTCGTACGGCGTAGCGTCCGGCCTGCTGCGCATGTTCACGAACGTGGGGACCGTCTGTAGCTTCGCGATCGCCCTGCTCGTCGTCTCCTTGTCGATCCCACGCTCCGCGGCCTTCTCGATCTTCCTCGGCGTCCTGAACCTCGACCCCTCGCTGTACGGGCCCTTCACCGCGGGAATGCGGGCGGTTCTGTACGTGGCGATCGCCTTCGACGCCGTGGCCCTGATCCTCTCGGTGTTGCGGGGGCGCCGCGTCGTGGCTCCCCCCACGCCCGACCGCCCGGGGGTCTCCCGCTCGCACGCCACCGGATCGCCTCCGCCAAGTGCCGAGTAGCGCTCTCGGCCCCGGACCGTTCGTCGCCGGGTCGGGCCCCCGGTAGGTTCCGCGAGCGTTCGGGTCCCGGGGTCGAGGACGCGGAGGCCGTCTAGATCCCAAAGGGAACGATCCCGATCACCGCGTGGGCCACGATGAGCGTGACGAACAGGATGGAGATCGTGTTGACGACCTTGATCAGGGGGTTGATCGCCGGGCCCGCGGTGTCCTTGGTGGCGTCGCCCACGGTATCGCCCACGACCGCGGCCTTGTGGGCGTCCGAGTGCTTGCCGCCGTAGTGCCCCGCTTCGATGTACTTCTTTCCGTTGTCCCACGCTGCCCCGCCCGTGGTCATCATGATCGCAAGCGGGAAACCGGCCAGTATGACCCCGAGCAGGACCCCCGCAAGAGCGATGGGGCCGAGAAGGAAGCCCATGATGAGCGGTACCGCGACCGCGATGATCGCCGGAAGAGCGAGCTGCCGGAGCGCGGTGACCGTGACTAGGTCGACGCACTTGCCGTACTCCGGCTTCGCCTTCCCTTCGAGGATCCCGGCGATCTCCTTGAACTGACGACGGACCTCGAAGACGATCGCCTGTGCGGCCACTCCGACCGCGTTCATCAGGAACGACGTGAAGAAGAACGGGAGGATCGCGCCGACGACCAGTCCGGCGAGGAGCAGCGGGTTGGTGAGGCTGAGGTAGCTAACGAACGTCGTCCACGCGATCCCCGCGGCGTTGGCGGTCGCAAACGTGTACGCCGCGAACAGAGCGAGCGCCGCGAGCACGGCCGAGCCGACCGCGTAGCCCTTCGTCACGGCCTTGGTGGTGTTGCCGACGGCGTCGAGCGGGTCCGTCACGTTGCGCGCCGCCTCGGGCAGCTCTGCCATCTCGGCGATCCCGCCCGCGTTGTCCGTGATCGGACCGAAGGCGTCGATCGAGATGATCATTCCGGTCACCGCGAGCATGCTCGCCGCCGCGATCGCGATACCGTAGAGCCCGAGCTCGATGTTGGGCGCGGTCGTCCAGCCGGTCCAGCCGACCGCGGTGAAGGAGATCAGCGACGCAGCGACGATCACGATCCCGCTGACCCAAGTCGCTTGAAGGCCGACGGAAAGGCCCGTGATGACCGTCGGGCCGGCGCCCGACTGGGACGCGTCGGCAATCCGCTTGACCGGGCCGTAGTTGCCGGTGTAGTAATCCGTCGCGACGACGATCAAGATCATGACGACCAGCCCGAGGACCGCGGCGATGAAGATCCCCCAGTTCGAGTTCATCAGGAAGTAGTCCAAGACCGCGAATCCGGCGATTCCGACGACCGTCGTCGCAATGAGACCCTGATAGAGGCCTCCCATGATCGAACCGCCGGGGCGCATACGCACGAAGACGATCCCGATCAGGGTGGCGACGATCGCCCACCCGCAGATGACCAGGGGGAAGAGGACGGCGTTCGGGAAGAGGGCGGCGAAGCTCATCCCCGACGTCGTGACGGCGTAGTTGGCGATCAGGTAGGCGAGGAGCATTGCGCTCACCGCCGTTACGACGTACGTCTCGAAGAGGTCCGCCGCCATTCCGGCGCAGTCTCCGACGTTGTCGCCAACGTTGTCCGCGATGACGGCAGGATTGCGCGGGTCGTCTTCGGGGATCCCGGCCTCGACCTTGCCGACGATGTCCGCGCCCACGTCCGCGCCCTTCGTGTAGATCCCACCGCCGACGCGCGCGAACAGGCTCATCAGCGAGGCGCCAAAGAGCAGTCCGACCATGTCGAGGACGTTCCCGTTGAACGCCCAGTAGAAGACGATCAGCTCGAGGAGCGCGAGGCCCGCCACGCTGAGTCCCGTGACCGAGCCGCCGCGGAAGGCGAAGGCCATCGTGGAAGGAAGGTCGCCGCTGCGGGCCTTGGCGGCCGTCCGCACGTTCGCGCGGACGCTCACGTACATGCCGACCGCCCCGGCCAGTGCGCTGCCGGCGGCCCCGAACAGGAATCCCACGGCGAGGCGCGGGCCGATCCCCGTGATCCCAAAGGCGAAGGCGATGACCACGGCCAGAATGATGGCCGCCACGAATACGATCGTGTACTCGCGACGCAGGAACGCGTTCGCCCCTTCCCGGATCGCCCGCGAGATCTCCTTCATTCTCTCGTCGCCCTCGTCGGCGCGAAGGATGAGCACCGTCTGAACGGCGGCGTAGGCGAGTCCGAGGAGCGCAGCGAGTACGATCAACAGCTCCAATTGTCCCGTGCTGATGCTCATGGTGCTCCCGTCAGACCGGCCGGGGCGTAGCGGGTGCGCACATTAATTTTTGGTTCGCGTCGGACGGGGTCAGTACGTGACTTCCCCGCCCACCCTATGGCTCGAAGGCTCGCGTGCGCGCTCGCTCGACGACGCGAGCGACGAATT
>JAKAYT010000049.1 GCA_021826685.1 Thermoplasmata archaeon
ATCTGAGGAGAAGGTCGCCGCCCCGCTCGAACACGACGTCGTCGCCGTCGCTACGAAGCAAAACTCGTAACTGTAGCCGCTCGCCGTGGATGCGTAGCTGCTCCCAGAGAGCGTCACCGTCGTCCCCACCGGGCCCGAGCTCGGCGTCAGCGTCAGCGTCGGCGTCGTCCCCGTGAACGTCGCTGTTGCCGTGTCGCCCGCCGAGCTCCCCGTCGCGGTTACCGTGTTCGCGGTGCTGCTGAATGCGAAGCCGTTCGAGCTCGTCGGGACGAACGTGCAACTGCCACCACCGCTCGTCAGCGAGCTGATCGTGCACAACGCGGCCGAACTGGGACTCGTCACCGCGACACTCGTGTCCGTCGACGCGAACCCGGAGACCGTCGCCGTCACCGTCGTCCCGCTCGGGCCGGACGACGGAGTCAGTGACAACGTCGGCGCCGGCTCGATGGCGTCGGCGACGATCCCCCAAGCTACCGAGGCGCTGAGGGTCGCTGTGACTGTGTAGCTCGTCGCCGTCACCGCCGACCCCGACTCCGCGAACGATGGTCCCACCGTCGCCGAACTTGCTCCGATGGTGGTTGGCGTGGTAGAACCGGCCGCGAATGAGGTCGTGCTGGCCGCACCGACCAGACCCAGCAGGAGCTCGTTGCTCCGCGTGGTCGCGATGGAGACCGACACGCTGCTGCCGGTGCCCGAGCTGGTCGCCGGAATACTTGTACTAGGGTCGAACGGGGCCTTGATGTTCGCCCCCGAGACGCTGAAGCCGATCATCGAGCCGCCGGTGATGGAGGTGCCCGAGTAGGTCGCGGTGATCGTGGTGGAGCTGACGGCGCTCGTGTAGGAAAACCAGTACTCGAACGATTCCGCCACGGCGGTGGATGGCCACGGTAGAGCCGCACGGACCGCATAGGAATGGGATGCGCTGTCCTCCACGGAACTGACCGTGATCGACGTTCCCACCAGCGTGAAGAAGACGATGACCACACTGTCCGCGGGAATCGAGGTCAGTGTCACGGCGCAACTCGTCGTCGAGCAGGTCGATACAACCCCTGTCGAGGCGGTCGGAACAGAGCTCCCGCTCGGGGGCGGTGGGCTCCCCGACGTACTACCCGACGTCCCGGCAGCCGCCGGGGCCGAAGCCGACCCCACTAGGGCCGGCGCCACCCCGAAACCGATGATCGCAATCAGCACGACGGCGATAGTCCACCATGTCTTCGAACGGCCCGCGGTCATGACAGGATGCTTCGTGACACGCCCTTCTTGGTTATAAATCCAAGCTTCGGATGGCGGTTTATGTACTGTGCCGGCAATGGACCGGTACGTCGTCTCTTTGAGTTCTGCCTTTACGTGGACACCGCCTTTTCGACCGGACCGGATCGCTCGCGACGGGGAACGTCGCCGACCCGCTCTACGAACCGCTCGTCACGGAGCCGGTCCCTCCGTTCGAGATCGTGGGGCCCGGCACCGCGTTCACCCCGTAGCTCGCCCTCCCGCTCACTCCTGCCCACGACGAGTACGCCGTCGCGCCGCTCGGCGTCGCGGTTCCCGCGGCCCTCGAGCTGCGCCCTGGGAAGAGAGTGCTTCCCGAGGCATGGGCAGCGGTGGAGACGCCCTCGGCTGCGCTGCGGATCGGGCGGGTAGTCGCTAGCGATGGTGGGCGCGGGCGAGCAGCTCGTGATCCGAAGGCAGCGTCGGGATCCCGCGGGCGAGCGGCCCCACGAACGGAACACGGGGGCTCGGCAGAGAGAGGCGTTCGGGCGGCGCGGTCGAGGATCGCGCCGTGCCGCTCTCGTCGGGAA
Organism: Thermoplasmata archaeon; assembly: GCA_021826685.1. Lineage (GTDB taxonomy): Archaea > Thermoplasmatota > Thermoplasmata > Lutacidiplasmatales > UBA184 > Lutacidiplasma. The sequence continues at coordinate 1,800 of JAKAYT010000049.1, forward strand.
TCCCCTCATGGCGTTCGTGATGCTTGGGGGGAAAGCGGATCGCCCGGACGCGGAGCCCGTAGGGGAGCGTTCGACAGTCGGAGGCCCGGCCCACCAAGTGCCCCGGGATGGGGCCCGCGTGATCGAGGAGGTGGCACAGCTCGCCCACGGACGGTTCGAGGGGGGCCCTCGCGGTGGGGCTCGCGCTGCGAACGCGGCGCAAGTAGGGAGCGGCAGAGATCCGCCGATGCGCCTAGACCGGACGACGTTCCGGGCGGTCCTAAACCCGAGCGGCGGTCCCTCTCGCGCCGTTCCACGACGGATCCGGCTCGACCCCTGGAAACGCTTAGGATGCCAGGCGTTTCGCTTCCCCGATGAGATCACGGCGCCCGCGAGGAAAGAGACCGCGTCACGGCACGAGAAATTGGGTACTGAAGGTACTCGAATCGGCCGACGCGGCCCGCCCGATGCGGACCCGCGAGATCCGTCAGAAGGTCGCGAAACTGAGCGGGAAGAGGATCCCGGACCACTCCCTGTACCAAGCCCTGCGGACCCTGGCCGCCCGGAAGACCGTTCGCGTGCTTCGCATCGGCCGCGAGCGCTCGTTCCAGTTGATCTCGCGCGGCCAGAGCGCCTCCGCTCGCGAGACGGCCCACCACCCATCCCAGGACCCGGGCGCCGCCACGAGCCCAACCGCCACGCAAGCACTGCACAAGCTCGCCCCGGGGGAGGTCCTCATCTTGGAGATCTGGACCGGTCACGTGGAGACGGCCACCAATCGCCGCGGACGTCTGGTCTTGGAGCGGCACCCGCGACCTACGTAGATCCGTGCTTCCCGCGCTTCTCGATCTTCGCGTACACGTCTCTGGGCTCGCGATGGGCTCCGAACGCGAAGAACTTGAGCACCGCGCCCTGGCGCACGAAGAGTCCTCGAAAGACGGGGCCGACGTGCAGCGAGAACATGCCCTCGGGATAGACCCGTTGCTTCTGCCGCAATTCCTCGACGTGCCACCCGACGCCCGAAACGAGCGGCGTCTCCGACCGGCGGAGGAGGGAGAAGGCCGCGTCGAACGTCGCCTGAACGGTCAGGGGAAGCTCGGTCACGAAGTCGACGTCGGCGCTCTCCGTGGTCTCGACCGTGAACATCGGTCCGCGCTACGGAAGCCCGGCCCGGTGGCGCAGCGCCCGGCTCTTCCTCAAGAGCCGCTCGACCGGATGGCCCGGTTCGGAGGCTCGCCGCACGATCTCCTCCCACGTCAACGGGTGGGCGCGAACGTAGATCAATCCCCGGATCACCTCGTCGTACGTCTGGCCCCCGCCCTTCATCGTTGCCAGCATCTGCCGGGTCTCCTCAGAGACCTGAATGGTCGTGGCGGTCATACTATAGCTCTATAGCGGGGAGTACTTCATGGTTGGGACGACCCCTGCCTCGGGTCAGCAGTTGCCTTCGCGCGGGCCGACGGCACGAGCGACCACCTCGGCTCGTTCCGCCGCGGATTCGACGAGGGCCATCGGAGAGGGGTCGACGAAGGATACGCCCAGGGCCGCACGGACTTCCTCTCCAAAGTGCTGCTTTCCTGCGCGGCCTGCCGCCAGCCCGTCCTCGTCGACTTGGGCGAGAAGGGCGGGGTAAAGACCGGACCTCGTCGGCTGCTCGAGCGAGTCGCTCCGGCGGTGCCCCCGAGCCACCGTAAGCTGCGGGGTGCAGGGCAGTGACCGCGATCGATCCGAACGAGCACGACGAAGCGCCTCCCGCGACCGAACGACCGGGCACCGCCCTCCTCCACGGGGACAGCGACCGCGGCCGCGTCGAATACCGAGGGCGCACCGGGGTCCCCCAGTGGCTCGGCGCCCTATTCGCCGAGAAGAAGCGCGAGAACGGCGAGCGCAATAGCCCACGCGGACATCCGAAGAGGCGTTCCACGCCCCCGAGACCGTGGCGTGGATCCGAGGGGGGTTGGAGCCCAGCCTTGCGACCGCGCTCAAAGAGCCGGGTCCGACGCTCATGGCGTTGGGTGGGGAGCCCGTGGCTGTCGAAACTTGAACAGACATGCTGACGGTGGGGAGGGTCCCGATCGGCGCCCAGCTTGGCGCGGGCGATCCTCAGCGGGCGATCAACCGTCCTCGGACCTACGAGTGAGCTCGTTGCGTGCACGCGCTAGCTTTCGGTGGACGTCGTCGCTCGGGAGATGCGCACCGAACGCAATGAAACGCAGAGTCCCTCCGGTCCGTATGAAGAGTCCCCTGTAAATCGGTCCGACGGGAAGAGAGTACACCCCTTGCGGGAACGCAACCCGACGCTGGCGTAGCTCCTCGATGGACTAGTTTCGCCCGGAAATCAGGGGGTAAGTGGCGCCCTCCAACTTGTGGAACGCCTCGATGAAGGTCTCTCGGACGGCGCGAGGGAGGCTCAGGAACTCGCTGTCGGCGACTAAACTCCGCTCGATACGAAACGACGGCACGAATTCAGTAAGGCTGCTGACGGCTCTTCGCGATCAGTTCCTCGATCGGCCCCGCCGGACCGCGAGCCCTTCGCCCGAGCTCCGCCATGGTCAGCTTCTGCGGGTGCAGCATGATCAACTCTCGGATCACATCGTCGTAGGTCTGGCCCCCCACCTTGAGATGTTCGAGTACACGGCGAGTTTCCGTTGACACTTGGATGGTCGTCGACATACTATAGTGGCTATAGTGCCGAGAGTATTCACTGCTTCCCGCATGAACGACTTTCGCGTGTAACAAGCCGAAAAGCGAGGGGTCCATTCCATCTCCGCCGTGCGATGAGCTGCATCCTTCCGCCGGAGGACCCGGGCGAGTTCCGCTTCGGGGCGAGCGGGGTGAAGGAGCGGTTTATGCACTGTGCCGGCAAGGAACCGGTACGCCGTCGTCTCTTCGAGTTCTGCTTTTACCTAGACACCGCCTTTTCGACCGGACCGGATCGCTCGCGACGGGGAACGTCAGCGACCCGCTCGACGAACCGCTCGTCACGGTGCCGGTCCCTCCGCTCGAGATCGTGGGGCCCGGCACCGCGTGCACCCCGTAGCTCGCCCTCCCGCTCACACCGGCCGTCGACGGATACGTCGTCGCGCCGCTCGGCGTCCCGCTTCACGACGACCCGCTCCCCAGGGCCGTACGGAGCGAGGTCGGCAAGAGGGCGATGAGCGAACTCGCCCGACTTCGCGAGGCAGTGGCGTACGGAGAACCCCGCGCGGGACGCACGCCCGGCGCCGTGTTCTTCGATGGGCGGGAGACGGGGCGGCCCGCCCGGAGCGCTCGTTCGATTCACGGGTCGGTCTCGGGCTTTCCCGGCCCTCTCCGGTGGATCGCGGCTAGGGTCCGGGACCCGGG
>JAKAYT010000021.1 GCA_021826685.1 Thermoplasmata archaeon
CGAGCGGATCGAGGTGCGGGCCCGTGCCGGAGTCCCGCTACCGCTCGGAGTGGTCGACCGGGTCTCGGCCGATCTCGATACGCGGCTCAACCACCGCGTGCTCGACCTGCGCAAACCCGAGGTGCGCGCGATCTTCGAGGTCCGGTCCGCCCTGCTCGCCGGGTTCCGGGAAGCGTTCCTGGAGCAGGGGTTCCTCGAGATTGAAACGCCGAAGCTCTTGCGCGCGGGCGCGGAGGGCGGCGCGACCCTCTTCGCGGTCGACTACTTCGGGGGCCCAGCGTACCTTGCTCAGAGCCCCCAGCTCTACAAGCAGATGCTGATCGGGGCCGGATTCGAACGCGTCTTCGAGATCGCTCCGGCCTTCCGCGCCGAGCCCTCCGACACGGTCCGCCACTTGACCGAGTTCGGCAGCCTCGACGCCGAGATGGGGTACATCGATGACGTGGAGGATGTCCGCCGGATGCTCGAGGAGGTCCTGGCGGCAGCGATCCGAGCCGCCCATCGCCGCCTCGCCGACGCGGGGAACCCGCATGTCGATCGGCTTCCCGAGGTCCGTACTCCGTTCCCCCGCATCCCCTTCTCGACCGCGGAGGAGTGGCTGGGGCGCGCCGGGGCCGGGCTCGACTTCGGCACCGAGGACGAGAAGGCGATCGGGGAGCGTGCGCTTCAGGAGCACGGGAATCCGTTCTACTATCTCACGGACTTCCCGACGTCGGTCAAGGAGCGGACGTTCTATGCCCAGCGCCAGGACGCCGACCCGTCCAGGACCTGGTATTTCGACCTCGACTATCGAGGGGTGGAGATCGTCAGCGGAGGCGCCCGCGAGCACCGACTGGACCGGGTCATCGCGAACATGAGGTCCGCCGGGCTCGATCCGGGGTCGTTCGAGGGGTACCTGGAAGCCTTCCGCTACGGGATGCCCCCGCACGGTGGCTGGGGCCTCGGCGTCGATCGCTTGGTCATGGTCCTCCTCGGTCTCGGGAACGTCCGGGAGGCGCGCTTATTCCCCCGCGACCGCTACCGACTGGACCCGTAGGAGGTTCGACGATGGTCGCGGCCAAAAGGACCCTGCCCGCTCCACCGGAAATCTCGGGCCGATGGGCCGCGGTCTTCGAGGAGGCGGGGGTACGCCCCGCCATCCTGCTCCTTGCGGACCGGATGCCCGAGGAACGGAGCCTCGAGATGCCGTTCGCGACCCTCGAGGCGATCGACACTACGCTGGCGGACCTTCTGCTCGAGCGGGCCGAGGAAGTGCTCAGCGCCGGGATGCGGGCGATGCGCGACACCCTCCCGGTCGCGGGGCTCGAGGCCGAAGGGTTGCGCCTCCGCATCACGGGCCTGCCCACGGTCGCCCGTCGGCCGATCCGTGAGATCCGGGAATCCGACCTCGGGAGGTTCCTCGCGGTCGAGGGTCTCGTCCGCAAGGTCAGCGAGGTGCGACCCCAGATCCGCGATGCGGTCTTCCAGTGCGTTCTGTGCCGGACCGAGTTCCACGAGCTCCAGGACGACGCATCACTCGTCTTTCGCGAGCCGCTCGAGTGCCCGGAGAGCCAGGGAGGATGCGGAAAGCCCGCCGGCCGCACCCGGTTCCGCCTTCTCCCCGAGAAGTCCAGCTACGTCGATTCCCAAAGGATCGAAGTGCAGGAAAGCCCCGAATCGCTCCATCGCGGCGCGCATCCGCAAGGGGTAACCGTCCTGCTCACGGAGGACCTCGCGGGCAAGGTGATTCCGGGGAACCGGGTCGTCGCGAACGGCGTCCTGCGCAGCTTCCAGCGGGCCTCTGCTGGCCGCGCCGGGCCGGTCCGCAGCACGACCTTCGATCTGATGCTCCTCGGGAACTCCCTGGAATCGAAGGCGGTCTCGCTCGAGGAGGTCGAGCTCACCGATGAGGAGGAGCGTCTCGTCCGCCAGTTCGAAGGGGATCCGACCGCCGTCGACAAGATCGTTCTCTCTCTCGCGCCCACGATCAAGCAGATGGACCAGGAGAAGGAGGCCATCGCGCTCCAGCTCTTCGGCGGTGTCGAAAAGCGGCATCCGGACGGGGTACGGACGCGCGGGGACATCCATGTCCTGTTGATCGGGGACCCCGGTACGGCGAAGAGCCAGCTCCTGCGCTACGTCGCCGAGGTCGCGCTGCACGGCATCTACACGAGCGGCAAGGGAGCGACGGCCGCCGGTCTCACGGCCGCGGCGGTGAAGGACGATTTCGCCGGCGGGCGCTGGGTGCTCGAGGCCGGAATGCTGGTCCTGGCCGACGGGGGCATGGCGGTCGTCGACGAGCTCGACAAGATGACCGCCGAGGACCGCTCGGCGATGCACGAGGCGCTCGAGCAGCAGACGGTATCGATCGCCAAGGCGGGGATCACCGCGACGCTCAACGCCCGATGCGCGGTCCTGGCCGCGGCGAACCCAAAGCTCGGACGCTTCAACCCCGACAAGCCGTTCGCCGAGCAGCTCGACCTGCCTCCGACCCTGTTGTCGCGCTTTGACGTCATCTTCTCGATCCAGGACCGGCCGGAGCCCGAGCGCGATCGACTGCTCGCGAACCAGATCCTAACCTCGCACCAGGAAGGCGCGCCCGGGGGTTCGGATCCGGGAGTCACCGGTCGGGCCGCCCGATCGGCGCCGTTCGCTCCCGAGTTCCTGAAGAAGTACATCGCCTACGCGCGCCAGCGCGTCTCTCCCCAGCTCTCGGACGAAGCGCGGAAGGTGCTCGAGGACTTCTACGTTCGGGTCCGCCGGCAGGGGGAAGGTCCCGGGGCTCCCGTCCCGATCACCGCGCGCCAGCTGGAAGCGCTCATCCGCCTTTCGGAGGCCGCCGCCCGCGCCCGCCTCTCCCAGAGCGTGGGCATCGAAGACGCTCAGCGCGCGATCCGCGTCGTGGAGAACTTCATGTCCCGGGTCTCGAAGGACGAGGACGGTAAGCTCGACGTCGACCTCGTGATGACCGGGCACAGCGCGAGCCAGCGCGAGCGGCTCGAGACGCTCCTGACGATCATGCGCACGCTCATGGAACGACCCCAAGGATCGTTCACGCTCGCCGAAGTCCAGGCGGAGGCGTTGAAGTCGGGGATCGAGACGCAGCGCACGGAAGCGCTCTTCTTCGTATTGCGGAACCAGGGCGAGATCATGGAGCCGCAGCCCGACGTCTGGCAGCTCGTTCGGTTCTGAGCGCGCGGCCCCCGGTCCGGGGGCTCGGCGATATATGCGGGTCCTGAGGTCTCCTTCGGGTCATGGCCGAGGCGCAGGGCGCGATCGTGATGCGGATCCACCGGATCCGCGCGGAGTTCGTCGTCGCCGCGTGCGACGCCGAGCTGATCGGCCAGGAAGTTCCGGTCGGCTCGAAAGGTCGAAAGGTGCGCATCAGTGAGCAGTTCTACGGAGAGCGGAAGGTCTCTCCCGAGGAGCTCCTGTGGGCCCTCGCTCGCGCGACGACCGCGAACCTTCTCGGGAGCCGCGTGACGCGCCTCGCGCGCGAGGCCGGCTACGTCGACGACGGTTGTACCGGCACGCTCGGGGGCATCCCCCATGCCGAGATCTTCTCGATGAGCGCGTAACGGGGGCCGATGCCAACGAACGGGGAGTTCTGCGTTCTCTGCGGTCGCACCGGCCGCGTCCTGACCGACGGGGTCTGCGCCGAGTGCGCCGCCCAGCGTACGACGCTGCTCACGCCCCCCGGCCGGGGGATCGTTACCATCTGCCCCACCTGCGGCGCCCGTCGGATGGGGTCCCACTGGGATCGCGCCGGCGCGAGCCGGCTCCTAACCGCGGAGGACCTGACTCCGTTGCTCGTCCCCCACCCCGAGGTCGCGCTACGGTCGGTCCGCTGGGAGGAGACCCAGCGCAGCGGCCTCCTCCACCAGTTCCGCGGCACCGCGCGGCTGCGGTTCCGCGGTCTCGAGCGGGACCAAGAGGTTGCCTTGACGGTGAAGGTCGAGCATCGGACCTGTCCGGCATGCTCGCGCAAGAGCGGTCACTACTACACCGCGGTCCTCCAACTGCGCGGTCCCGAAGGCGGCCGCCGCAGCAAGGCGACGGCCCTGCGCGCGCGTCTCGAGCGGCAGTGGGAGGAACTGATGACCGAATCCCGTGCGGACTGGCGGGAGGCGATCAGCTGGCGGGAGGCGCTCCCGGAGGGCTGGGACTACTACGCCGTCGACACGCTCGCCGCCCGCTCGATCGCCCGGCTCGCGAAGCAGCGGCTCGGGGCGAGCGTGAAGGAATCCGCTACGCTCGTCGGTCGCAAGGACGGCGCCGACGTCTACCGCATCACGTTCTGCGTGCGCCTCCCCGCGAGTGGCTGAGGGAGCCCGCGCCGCGAGCGCGGGGGATATGTACCCGCGAAGCTCGCGAAAATCGGCCCTACGATGCCGGTCGACATCGACGAAGCGGACGCACAGACGGCGAAGCTGGGCGGCTTGGGTATCTATTTCGTGCTCTCGGCCGTGACCGGCGAGGGGCTCGAGGTTAGCGTCTACGATGGAAGCCCGGCCGACCTCGCCGAGCTGCGCTCCTCCTTGGAGGAATCTCTCGGTAAAAAGCAGCAGATCGTGCTGCTCCGGGGAGAGGCGCCCGAGGCCATGAACGTTCGGTGGTCCGTGCTCGACCCCCGCAAGACCCTGGCCAACCTTCCGGCGCACGGTCCGTAGTACCTCGAGTGCCGGTCTCGCTCCGGGCGCTACGGGATGCGCCGGGCCCGCCCGACGGACCATCCCCCGGAGGATTCAGCGCGATCGCCACAGCCCGCGTCGCTGCCCGAGGTCCCGAAGTTCATACAACCGACCGAGCCGGCGAGCCCTCGCATTGGGATCGGTCGCATCGTTGGCAACCAGCTTCGAGGGACTTCTCCGAACTCCTTCCCCGCGAGGCAGGACGTAAGGGGAGCGGCCGTGATTTCCGCGGGCCGTGCGGGACCTCGCAAGAGCCTCGCCGGCGGAACGCGAAGCTACGATGCCGTGCGGGAGCCGTGGACGGGCGCGCGCGGAGGCAACTCCCGCGTCGCGATCGCACGGCATCGGCGTGTTTCCTTTCCCATGGTCCGCGTCTCCGCGGAGAACTTCCTCGCGTCCATCGGGTCTCCCGGCCCGCGCGCTAAGCGCGGAACCGCGGGGCCCGAACGGGGTCCCACGAGTCCGCACGCACGGAGGCTGCGAAACGGAGGGTGCGGAACGGTCGAGGCCGGTTCATCTCCGACAGTGGAACAATATCCTTAAGAGTCGAGTATCGCTCGAACCCTCCGGTACGGGGCGATGGCGAAGGGCGGGATCTTGCGGCGTCACCATGGCGCGGACACACTCGAAGAAGGAACGTTTCTCGACCTCGGAGCGTTGTCCTTCGATGACGCGGATTCCGCGCTCGGAGCGAAGGGCAGTGTCCGCATGGCGGAGGTCCTTCGTTTGGACGACGTCCATACCTACTCCAAGCTGACGTACCAGGGCGACATCGTCATACTGGACTACACCTCGATCTCCAACGACGCGACCGCGGTGAAGCGGATGAGCACGGACCTGAGGAACATCACGCGGGACACCGGCGGCGACGTCGCCGGGATCGCGAAGGACCTCCTGTGCATCACTCCCGCCGGGATCCGCATCGATCGCCAGAAACTGCGCCCTACGCTGTAGGCGACCGGGGTCCGCCGTGCGGCTCTCCCTCTCCTCCGAGAGCCCGGCCGCCGTCGCGGCCGATGCATGGATCTCCGGGGTCGGGGAGGCCGTGGCCACGGACTCTCCGTTTCCTCGCGCGCTGGCGGAGCTCGATCGAGCGAGCGGCGGCGCGATCTCCGGAGCTTGGAAGAGCGGCGAGCTGAAGGGTAAGCGGAAGGAGATCACCGTCTTCCATCGCGCCTCCGGCGGCCCTCGGATCGTTCTGGTAGGGCTCGGCCCCCGGAACGCTCACGATGCCGAAGGGGTTCGGCGGGCCGCGGCCGAAGCGATCCGTTCCCTCGCGGGGCGGGGTGTGACGACCGCCGCATACGATGCGCGATCGTTCGTAGCCGGCCGGGTCGACCTCGCTGCCGCCGTGCGATCGATCGTCGACGGAGCGGTCCTCGGCAGCTACCGGTTCACGAAGTTCAAGTCGAAGTTTCCGGACACCCCGGTCGCCGCGAGTGTGATCGTCGTCGGACCCAAACCGCCGAAGGCGGTGACCGCCGCGTTCGCCGAGGAGGAGACGCTCACGGGGGTCGTCACGTGGACCCGGGACGTGGCCAACCTGCCGCCGAACGAGGCGACCCCCGCGCGCCTCGCCGAGATCGCCCTGGAGCTCGGGAAGAGCCATGAGCTCAAGGTCACCGTGCTCGACGAGAAGCAGCTCGAGAAGCTCGGATGCGGGGGCCTTCTCGCGGTCGGTAGCGGTTCGTCGCACCCCCCTCGCCTGATCACGCTCGAGTACCCCGGCGAAGGCGCGAACGCGCCGACGATCGCGGTCGTGGGAAAGGGGATCACCTTCGACTCCGGCGGCATCTCGATCAAGTCGGCGCCGAGCATGTCCTACATGAAGTTCGACAAGAGCGGCGCGGTCGCCGTCCTGGGCATCCTCCGCGCAGCCCGGGCCCTCCGGGTTCGCCCCCGGGTCGTCGGTGTCATGGCGTGCGCTGAGAACCTGCCGAGCGGCTCGTCGTACCGCCCGGGGGACGTCGTGCGGACCTACAGCGGTAAGACCATCGAAGTCCTGAACACCGACGCCGAGGGGAGGGTCGTGCTCTCGGACGCCCTCGCCTACGCCGCGAAGAACTACGACCCGGCGGCGATGATCGATCTCGCCACGCTCACGGGGGCCCAGACCGTCGCCCTCGGCGACACCATCGCCGGCCTCGTGACGAAGGACGACGGCCTCGCCGAGCGGCTGCGGCGCGCCAGCGCGGCGACCGGCGAAGCGATCTGGAGGATGCCGCTCACCGATTACCACCGCGAACTAGTGCGCGCGGCGGATTTCGGCGACGTGCGCAACTCGGTCGAGATCCCGCTCGCGGGCATGTTGACGGCCGCCGCCTTCCTCGAGACGTTCGTGGACGATCGCCCCTGGGCGCACCTCGACATCGCGGGCCCGGCCTACACCACGCTGACGACGCGCAAGTACCAGCCCGCGTATCTGAACGTCGGCGCGGTCGGGTTCGGCGTGCGCCTTCTCTCGCGCTTCCTCCTCGACTACGGCCCGGGAAAGGGACGCCGGCGATAGACGCGACCCCTCGCGCGCCGGCCGCTCAAGCGCCCACGATCTGAACGCTCTCGCCTCCGTGCCGGGTGGCGCGGGGCCGGACCTCGCAGAACAACGGCGTGTGGTATCCCCCCCCGGTCACGAGCGCCGTTCCGACCGGGAGGGACTGGATCATCTCGGTCATACCCGGCGTCAGTCCTTCGATCGACTGGGCGATCGCGCGCAGGTCGAGCGGGTTCGTCACTTGGAGGATCAGCTGCGTGTTGCACTGCGAAAGGACGCTCTTGTCGATCCGGGCCGCGCGTTGGGTGACGACACACAGGCCGAGGCCGAACTTGCGTCCTTCGCTCGCGATGTTCTTGAGGATCCGCGAGCACGTCGCCTGTCCCTGCTGGGGAGCGAAATTGTGCGCCTCCTCGATGACGAGGAATAGCGGGGGGATCTTCCCCTTCTTGCGGTTGTCGAAGAGCGTGGAAGAAATGCGGGCGACGACGAGCTCCTGGACGTCCGGCGCGACGCCGCGCAGGTTGACGAGTGTCGCCCTCCCCTTCTGGACGAGGTCGTTGAGCGAGGTCCCCTGGGGACCGAGGAGCTTCGTCTGGTCGACGTAGAGGAGCCGCTCGTGGAGGGTGTCGGCGATCGCGCCTTCGGTCATCTCCGCGGCCCGCGCAAGGTCCGCCACGGTGTAGTCCGGATGGGCGGCGCCGACGCGCTCGATGATCTGTTTGAGCGGCGCGAGGAACGTCTTGACGTTCGTGAGTCCCATGAACACGAGGAGCTCGCGCGGATCGAGGTGCCGCAAGGAGAACGTCAGCGGCTTCGCGCTCGGGTTGAGCGAAACGTCGGGGGAGTACTCGACGATCTGGTGGGAGAATCCTTGGGACTCGACCCCGAACTTGGCCTGGGCAGCGCTCCGCTCCGCCGGCGTGCGCAGCGAGCCGTACTCTCCGTGGGGGTCGATGATGACGCACGTGACCTTGTGCCGGAGGAGTTCTTCGATCAGGACCCCTAAGAGGTAGCTCTTGCCGCCCCCGGTCTTGGCGAGCACGCTAACGTGACGCTGGACGAGCTGGTTGATATCGAGCTCGACCCGCAGGTTGTGGTTCCGCAGGAGCCCGACGTACGCCCCGCTGTTCGATCGATGGGTAAGCCCGAGGACGCGGGCGATGAGGGTCTCCTCGGCTCGGAAGACGTGAGCGCCGGGGCGGAACGGGATGGTGGGGATCTTGACGACGCCTTGCGTGTCCCGGTAGCCGATGATGATCGCGTGGCCCAGGAGGCTCTCATGGACGTGGGTCTCGTCCGCCGGGGTGAGCGCGCCGGCCTGTTCGAGATCGAGATCGCTCTTGCGCTGGAGATCGTCCAGCTGGCAGAGGACGTACCCGTGGTCCTCATCGGGGACCGACAGGTAGTCTCCCCGCTCGACCGGGCGGCTCAGGCTCAGCTGGAAGCGGCCGAGTCCGACGTCACCGAAGATGCGTCCGACCTCTTCCACACTCGAATCCGAGCGGGACCGCCGATATTAGGGTAGCGCGGAACTCGCAGTGCTTTTCCCGCCGGTAGCGAGAGTCGTGCCGGGGTCGAGTTAGCCTTTTATGGCGTCCCACTCTCGAACTCCGATTTCCGTCGCTTGAGGCGCGGAGACAGTGGCCCGTGGCCGATGCGACCCTCGAACTCGAGCGCAAGCGCTTCGAGACCAACCAGAAAGCCGACCAGCATCGCGGCGAGCGGGACCGCCTGAATGCCGAGGCGCGCGCGCTGGCGGACGAACGCGGCCGGATCTTGGACGATCTCCATCGGCAGAGCTCCGAGGCCCAGGAACACCGCCGGGCCCGCGACCAGCTCAACGAACAGGTCCGGGCGGAGAAGAAGCTCCGCGAGGAGTGGAATCATCGTCTCCAGATCGCCGGGGACCGCTTCCAGGAGTTGAAGCGGAATCGCACGCCACGACCGGGCGCGGTGCCGGTATGGCGCCTCCGCAAGGAGCTCAAGGAACTCGAGTTCCGGCACATGACCACGGCGCTGACCGGCGACCAGGAGAAGCGCCTCATCGAGGAGATGAAGCGCCTCGAGGCCGCCATCCGCGACCAGGACGAGCAGCTCCGGCGGGATCCCGAGATCGACCAGGCCCTCTCCGAGATGAACGAAGCCCGAACCCAGGCCGAGGCGCACCACGCCGCCGTCGGCCGGCTCGCGGAGGAGGCGCAGAACGCCCACGACCAGATGGTCGCGCTCTACGAAGCCGTGGACGAGCTCCGCCGTCAGGCCGACGAGGTCCAGGCGAAGCTGATCGAGACCAAGAGCCGAGCCGATGAGGAACACCGCGCGCACATCGCGGCGATTGAAGAGGTCCGCGACATTGAGAAGCTGCTGTACGCCGCCCGCGGGGGCCGCGCGCCGAGCTCGTGGGCCGAGGCGGGCGAACCCCCGAAGGAAGACGATTTCCTCGCGCGCCTCAAGAAGGGCGAGAAGGTCAGTACGGAAGATCTTCTCGAGCTACAGAAGTCCGGGCGCGCCTAGACGCGATCGGAGCCGACCCCCGTGGCGCTGCGCGACGAAGGGGTTCCCAATCGCTCGTGTCCTCCCGTAAGAACCCGGGCGAGGTAGCCCGTCATCGCGGCGCCGAGTCGGGCCAGGGCCACGTACCCGTGTTGGTCGGTGGCCAGCCGCTCGATCCGGTAGCGCTCCCACAGGCTCCCGTGCTTCTCCGTCAGTTGCTTACGGCCGTAGCCATTCCAGAACGCTTGCCGGACGAAGGTCGGCCAGGTGGCCCGGGGGCGATGGAAGACGACCGCCTCGGGAACGTATCGGATCGTCACTCCGGCCCGCACGGCCCGCAGGTTGAGATCGATGTCCTCGGCCGTGACGAAACGCGGATCGAATCCCCCCAGCTTCTGAAAGAGCGATCGACGGTACCCGAGGTTGCTGGACGGGTATGTCACGTCGCTCCCGGCGACGTACAACTCGACCCGCTCGAGCTCACCGAACTTCGACGCGACGATCGGGGCCGTCTTCCCCGCGACCACCATAGATTCCGAGAATCCGTTCCTTAGCGCCCGCAGCCATCCGGGATCCGCAACGCAGTCGCCATCGATGAACGCGATCAGCTCCCCCTTCGCCGCTGCGACCCCTACGTTCCGCCCTTCGCCTCGGGAGGTCGCTTGGCGGACGGCGCGCATCTGGCCCGGGTATCGGCGCTCGTACTCTTCCGCGATGGCGAAGGTCGAGTCGTGGCTCCCGCCATCGACCAGGACGATCTCGAACGGAGGCTCTTGGAGAATCAGGCTGTCCAGCAGCGGGCGCAGGTGCGCTTCCTCGTTGCGGACGGTGGTGACGATGCTGACGAACGGCCGTGCCGAAGATTCACTTTCCAATGTCCACCACGACGACGTCCTTCACCGCGCGCATGCTCTTGAAGGGGAGCACGAGACGGCCGGCCGTGTCGGACTGGAACAGGCGTGACTCGACATCTTCGCCCGGGGTGACGAGCACATGCGCAATCGATCCCGTGACGGTGTCGACGACGAAGTTGTCGATGACGCCCAGAATCTGCCCATCGGCGGTCATCACGGTCTTGCCTTGGAGTTCGGTGAGGAACTTTCTCATCGGGAGCCTCTTCCGCGTCCATGGCAGGGGACGCTATTTAATCGTACGTTCGAGTCGGTCGCGCGGCATCCGCCTGTCCTCGCCGGCCGCACGCGCCATCCCTCGGCGAAATTCGGCCGGTAATCCTTATATCACGCACCCGGGTCGAGGCGCTCCCTGCATGGCCCGAAGTCTTGGAAAACAGAACCCGGAGCTGACGCACGCCCTGCTCGAGCTCCGCCGCGCCGCTCGGGCGAACGATGCCCCGATCTGGAGCGCGGTCGCGGACCGCCTCGAGCGCAGCCGACACCAGTTCTCTCCGGTCAACGTGGGCCATCTTGCGCGCGCGGCCGGCGGGAACGAGGCCATCGTGGTGCCGGGCAAGCTGCTGTCCAGCGGCTCGCTCTCCCGCCCGCTCACCGTCGGGGTCTTCGACTGCTCCGAGACCGCTCGGGCGAAGGTGCACGCGGCCGGCGGCAAGGTCCTTACGATTCACGAGATGCTGAAGTGGCGCCCGGATGGGGCAGGAGTACGCATTGTCTCCTGAGGCCGCGCCGAAGGCCCTGCCGGCGCCCACGGCGAAGGTGGTGGATGCGTCCGGCCTCGTGCTCGGCCGCGCGGCCAGCGTGATCGCGCGGCGCTTGCTCGAGGGTGAACGCATCGTCGTCGTGAACGCCGAGAAGAGCGTCGTGACGGGCAACCGATCGATGGTCGTCGCGACCTACACCGCCCATCGGGCACGCGGCTCCGTGCGCAGCGGGCCTCACTTCCCCCGATATCCGGACCGGATCTTCCGTCGCACGGTCCGCGGGATGCTGCCGCACTTGAAGACGCGTGGAAAAGAGGCGCTGGACCGACTGGAAGTCCATATGGGGGTACCCCCCGAGTACCAAGGCGCCACCCCGGAGACGCTCCCCGCGGCCAAGGCACGGCCCGCGCTTCGTGCCCCGATCACTCTCGCCGAGGTCTCGGTCCTCCTAGGAGCGCGCGTGTGAAGGCCCCGCAGGTCGTCCTCGCCACGGGCAAGCGCAAAGAGGCCATCGCCCGCGCGACCATCCGCAAGGGACGCGGCCTCGTGCGTATCAACGACCGCCCGCTCGAACTGGTCGAGCCCGAGCTCGTCCGGTTCAAGATTCAGGAGCCGCTGCTCATGGTGGGCGACCGCTGGAAGACGATCGACATCGCGGTCGATATCCAGGGCGGAGGGGTCATGGGCCAGGCGTCGGCCGCCCGCACCGCCATCGCGCGGGGCCTTCTACGGTGGCTCAAGGACCCGGCGCTCGACGAGATGTTCAAGCACTACGATCGATCGCTCATCGTCAACGACCCCCGCCGCAAGCTCCCGAAGCGGCCCGGTGGCCGTGGCGCTCGCGCTCGGCGGCAGAAGTCCTACCGTTAGGAAGAAGGGAGAACGCAGCATGACGATGATGGTGCCGGTCCGATGCTTCACCTGCGGGGCCGTGATCGGCCAGCACTGGGACGAGTACCGAGAGCGCACGGCACGCGGAGAGGACCCGGGCGTGGTGCTCGATCAGTTGGGCCTCACGCGCTACTGCTGCCGGCGCATGCTCCTGACCCACGTGGACCTCTTGGATGAGGTCGGACCCTACGGCTAAGGCTCGCCACGGACCGGCGTTCTCTACCGGGCCGCGCCGCCGTCACCGCGCGTGATCGGTAGCGGGTCCGCTCGCTCGCGAAACGGCGGAGGCGGGGAGCCCCGGGGGAGCGAAGCTCTCTCGGAGCTCAACTCGAGTCGTCACTGTCGTCCTTGCGGCGCGAGCCTCGCTCCAAGCCCGAGCGGCTCGCGGGGCGCGTGCGCTGGCGTCCGCGCCGGCGGTACCAATACACCGCGAAGACGATCAGCACGATCACGACCGCGGCGATGACGATGTAGATCAGCGCCTGGCTCAAGGGACTCGGGCTGATCGCGATCGCTAGGACCACCGTTTGCGGCCCGCTATTGTAGTTCGCCGCGTACTCGTTCGAAGCCGATACGTTCGCGTAGAGGTTGTAGTTGCCGGTGAGGCCCGGGGTCCACGTAATCTCCGCGCGGACGGTCTTGTTGAGCGCGAGGGCGGGATAGAGTCCCTTGTAGGCAACGGTGGTGTTGACCACGCCCGGACTCGAGTAGTTGTAGAACAGCACATCGCTCGAGGGAACGACGACCTTCCTCGCGCCCGTGCCGCTCGGGCTCAACAGATACCAGGAGACCGTGATGTTGTAGCCGACGGCCTTCGAGCCGCCGCCCGTCGTCACGTTGATCCAGTAGGTGTAACCCGTGCCTTCGACGAGGCTGGTCGGGCCGGTGAAATTCGCGGCGGACATGATCGGCCGCACGGTCGAGTTCACGGCCACGGTGATCGATTGCTTGGAGTAGTTTGTGTTCCCGGCCCGGTCCATCACGGTCAGGTTGATCGTGTAGGCGACCGTCTGCGGCGGCAGCCAAACGGCTACGCGACCCGGGTACTTGTAGCTCGGCCCGGTCGCAATCTGCGTGATGTTCGCGTGGTGGTAGCTCGAGTTGCCCGAGTTGGTGATGTTCCAGACGTACTTCACGATCGATCCATTGTTCGGGTCGCTCGAGTTCGCACCGTTGAGGACGATCTTGGCCGTGAAGTTGCTCGCCTCGGTCACCGACCCCCCGGGCGGGATGTAGGCGCCGGCGCTGTTCAGCAAGCTGAACGCGCTGATCGGCTTCTGCGTGTCGTTGACCAAGACAATCAGGGACGTGGTCCCGTAGCCGCCGGTCCCGCTCCACACCGTCAGGTTGACGTAGTAGCGCCAGCCCAGGAAGGAGACGTGCTGACCACCGATCGTGGTCCCGTTGAAGTAGAAGCCGTTCCCGAGGAAGCTGACCGAGAAGGGGGTGTCGAACGTCGCCCCCGTGCTGACGGAGTTGTTCTGCGTCCGAGCGTACTTGTTCGCCGCCAAGCTGAACAAGGCCACGCTCAGAACGCCGGGGATCGAACGATCCGTACTGTTCGCGCGGCTCGCGGTCGCGTTGAACGTGATCGGGTAGCCGTAGTTGACCTGGAGGTACGTCACGCCGCCGGCCTGCTTGACAAACCTCGATCCCGTTACGTTGTAGCTCAGGACCGCCGCCACGCCGGTCTTCGGGCCGACCCAAACGTGGAACGCCGTCGTGTTGAGGGCGCCGGACGAGCTGCGGATCGTGAGCGAGGCGTCGTACGGAGCGTTGGTGACGCTCGAGTTCGTGAGGTAGGCGTAGGTCGTCGTGCTCGAGGTCGAATTGTAGTAGTTGCCGTCCCCGAAGTCCCAGGAGTAGTAGGTTCCGTTCACGCCGGAGGCGTAGATCGTGTTCAGCGCGCTGAACGTGTTGTTCACTCCCTGCGCGACCACGACAGTGTAGTTCCCGTGGGTCGAGTTGAGGACGTTGGCACTCGAGAACCCGAAGTTCGAGCCGGTCACGTTGACGATCGGGGTGGATCCGCCCTCCTTCACGATGGGCAACGTGATCGTGGTGTAGGTCGACGAGCTCGGGTACGTCGTGATGCCGACGGTCGTCCACGTCCCGTCCGGTCCGGCTCCCTGGAAGGCAACTCCCTTCGGGGCGACGGTCCCGGCCTTCAGCACGTAGCCGGTCGGTAGGACCGCGTTGTAGACGTAGCTCCCGTGCGAGTTCGGATTCAGGACGTTGAATTGGAGCGTGTACGCCGGGCTGTTCGCGGTCACGGTCGAACTCAGCGAGAACGTCTGAGCGTAGCTCAGAGAGATCGAGTTCGTCGAGGTCGGTCCGCAGTCCGTGGACGAGCACGCCGAGCTGGCCGCGAAGGAGTAGGCCGGGGCTCCGTTGCTGAGGTAGTTCGTGGTGAAGCCGGTGCCGTTGATCGTCGTGCCGGCTTGGATGGCCGGGAAGAAGGCGCCGCTCGAGTTCAAGTACTGGACGACCGCCGGCCAATCCGCGGAGGAGAACGTCGAGCTGTGGGAGAAGTCCAAACCCAGCTGGGCCCACAGCTGTCCGACCGTCTCGTTCGGCAGATAGGATAGGATGGTGTTGTTGCCGAGGGTCGCGTTGGTGTAGACCGAGAGGGTACCGTTCCCGATCCCTCGATTGAACGAAGTGAAGTTGAGCGTCGTGACATAGCTGGCCCGGTTGGACGGGGCCGCCGGGCTCGTCCGGACGTTCTTGACCGTCGCAGAACTCGTCACGGTCGTGGTGTAGTAGGCGGTCGTTGTGTTCGTCGCCTCGAGGAAGACCTCGATCGTCTGGCCGGTGAGGTTGGAGGTAGTTCCGAACGAGTAGTACCCGCTCGGAGCGAACGATCCCGTGTAGATGTGGCCGTCCGTCGGGTCGTAGACCGTGACGTTGCCCGGCGTGTTTGGCGCCGCGCCGCTCGAGCCCACGCTGAGCGTTCCGGAAACGATGTAGTTCCCGACGACGACGTTCACGGTCATCTTCTGGAACTCGGAGATGCTTACCTCCGTGAGGTTGTAGCGGGTGTTCGGGGCGGGAAGGATCGTCTCAAGGACCCAGGCTCCCTGGGGGGCTTGGAGCGAGTAGAATCCCGCCGAGTTCGTCACATTCGTGACGAGAGGCATGTCGTTCCGGGCCGGATCCAAGAGCTCGACCGTGGCGCCCCGTTGTACGGCGGGGGTGCCCCCGGTCGGGGCGTAGGTGACCGTGCCGTTGATGGTTGCGTCGTACTGGAGTACGTTCACGTTGCGGACGGTAACGAAGCCCGTCAGCCCTCCGCTCGTCAGGTTGGAGCTCGACTGGTACAGGTACGCCGGCGACGAACTCGCGGGAAGTACGGCGACGGGATACGGGATCGTTCCCGTAGAGGTCTGAAGGCCGGTGAGGTTCGTCTGGACCGGGATGCGGACCCCCCAGGTACCGGGCGCGAGGTTCGGGGCGTTGGTTCCGCTCGCGAAGAGGAAACCGCCGCCCGGCGAGGTCGTGGTGGTGTACACCTGCCCGGTGGCCGACGACACGAGGTCGACGGTGACGCCGCCCGGCACCGGGGCTCCGGTGCCCTGGTAGGCGTACCCGTAGAGGGTGTACGTCGAGCTCGAGGCACTGACCATCGGCAGCACGCTGGCTGCGACGACGAGCAGCACGACCGACCACAGGGCGACCTTCAGCACGCCAGTACGCAACAACTTCACGTCTCCTTCGCGAAATCCCTCGATAGGGGAACTCGGCGCGCGAACCTTGGCCTCCTACTTATAGCTTGCTCGAGAAAAGACGCGATCCGGCGGACCTGGGCGCCCGTCGACGCGCCCCGCTAACGATAGATCGCCGTCATCGGCTCCTCGCGTGGCCGTCCGGGGCGTTCGCGGAGCCCGTGTTTCTGGAACTCCTCGTAGAACTTCAGGGAGTCGGCATCGGTACTCGAGTGGACCGTGCGCATCGCCAGCTCGAAGTGCGCCATCGTAACCTTCGTCGCCTTCGGGTTCTCCCGGATGGCGTTGAGGCCCGCTTCCCGGCATAGGGCGGCCAAGTCACTGCCGACCAGCCCATCGGTCCGGGCGGCGATCTGGTCGAGATTCACGTCCTCCGTCAGCGGCATCAGGCGCGTGTGCACCTTCAGGACCTCAAGCCGGCCCGCGGCGTTGGGAGGCTCGACGTAGAGCCAGTGGTCGAAGCGGCCCGTGCGCAGCAGCGCTTCGTCCAGAATGTCCGGTCGGTTCGTCGCCGCGATCACGAGCACGCGGTCGAGGGATTCGAGCCCGTCGATGCTCGTGAGCAGCTGATTGACGATCCGTTCGGTGACGCCGCTCGAGTTCTGAAGCCCTCGCCGCGGCGCGATCGCGTCGATCTCATCGATGAAGACGATGGACGGGGAGGCCTGGCGAGCCTTCTTGAAGATCATCCGGATGGCCTTCTCGCTCTCCCCGACCCACTTGCTCATGACCTCGGGGCCCTTGACGCTGATGAAGTTCGCTTGGCTCTCGGTCGCTACGGCCTTCGCCAGCAAGGTCTTCCCCACCCCCGGCGGGCCGTAGAGCAGAATCCCGCGCGGAGGATCGATCCCCATCTGGCGATAGACCTCGGGGTTGCGGAACGGAAGCTCGACCGACTCCACTAAGGTCGCGCGCACGCTCTCCAAGCCCCCCACCTCCTCCCAGCGGGTCGTGGGGACTTCGACGGCGACGTCGCGCAAGCTCGAGGGCTCGATCTGCTTGAGCGCCTCCTTGAAGTCGCGCTCGGTGACCTTCATCCGCTCGAGCAGGGTCAACGGGATCGGTTTGTCGAAGTCGATCTCGGGCAGGTAGCGTCGCAGCGCCCGCATCGCAGCCTCTCGCGCGAGCGCCGCAAGGTCCGCGCCGACGAACCCATGCGAGAGGGCGGCGAGCTCGCGGAGGACCCTCTCCCGTTCGCGCTCGCTCCCTTCGATCGGCATCCCACGCGTGTGGATCTGAAGGATCTCGAGGCGACCGGCGACCGTCGGGACCCCGATCTCGATCTCCCGGTCGAAACGGCCGGGTCGGCGCAGCGCGGGGTCGATCGCCTCCTCACGGTTCGTCGCCGCGATGACGATGACATTCCCCCGGCCCGACAGGCCGTCCATCAGGGTCAAAAGCTGGGCGACCACCCGGCGCTCGACCTCGCCGACCACCTCGTCGCGACGGGGAGCAATCGAGTCCAACTCGTCGATGAAGATGACGCTCGGCGCGTCCTTCTCCGCCTCCTCGAACTTCTCACGAAGCTCCTTTTCGCTCTCCCCGTAGTACTTCGAGATGATCTCCGGTCCCTGGATCCCTATGAAGTGCGCACCGGCTTCGTTGGCCACGGCCTTCGCGATGAGGGTTTTCCCCGTTCCGGGCGGGCCGTAGAGCAATACGCCCTTCGGCGGCGAGATCGCAAGCCGGTCGAAAAGCTCCGGGTGCTTGAGCGGCAGCTCGATCATCTCCCGAACCCGCCCCAGTTTCTCCCGGAGGCCTCCGATATCCTCGTAGGACACGCGCGGCGCGGCGATCTCGGCCTCGCTGACGGTCTCCTCCTTGATCGTGATGAGGGTCGTCGGGGAGACCTGGACGATCCCCTTCGGCTGGGTGGTGACGACCATGAAGGGTAGCGATCCCCCCATCAGGAACACGCCCGGTATCACGAAGACGTCCCCGCGCACGAACGGCCGGCGAGCGAGGGCCTTCTGCACGAAGCTTTCCAGCCCCGGGCCCAAGTCCATACGAGCCGAGCCCGCGTAGATGGGGGCGATCGTGATCGATTCGGCGCTCGGACAGTCGATTCGCTGCACCTGGATCCGGTCGCCGATGCTAACCCCGGCGTTCCGCCGGAGGATCGCCTCGAGCCGAATGAGTCCCTTGCCCTCGTCCTCG
Organism: Thermoplasmata archaeon; assembly: GCA_021826685.1. Lineage (GTDB taxonomy): Archaea > Thermoplasmatota > Thermoplasmata > Lutacidiplasmatales > UBA184 > Lutacidiplasma. Next base: position 18,046 of record JAKAYT010000021.1, read on the forward strand.
GGAATCGCCTTCGCGACGATCGCCGGGGTGACCTTGCGGCCCCGGACCTCGACGATGTCTCCCGCCCCGACCTTGAGGCGCTGTCGCGTCCGTTCGTCGATCCGCGCGGTGCCGAGACCTACGTCCTGTTGAGCGACCTCGGCAACCTTGAGATGCAGGGCTTCGGCCATCGCCCTTGATGAACGGGAGGGTTGCAATATATAGAGTATCTCCGCGCAAGGAAGCTAGGGGCGTGGAGGTTAGGGAGATATCGCGCCGGCCACTACGCCCACCGTGGAGCCCCTCGATGCTCTCCGACGGCTCTGCCGCCTGCTCGAGGCCGCGGACTACCAGGTCTCCGAGCTCCCGGAGGGGTGGGTGGCGATCCGCCCTTCGAAGCACCGAGCGATCGTGCTGCTCCGAGAACTCAGATCCCCGAGGGACGTCGAGCCAGCGTTCCCCTCCGATGCCCTCCACCGCGCGATCGTATATCCGGACGAGCCGGGGGACGTGGCCCGGTCGCTCGCCGCCGATCGTGGTATCGAAGTGTTCACGCCCTCCACGATCGCGTTTGCGCTGGGTGAGATCCTTCTCGGAGGACCCGAGGAGCGGCCCGGCGGACCTTCCGGCGACGATTCCCTCGAGCTGCCGCCGGCGGCGGTTCCCCCCGAGGACCAGGCGGTCCGGCCCCGCCTCGCCCGCGAGGAAGCGGAACGGATCGTGGGGGAACCGGGGCTGCGGCCGGTCCTGCGCTGGGTCCCCTACTTCGTCGCTTCGTACCGGGTCCGCGCGCCGTCTCCGCACGGGGGCGAGCGACGGACGAGCGAGCATCTCGTCGCGGTGAACGCGCTGCGCCACCGCGCCGAGAGCTGGGCCGCGAGCGACTACGAGCTCGTCCGCCGGTCCGAGGGGTCGGTTCCGGAGCCCGAGATCGGGCCGGACGAAGCCCGGGCCATCGCGACCGAGTGGATCTGCCGGCATCACACCGTGCGCGTCGATCACACCGAGCAGCATGGAGGCACCGTCGTGGTCGAGACCCGGCGGGTGCCTCCGCAACCCGAGGATGTACGGGTCGGCCCGCTCGGACGCGTCTACGTGCCGTTCTGGTACTTCGAGGGTCCCGCCGGGCGCGTCGTTCTCAACGCGGTCACCGGCCAACGTTATCCCGACGACGAGGAGCGCGAACCCTCGCGGTAGCGACGGGCTACGGTGTGCGGAGGGCCCGACGGGCCAGGACGAGGGCGATGACGATGAACAGGGCCGCCCAGCCGAGGAGTCCCGCGAGGTAGATCTCGGGAGGGTAGCTGTAGAATCGCGCGGAGCTGAACAGGTTCTCCCTCAGGACGTTCACGCACATCGATACCGGGTTGTACGCCGCGATGTTCCGCAACCATCCGGGCTCGGTCGTGGGAGGGTACAGGGCGTTCGAGAGGAAGAGGATCGGCAGGTTGAGAAGGTTCACGATTCCGAAGTAGGACTGCGGGCTCTCGAACGCAAAGCCAAACGCGAGGAACAGCGCGTTGAACATCAACGAGAGCACGAGTACCGCGGTGAAGACCTCCAGGGCGCCTACGACGCCGGGAGACCCCGAAATCGTGAGACCCACAAACCCCGACACGTGGGCGAGCAGGACCGCCAGGCCCAGGACGAGGAACGTCGGGATGAGCCCCATCAACGAGCGGAAGAGGAGCGGCGAAAGGAAGATCGACGAGCGCGGCGCCGGCGTCGCGACCTGGCGCTTGATGATCCCGAGACCCTTGTCGAAGATGACGTTCGCGCCGGAGAACAGCGACATCGTCAGCGCGACGAACCCGACCATCCCGACCGAGAAGAACGAGAAGTAGTTCGGGGCCCCCAAGCAGGCGCCCGGTTGCAGACAGAGCTCGTTGATCGAGCCGAACCCCTGCCCGAAGAGTACGAGATACAGGATCGGCACCAGCAGGCTCGACATGATCCATACGGGCGTCCGCACGTATCGAAGGAACTCGCGTCGCAGCAGTGCCCCCAGCTCGCGCAGCATCAGGGCCTCCCCGAGCGATGCATCGTGTTCATCCGTTCCGAGAGGAATCCGGCCGTGTCGGAATCCTCCTCACCACGGTACGCACGACCGGTGAGCTCGAGGAAGACCTCGTCCAGGCTCGGCTTGCGGATCTCCACACTCGCGAGCTCGATGCCGGCGCGGTCGCACGTCGTGACGATCGACGGGACCAGCGGCTCCCCGCGGGGACACTTGACTCGGAAGAATCCTTCCGCGCGCGTGACGCCCTGCACTCCGGGGATCTTCTGAAGGAGCGCGGTGAGATCCTCCCCCTTCGTCGGCTTGACGACGACGGAGTCCCCGCCGGTCTTCTCCTTCAATTCCGCGGGCGTGCCCGCTCCCACTATCTTGCCGTGGTCGACGATCGCGATCCGATCGCACAACTGGTCGGCTTCCTCTAAGTAATGGGTGCTCAACAGGAGCGTCAGTCCGGTGTCGCGCCGCAGGTCCCGGAGGTACTTCCAGAACCCGGCCCGACCCTGGGGGTCGAGACCCAGGGTCGGCTCGTCCAAAAAGAGGATGCGCGGCTGGTGCACGATCCCGACCGCGAGCTCGAGGCGACGGCGCATCCCGCCGGAGTATCCCTTGACCGCCCGGTCCGCATAGGGGGCGAGGTCCATCTGATGGAGGAGTTCGCGGATACGATTCTTGGACTCGGAACGGCTCATTCCTTGAAGACCCGCCTCGACCTCGAGATTCTCGCGGCCGGTGAGCTCGCCGTCCGCGGTCGAGATCTGGAATGCGAGCCCGATGCGCCGGCGGACCTCTTCGGGCTGCTGGGTGACATCGAGCCCATCTACAAGAGCGCGGCCGCTCGTCACGCTGACCAGGGTGGTGAGGATCGAGATCGTGGTGGTCTTGCCGGCGCCGTTAGGGCCGAGGAGGCCGAACGCCTCGCCGGGCCGGACGTCGAAGGAGATGCCATCGAGCGCCTTCACGGCGCCACCGTAGACCTTGACGAGGTCCCGCGTTTCGATCGCGAGATCACTCATCACGGATCCTCGGGGTACCGCGGGCACAAACGGACGACGGTCGGCTCGGCATGCTGCCCCGGCCGAGTCGGTCGGCCATAAAAGGGAGAGGCGCACGCGGAAGGCTCCTTCCGAGCGCTCCCTTCACGTTCGGACCGAGGGTGGGCTCCGGCACGAGTGAAATAGCCTGCCTCCCTCGCGCAGGCCGTGTTGTTGGAACAGCGGCACATCGGTCCCTACCAGAACTTCAGCTATCTGGCGGCGGACCGGGAAGGCGGCGAGGGGATCGTGATCGATCCCTCGTTCGAACCCGTCGACCTCCTCGACGCGATCGACCGGCACCGGGTACAGGTCCGGTTCATCTTGAACACCCACCGACACCCGGACCACATCGCGGGAAACCGTGCGGTAAGGGAACACACGGGGGCGAAGATCGTGGCGCATCGCGTCGCGCCGATCGGACAGGACATCTCCGTCGAGGACGGCAGCACCCTCGACGCCGGCCCGATGCACGTGGAAGTGATCGGCGCGCCGGGCCACACCCCGGACTCGGTGTTCTACCGCTTTGGCCCGTACGTCGCCACCGGCGACACGCTGTTCGTCGGGGAGTGCGGGCGCACCGACCTTCCGGGCGGCGACCCCGTCCAGATGTACGATACCCTGATCCGCAGGGTGCGGGCGATGGACGACGATCTCATCGTCCTGCCCGGCCACGATTACGGGCCGACGCCCACCTCCACGATCGGCGAGGAGAAGCGCACCAACTACACTCTCAAGGTGCGAACGCTCGAGGAGTTTCTCGAATTCATGGCCCGGGAGTAAGCTCGTGAGCTCGCCGCGCCCCTCGACCGAACGGTCGTTGCTCATCACCGGGGCGCGTCGACGGACGCCCGAGACGCCCTCCTCGTCCGAGCTGATTGCTACGTTACGCGGCCAGTCCGCAAGTTCCGAGGCACTGGTGGCCCTCTTCGACGCACGGTCGATCGCCGGGGAACGGCACCTCGTGTCGGCCTGGGCGCACCTCGGCCGCAGCCGTCGTTCGGGCGCGCAGCGGCTGCGCGACCGGGGGGCCGAGTTCGCCCTCTACGTTTCCGGGGACGACCAGCTTGGCCGTGCCCTCGCAAAGGTAGGTGTGGGCCCGTCGACCGAGGAGTTCGTCCTCGTGGTCGAGCGACCGCGCTCGCTTGAGGAGACCCTGGGCGCTCTCGGACTTATCGCCGACCCGACGGTCCTGCCCCGGGAGCCGAGCGAGGCGACGATGGCCCGACTCGGGATCACCGCCGTGGAGCGTGCGATCGTTCCCCGATCGTCTTGGGAAGGGCTGGTGCTCGAGCGGGTGGCGCTGGTCGACCTTTCGCCCGCCGGCACGGCCGCACCGTCGGCAGCCACCAAATTAAGATAGGGCCGGTCGGTGCCCGCCCGGACCGGCGGTCCGTGCAGGTGTAATCTAGTGGTAGGATGTCAGCCCTCCAAGCTGACCACCCGGGTTCAAATCGCCAGGGGTCCCCTCCTCTGCGCGGGAAAGTCCCGGCACCTGCATTCCCCCGGTCCTCGCCGGGGGGAGCGCGAGGTTTATCCGGGACCGGGCGCATAGGGCGCTTCCGCGCTGAGGTAGCCTAGCCCGGCAAGGCGCCAGCCTTGAAAGCTGGTGGCGGTGACGCCTCGGGAGTTCAAATCTCCCCCTCAGCGCCCCTCGCTCCTTCCTGTAGGATATATGGGCGGGCTCTCGTCACCGTACGGATGAGCGCGTCCCCCGCGACGACCCCGCTGATCGAGCAGTACGAGCGGGTGCGCCAGCGCTACCCGGGCCACCTCGTGCTGTTCCGGGTGGGGGATTTCTACGAGACGTTCGGCGACGATGCCAAGCTGCTCGCGCACGAGGTCGACGTGCAACTCACCGCGAGGGCGCCGGACACGAACGGCCGGCGCATGCCGATGGCCGGCGTGCCCTACCATGCCGTCGAGACCTATCTCGCCCGGCTCGTGCGCAAGGGCCACCGCGTCGCGCTCTGCGACCAGATCGAGGACCCGCGGGACGCGAAAGGGCTCGTCCGACGCGAGGTGACACGGGTCGTCACACCCGGCACGGTGGTCGAGGACGGAATCCTGGGGGGGCCGGATCACAACTTCCTCGCGATCGCCCACGCCGGCTCGGACGGAAACGCCTGGGCGGCGGTCGACGTGTCCACCGGGGAGTGGTACCACGGAGCCTCGGAGGCGCCCGCGGTCGAGTCGCTGATGGTACAGTTGGCCCCGTTCTTTCCCCGGGAGATCCTCGTGTCCTCCTCCGGGAAGGATCGGGGGGCCCTCGCCCACCTGGCGGAGCGCGAGTTCCCCCGGGCCCGGATCGAGGTCGCCCCGACTCCGCTCGACGCGACAGAGCTCCCCCCCGCACTTCGAGAGGAGGGGCCGACCGCGCCCGCCGTCGACCGCGCCGATCGATCCTTAGCGGCCTACATTCGATCGACCCAGCCGCGCCTCCTGCCGGTCCTCGCCCTCGTCGAGCGGGCCGCCGCGGCCCGGACCCTCACGCTCGACGCGAAGACGCTGCGTCACCTCGAGATCAGCCGATCGATGAACCCGGACGATCCGGACGGTCCCACGCTTCTCTCATCGTGGGACGAGACCGCGAGCGCGGCCGGCCGCCGTACCCTCGCCTTCTGGATTACCCACCCTCTCGCGGACCTTGACGCGATCCGCCGGCGTCAGGAAGCGGTGGCACAGTTCGAGAGCCAAGGCGCAGCGCTCGCCGAGGTTCGGGCCTCCCTCTCCCGGATCCCGGACCTGGCCCGGATCGCCTCGAGGGTCGCCGGCCGTCGCGTACGACCGGGGGAGATTGGGGCGCTGCGCGACGGGCTCTCCGCCCTCGAACCCCTCGTGACCTCGCTGGGGAACGTCTCGGGCTCCGAGTTGCTCTGCGGCCT
>JAKAYT010000050.1 GCA_021826685.1 Thermoplasmata archaeon
CACCGTCGAGGGGGTCGGAGTGGGGGTCACGGGATTGTCTCACCCGCACGATGGGAACCGCTTCCCCGCATGAAGCTTCGGCCCCCGTCCAACCCCCGCCGCTTGGGCGGCCCTAAGACTCCGCGTGGGCCCTCGGACCCCGCCCCCGAGACCGGGCTCTCGAGGTCTCGATAGGCGGGTCGCCGGCCCGACAGTTCCGCAGTCAGAACCCGGTCTCCCCGGGGATCGTCGTGAAGGCTACTCCAACCCCGAAGGCTTGGGAGAACACGTGGCCCCGGCTGAAACGCTCGCGCTTGGAAGAACGACGACGGGCGCGAACGTCGCGAGGGCGGCTCCGACGACGATGGGGCCGACGCTCGACCCCGGCGCCCGAAACATTGGGGTCGCGAAGACCAGGACCGTGGCCAGACCCGCGAACGTCCGAACGGCGTCGAAGCAGATTCCGGTGGATCGGAGGGTGCCTTCGACAAGCGGATTTCAAATACTAGAACGCGCATCTGTCATTCGTCAGACAAAGCGGCAGATATTGTCTGACGGAAATGACGGAAACTTCGGAACGGGTCACAGTTCGGATCCCGCAGGACCTGCTCGAGAAGTTAAAACAAATCCAACAGGATAACGGGACCGCCACCATCTCCGATACGATCCGCGAAGGGCTCGAGCGCTACGTCGAGGTCCATCTTCCGCCGCCGAACGTCCGCAAGGTCGTCGTCGAGCTATCGAAGCACGACAACAGCCGCCTCGAGCAATTCGTCCGGGACGGAAACTCGGTCTCCGTGGACGATGCGGTTCGATGGGCCGTGCGCGAGTACATCCGCCAACGCATCGAAGCTTCGGGGCCTCCTCGCCCGACGCGCTCGCTCGCGGACGCGCCGGCCGCGAGCGAACCCCCCACGACCCCGTAGACGGCGGAACGAGCGATGCCGGCGGAAGAGACGACGGCATGGGCCGGGTTCGACCGCCCTACCTCGTTCGCCATGGTCGGGCTCGGGGGCGCCGGCTCCGAGGCCGTCCGCGACCTGCTTGGGCTCGCCACCCCCGGCGTGCGGCCGCTCGCGATCAACACCGACGCCGGCCATCTCGAACGGATGCCGATCGATCGTCGCATCCTCATCGGTCACCGCCGCTTTCGGGGGCGAGGATCCGGAGGCGATCGGGAAGGGGTCCTGGGGGCCATCGAGGAGGAGCGCGACGAGATCCTTCGGCAGCTTCGGCCCTACGAGGTCGTCTTTCTGTTCGGCGCGCTCGGAGGCGGGACCGGGAGCGCTCTGCTACCGTACTTGGTGCGCGAACTGCGGGAGACGGATGCGATCCCCGTGCCGGTCGCGTTCCTTCCCTTCCATGTGGAGGTCCGCAACAACGCGACCCGGCGCGAGTCGGTCCGCGCTACGCTGGGGGAGCTCGAGGCCATGGGCGGACTGCTGCTCCTGATGGCGAACGAGAAGCTGCGTCGGTTCGACTCGCTCCCGATCCATCGGGCGCTGGGCGTACGGAACGCCTTCCTTCACAGCCTCGTCACGAGCATGGTCGACATGGTGGAGAACCCCTCCCAGCTAAACGTCGACCTCGCGACCGTCAAACGCCATCTCGAAGGCTCGGGCATGTCCACCGTGCTGTGCGGGGAGGCCCACGTGTCGGAGCCGGAGCGCCTCCTACCGCAGGCGCTGCGCGACAGCCTGCTCGACTTCGAACTTGGCCACCGGACCCGCGCGCTGCTCCACATCGAGGGCGGGTCGAACCTCACCCTCGGAACGTTCGACCAGCTTCTCGAATACGCGCGCGCGAACCTCGGAGAGCCCGACGAGCTCCTCTTCGGGACGAGGGTCCGGCCGGAGCCGCGGGAGGTCGTGCGGCTCACGGGCCTCGTCTCGGGGATCCGCGTCGGGTCGATCCACGGCTTGCTCCGCGCGGGCTCCGTCGAGCCTGCGCTCGCCCACTGAGCCCGGCGCGCTATCCCGCCCCCGCCTCCGCGAGGTCGAGTTCGTGGTGGACGATGTCGACCACCTGACTGGTCCTCAGCGATCGGGGGCCCACCGACACAGGAGGGAGATGGGCCTCGACGAGGATCGTCTTCTCCTCCTCCGTAGGCTCGTACGGATCGGAGAGGAAGAACGTCGCGGGAGGGCGCGACGGCCGACGGGACCTCCACGGGACCCCTCCCTCGGTCAGCCACACTCCGTCCGGATCCGCCGCGAGCTTCCTCAGCTCCTCGCCAACGTCCACCGGGCCCACGACGATCCCGGGAGAGGACTCGAACTCCCGCGGGAAGTCGACCGCCCGAACGAGCGCGTTCTTCAGGAGGGCCGCGGTGGAGCGCTCGTCGGGGTTCAGGTATCGTACCCGAGGTCCCGATACCGTGATCCGGCGACCGGCGGCGCTCGGTCCGTCCCCCCCGAACAGGAGCACCATGTGGGTGTCTCGGCGCAGGTCGTTCGAGATCGTGAAGGCGGTCGATACGGCTCGCGCGACCTCGTCCATCCGCCCGGCGCCACCGGCGAGGTCGTTCAGGGTGAAGGCGCCGTTCCGAGGCACGCGGTGGACTAGGAGGACGAAGCGACGCACGGGGAGGCGAGCCGACCGCGGGAAAAACGGTGGCGGAGGGAGGGATCTAGCGGGCTCGGGCGGTCCGACGGGTCGTGGAGGCGGGTAGCTCCGACGGCGAAGGATCCGGCTCGGACGCCGGTCGCTCGTGCTCGAGCCAGATCTCGTCCCCCAGCTCGTGATAGATCGCGTGCGCGGCGAGGCCGGTCCCGGACTCACCGTGCGGGAGATGGAACGTAGTGAACGTTCGCGCCGCCCGGCCCGAGTAAACCACGTCCTTCTCGCCGGCGTCGGCCATCGCCCGGGTCTCTTCCTCGGCGAGCTCCACGATCCGGTCCTTGCGGATCATCCAGTAGTGGATCCGCCACTCCCGACCGTCGTACAGGGTGGTCTCGTCCCGCTCGGTCTCGAGGATACCACGGTCCTCCAGCATGTAGAAAGTATCGCGGTCGTCCGGCTCGAGAACGTTGTCGATGATCCGCTCGTTGAATCCGAAGAAATTGAGGACATGGGCCGCCACCGTTCGAGCGTCCTCGGGCCGCATGCCGTCGTGGCCGATCGACCGACGGATGGCCTTCGCAAGGGAATCGTGGTCCACGGGGGCCGGGCACCGGGGTAGCTCAATCTCGGGAATGCCCAACTCCGGGACCCCCAGCCCTTCGGAAGCGGAGAGGGCCATCGCCGGCGGACCCATCGGGCTCGCCGGCTCCGGGACGGACTTCGAGGACTTAGAAGGCCGAGAATTTCCCGTGGCCACGAGGTATCTATCCCGGGGGTCCCTTATAGGAGTTTCTAAAACGGCTTCGTCAGACGCGCCGCCGACGGAACCCGCGCCGGGACGGGACGGCCTCGCTGAAGCGCTTCGACGGCGCGCGTCCAGTCCTCGGTCTCGATCTGAGACTCCAACTCGGCCAAGCCCGCGAGCGATCTCGGTCCGGGGAGCATCGCCTTGGCGACGTACACGTGCGCCATTCCCCCGAGCGAAGGCCCCTTCCACCCGGTCGGAGCTCCCTCCGCGGCGCGGAAGTCGTAGTACTCCGACGCGGGGACGAACCAGATCATCTGGTCGTTGGTCCGCCGCCCCGTCCGGGGGCCCTGCACCTCTACGGTAAGGCCCAGGTACTCCACGAGGGCCGAGGGGATGGAGAACAGCTTTCGGTCTCCGGGACGCGCGCTGGCGATGAGGCGGTCCCGGACCTGCTCGACCGCCAGCGGCTCGCGGGCGAGGTAAGTGGTGACCACGCGTGCGATCCCCGACCCGCGGGCCACGAACGAGATCGAGCCGGTCCGGTCGATGTCCGCGCGCGAGGACGGCCCGCGGTAGCGGAGCAGTTCGGCCGCGTCGTCGGGCAGCTGCATCGTGAGCCACGTGGGTCGTATCGAGCGGAGGATGACGTACTCCATGGAGGGGGACCCGGCGAGCGCCGGGACCTATATGAAATCCCACACGTCGAAGAGGGCACTTTTCACCCCCTCGGGACAAGGTGCGCGAGGACGGGCCACAACTCCCGAAGATCTTCGAGATCGGCGACGACGTCGGCCGCCGCCCGCACCGCCGGGTTCCGGGCGTTCAGAGCGACCCCTCCTCCGACTCGGCGGAAGACGTTGACGTCCGGTGCGGCGTCCCCGACGTGCACCGAGCGGTGGGGATCGACGTCGAGGCGCCGGATCAGGCGATCGAGCAGCTCGGTCTTGTCGGCGTGCACAGGGCCGGATCGCGGAATGCAGCCCCCCATCGGTTCGGGCACGCGCACGCCCTCGAAGTCGTCGAATCCGTACTTCCGAACGTACCACTCGCAGACGTAGGGAGGGTTGTGCGTCAGGAGCGCGACCCGAGCGCCGCAGCGGTGAAGTTCGGCGACGGTCTCCGGGATGGATCGTATCCGGGGAGTGGACTCGAGGGCGGCCTCGAGATCCGCGAGGCGCGCTCCCTCGGCCAAGGCGAGGAGGCGCTCAAGGTGCTGGTCCTCGCCGGTCTCCCCAGCCCGGAACTGCTCGGTCGCGGCACGAAAGGCTGCCGTCCGCCCGAGGACTTCGGCGATGTGCGCCCAGCCGTGGCCCGTGGTCAACGTGCCATCGATGTCGAAGGTGACGAGCTCCCACGGGAACGGGGAGGGGGACCTCACGGGGGAGCCCCGCGGGATCGGCCGAGAAGGATTCCCCCGACCCACAGGCACACGAACACCCCGATCGCAATCGGAACGATGTGCGTGTACGACGCGGAGTTCGTGGGGAGGAACAGCGAGAGGAGGGCAACCCCCACGATTGTGAACAGAAGCCCGATGCCGATGAGGTAGCCCCGGCGGATCGGGCTCCGGGTCGGCCGAGAGGCCCCGGCCGGGGACGGTAACGCCGACATCGGCGGGGGAGCCCGGCGGGTCGAGATAACAGTTGTCGGGACTTCTTCGCCGCGGCAGGGACTGCCGAACGCGCGCGAGCCGGCCGCGGGGTTCAAAGCGCATGTAGGGCGGGCGCCATGGGTCCTGAGATGGCGTCTCGCTCGAGATCCGGCCCGGCGCGATCGT
>JAKAYT010000051.1 GCA_021826685.1 Thermoplasmata archaeon
CGGAAAGGTCGTGGCGGCGCTATGCCGCTGCGGTCAGAGCCAGCATAAACCCAACTGCGACGGTTCGCATCGCACGGCGGGTTTCAAGGCTCCGGCGGCGAAGGTCGAGATCATTCCGTAGGCCCTGCGCCTCGTCCGCGCGGGAGGGCCCGGACCGGCGGGCGTCTTTTCGTCCACCCGTCCGGATACCGGACCGGGTCCCCCTTCGCTGTCGGGTAAGTGAGGCGGTCCGACGGCCGGGAAATCGAACGAAGGGTAGGCTATCGAAACGGAGCGCGTGATGGAGTACAAGTGGAAGGCGTTCAGCGTCACCTCCATCGGCTCCATGATGGCGGGGATTGACGGGACAATCGTCCTTCTCGCGCTCCTCCCGATCGCGCGCGACCTGAGCGCGAGCTACATCGCGATCATCTGGGTCATCATCGCCTACCTGCTCGCGATGACCGCCCTCGTCCTCAGCCTGGGCCGGATATCGGACATCTACGGCCGCAAACGGATGTACAACCTCGGGTTCGTCGTCTTCACGGTCGGCTCCGCTCTTTGCGGTTTCTCTCCCGACGCGAACTTTCTGATCGCATTCCGCGTGATTCAGGGCGTCGGTGCGGCGATGCTCACCGCGAACTCCCTCGCCATCCTCGCGGAAGCGTTCCCATCGAACGAACGAGGGATCGCATTCGGCTCGACCGCAATCATCTGGGGCGTCGGTTCCGTCATCGGAATCATTCTGGGCGGTCTGATCGTGGCGTTCACGACGTGGAGAGTGATCTTCTGGATCAACGTCCCGATCGGCATCATCGGTACCGTTTGGGCCTACCGGGTGCTCCGAGAATCGAAGAGCCCGACCGCCCAAGGGGAGTCGTTCGATCTTCCCGCCGCGGCCCTCTTCACCGGCGCGGTGACCTCGCTGCTCGTCGGCGTTACCTGGGGGCTTCTCTACGGCTGGACGAACGCTTCGACGCTCGTCGCGTTTGCCCTGGTCCTTCCGCTCTTCACGGCGTTCGTGTTCTGGGAGACCCGGGTGAGCCAGCAGCCGATCGTCGACTTCGGGTTCTTCCGGAAGCGAACGTTCACCTTCGGGACCGTCGCGGCGATGTTGCAGTCGATCGCGATCTTCAGCGTGAACTTCTTGTTGGTGTTCTACCTCGAAGGGATCTACGGCCTCTCGGTCCTCACGGCATCGTACTTGATCATCCCGTACGCCGCGGCCGCCGCGATCGTCGGCCCGTTCGGCGGTCGGCTGACCGACCGATTCGGCGCCCGACGGGTCGCCACGATCGGGCTGGCCCTACAGATCGTCGCGCTCGTGGCGTTCAGCCAGCTCGCCACGAACACCCCCATCTACGTCCTCGGGGTGATCGAGGCGGTCTTCGGGATCGGCGGGGGGATGTTCTTCCCCGCGAACACGAGCATGGTCATGTCCGATGCGCCGCGGGGCCGGTACGGTATCGCTTCGGGGGTCCTCAACACCCTGCGGAACACCGGCGCGGTGCTGAGTTTTGCGGTGAGCCTTATCGCGGTGACGGCCGCGGTCCCGGCCGCGATCGCCTACGCGTTATTCCTGGGCACCTTCAAGGGCCATCTCCCCGCTTCCGTTGCGAGCGCCTACCTGTCCGGACAGAGCCTTGCGTTCCTGATCTCCGCCGGACTGCTCGTGGCCTCACTCGTTCTCATACGACTCACCGTATCCCGCGGCCCGAGGGAATCCGCTCCGTTCGAGACAGCCGCTCCGTCCCCGGAGGCCGGCTAGGACCCGCGCCCGGCTACGGTTGTGCCTCGGCCTGGGCGGGCGGGCCGGCGGAGTGCGGAGGAGTTCCGTGCGCGGCCACCGGGACCCCATGCACCATCGGGAGGCGGGAGGCGTGCTTTCGCGCGACCTCGATGCCGAAGGCGCGCCCGAGAACGTGGCGAACGTCGTGAATGTAGAGGTTCCCGTAGGGGCAGGTCTCAACGCAGTCCCCGACGCCGCAGCACTTGGTGCTTCGAAACTCGCCCTTCGTGCGGAAGTGACCGGGCATGTCGACGAGGCCGATCGGGCATGCTTTCGCGCAATCGAGCGTCGTGCACGACCGGCACACCCGCCGGTCGTAGACCTTCAACTTGAACGCACCGATCTTCTGGAATGCCTGGGCGATGGCCCCGGTGTAGCACCAACCCATCGTGACGCAGTTGTAGCTACCCGTGTACGGGATCGTGACGAACATCACGTACCAGAGCACGCCGAAGGAGAGCGTGAAGAAGAACACGGTGGGATCGAGGCCCAACACGCGGACGCTCAGCCGGCCGGTAGCGTCCAGATAGGAGAGCACCGACGTCCCGGCGAGCGCGACCATCGTCGCTCCCATCGTGACCGAGTACGCCGTCGAGAACCGGCTCCCCAGGAATCGGTGCGCGAGGCCGCTCGAGCGGTTGAACGACTTCATCGCGTCGATCGTGGTCCCTTGGAACATCAGAGGCGCGCTACAGAATACCGAGCACAACCAGCGTCGGCCGAACGCCATCGAGAGCGCGGCGGTGATGAGGTACGTCGCGATGACCGCTCCGAAGACCGCAGGGGCGAGCGCCTCCGTGCCGATTCCCATGCTCCAGCCGAGCAGGGGCACCGCATCCCGCGCCGGCGCCCCGGGGAAGACGAGCGAATAGTAGATGCTGGGGAAGAACACGATGAAGGCGGCGTAGCTCCCGATCATCAACCCGAGGCGCACCCGTGTCTCGCGGCTGCGAGTTTCCGTGAGCTTGAAGACCACCAGGGCGCCCATCTCGACCCCCATCATCAAGAGGAACCAGGTCGACGCCGTCACCGCGGCGAGGAAGAAGAACCCGTTATAGAACGCAGCATAGGCGATCGCGCCGGGGGACCCCGCCAGCCCGAGCATGCCGAGGCTCGCAAACCAGTTCGTGCCGTAGAACTGGAGACCGATCTGTTGGTCGAGGAGGGCCCCCATGAAGATCTCGGCAACGAAGATCGTGGCGAGGAGCGCGAAAGCCCAGTTCGGGTGTAGCTGCCAGGAGACCCGGTCGTCGCTCGCGAGCGTGTGCGATCGGAGGATCAGACCGAAGTAGAGAACCATCTCTACAAGGATGCTCAGGACGAAGACCTCGGAGAAATCGTAGCCGAGCCATAGGAACAGGCCGACCATCATCAGGCCGTAGACCGCGAAGAGCCGGAGGAGGTATCGGGCGATGGGGGCGGGAATCTCCCGGTTCCGGTAAACGTATTCCATACCGAGAACGAAGATCCCGATCATCAGGATCGAAGCGCCGTAGATCGCGAGGGCCTGCCAGGCCGCGTCGCTCACGGCTGTGGGGGTGAGGACCATGATCGCCGTCTGCAACCCCAGCAGGGCCAACAGCGGCCGCGGCAACTCGTGCCGTAGGAGGACGCCGGTCAGCGCCATCTCGCCGGCCATCGTGAAAATGAACCACGGAGACTGGACGACGTTCGCGATGAGGCTGACCGCCCCGTACGGTCCTGCGTCGAGCACCGCGAGCGATGTGCCGGAAGCGATATCGAACACCATCCCCATCAGAAATTCGGTCGCCAGGACGAGAGCGATGACGAGGAGGGCGAAACCGAGCGTGGGCCGGAAGGGCCGTGCCGCGTACTCCTCGGGAGCGTCGACCTGCCGTTGAGCGTCCCGGACAAAGGTGATGAATACGGGAACGACCCCGAGCGACATCGCAATGCTCGTGACCCAAAGCGCCTCGATGAGCGCGGCTGTCCCGGGATGGACGAAATAGACGAGGGCGCCGAGCAGCATCGCGCCCATCATCACGACCAGGAACACTGCGCCGGCCGCCCGAGGCGTCGTGCGCGCCTGCGCACACATACGGACCAGGAAGGCGGTCGCAACGACCATCCCGACGGCGAGCGGGATCAGGACCTCTTCGTAGGCCACGATCGAATCCTTCCCCACCCGCGGTTAAGACCCCGCGAAGGCTCACTCTCCGGCCGGGTGACCCGCCGTGGGCGCGACCCCGCTCCGCTCCGCGACCGGCCGACGGTCGGTGGATACCCACGCGAGCGCTTTGGTGGGTGCCAGCGCGAGCACGAGGGCGAACGAACCCATCAGTCCGAACTGGAACACGAACCGGATCACGAGGGCGACCCCCATTCCGTACGGGGGCACGATCGCCCCCCAGCTCGCGGGAAGGCCGGCCATGCCGAAAAACTCATTGAACACGCCCTCGGCGCCCGTTCCGAGCCAGACCGGAGGGAGCCATGCGACCACCGAGACGCCCGCGACGAAGAGGGCCGCCCTAAGCCCCCAGCCCGAAATCGACCGGCTCGCTCGCCTCAGCCCCTCGGACCCGACGTCCGGCAGAATGGCCAGGAAGATCGCGACCGCCGCGATGAACTCGTGCTGGACGAGCACCGCGAACCAGAACGACGCGGAGGAGAACGGGTAGTTGTAGGTCGCGGCCAGGCCGACGCCCGCGAGGGCCCACAGGACTCCGCCGAGAAGGAGGACCACCCGCACGGCCGCGCGGAGGAGCGTGGCGCCCGAGAGAGGGGCGGGGGTCGGGAGGTCGTTGGGGAGGCGGACGATCCGGCCATTCGGGGACGTGGTGAGCCCGAGGAGCGGCCCATACGTCTCCAGTAGGGCCTCGTGCGCGAGCAGGGCGATCGTGAGGACCACGATCTCGAACACGCCGAGGAACCAATTGTTCGCAAGCAGCGTGTAGGCCGTGGTACCGCTCGTCTGAGCCACTACCCCCAGCCCCGCAGCCGTGCTTGTCGTGATCGTGCAGCAGGCACCGATCGTGGCGAGGGAAAGGAACGCCGGGGTGAGGCCCGCCATCGAACCGATCGCCACGTTTCCCGACGCGGCGAGGCGCCTCAGGCTGATCAGACGGGTCCACAGGACCACGGCGACCGACATTCCCGCGCCGACCCCGATCGAAACGATGAGCATCGTCAGGGTGCCGAAGAAGGGAAGGAACAGCCCC
>JAKAYT010000022.1 GCA_021826685.1 Thermoplasmata archaeon
GGGTGTCCTTAAATCGGGCCCCCATCTCGCGCGGCGATGGAATTACAGTTCCTCGGCGGAGCATCGGAAATCGGATCCCTCGGAATGGTCGTTCGCGACGGGGGTCGGACGCTGATGTTCGACTACGGGCTCACGCCCACCGACCCGCCGATGTACCCCCGTCCGGCGCCGGTGAACCTCGACGCGGTGTTCCTGTCGCATGCGCACCTGGACCACTCCGGCATGATGCCGCTGTTGAGTCGGTTGCCGAAGGCGAAGCTCGTGATGACGCCTGTCACCCTCGCGGTCACCGACTTGCTCACCCGCGATGCCCTCAAAGTCGCTCGACTCGAGGGCTATCTGCCCCCCTACGATCCTCACGACATCCGGGCGCTGCATGCCCGGACCACGGTCGTCGATCGCCATGGAACCTTCCGGCACCGGGGGATCGAGGTCGAGCTCACCCCCGCCGGGCACATTCCCGGCGCGACCATGTACCTTTACCATGGGGAGAAGGACCTTCTCTTCACGGGAGACGTCCAGACCCTGCCGACACACCTGGTCGGCGGCGCCGAGCCCGTCACGTGCGACGTCCTGGTCGTCGAGTCGACCTACTCCGGACGCGAGCACCCAGATCGAGCCGAGACGGAACGGCGGTTCCGAGACAAGATCCGCGAAACGATCGAGCGGGGCGGGAAGGCGATCGTCCCCGCGTTCGCCGTAGGCCGGGCGCAGGAGGTGCTCCTCGCCCTCGCGTCTTCCGGGTTCGAGACCTACCTCGACGGAATGGCCCGCACGGTCAACCAGATCTACGAGAGCGCACCGCCCTACCTCGCGAACCATTCCAAGTTCCGCCGCGCGATGGAGGACGTCCACGTCATCGGCCATCCTAGCGAGCGACGCAAGGCGCTGCGGGACGCCGAAGTCATCGTGACGACCGGCGGAATGCTCGACGGCGGACCGGTCCTATACTACATCGGCGAGCTGTACTCGGATGCGAACTCGGCCATCTTCCTGACGGGCTACCAGGTCGACGGCTCGAACGGTCGACGGCTGCTCGAAGAGGGAACGCTCGACGTGGACGGAACCGTGATCCGGCCGGTCTGCGAAGTGATGAAGTTCGACTTCTCGGCCCACGCTTCGCATTCCGAGCTCGTGAAGCTCGCGCGCGCGACACACGCCCGCACGGTGGTGCTCATGCACGGCGATCGGCGCGAGGCGCTGCGGGACGATCTGGCCGCGTTCTGCGACGTGGTCCTTCCCGAGAACGGGCGGATCTTCTCGGTCTAGGATCCGATCGCGCGCCCGCGGGGGTCGTCCTCGTCGCGACGGGGGCGCGAGGCTCGGTTGCGAAGATCCGTCGGGGGAGCCTCGCCCAGATCGGCCGTCGCCTCGGGGGGGGAGGGCCGCATCGGCGCCGCTTCGCGAATCGCCTGGCGGAGCTCCTCGATCCCGTCGTTGGAAACGGCCGAGACCCGCATACGATCGGTTACCCGGTCCGGGACGAGATCTGACTTCGACTCGACCACGATAATCGGCCGCCCGGGAAGCTCGCGCCTCCAGCGATCGAGCAAGGCTTCCTGATCGGCCATCGGATAGCCACAGCTCTCGGTAGGGTCGATGACGAATACGACCACCTGAGCCCCCTTCTCCACGGCCGTGACCGCCTCTCGCTCGGCGGGATTGGCACGTCGGCGGCGGCCGAGGACCCCCGGCGTGTCGAGAACCTGCCATCGGTCGAACCCCAGGTCGGCGTGGCCGACCTCGATGGAGAGGGTGGTGAACGGGAAGTCCGCGACGCGCGGCCGCGCCGAGGAGAGCTTCCGAACCAGCGCGGACTTCCCGACGTTGGGGAACCCGGCGACGACCACGGTCGGAGCGGAAGGTTCGAGATGCGGTCGAGACCGCAGAAATCTTCGGATCTCTTCGAGTCGTGAGAGGTCGGCGTCGATCTCCCGCACATGGCTCGAGAGCCGGCCGTAGAACCGACGAACCTCCGTCCCAATCTCATCCGGCCCGGAAACGCCGCGAAGGGACCGCTCGGACTCGCGTTGGAGCCCGCGGATGCGTTCGATCGCGCGGGCGACGCGTGCCATCGCGCGTTCGAAGGTGCCATCTCCGAACCGCGTCTGGACGAGGGAGTGTTCGAACTCCGTTAGCGCGGGACGGTGAAACGATCCCGTGATCGAACGGAGTTGCCGTTGAACCGTCGCGCCGCTGCGGATGATCTTCAGCTGGGCGCGGCGACGATCCCGTTCTGACTTGCTCGAGCCCTTGGGAGTGGCGAGCGACGCGCGGTGGAAGGCCACGTCCAGGATCTCTACGGAACGTGGAACCGGCACCGCGGCCTTGCGCGGCGGATGACGAAGGAGTCGGTTTCGGGCGGGCATGGGTGTCGAGGAGCAGGCCGCCCGACGCCCGTAACGGTTGCGCAGGACCGAGGCAGGTAGTCCTTTTGGGGAACCAGCGCTCAACACCCTGCCGGGGAGCGCGATGGTCCACTGGATTCCGGATTCTCAGCGCGACGAGGAGGAGATGCTCCGGGCCATCGGCCTTACCACTTCGGACGAGCTGTACAGCGACGTCCCTCGAAAGGCGCGCATCGGCCGCCTCGGAATCGGAGCCGCGCAAGAGGAGGGGGAGGCCGTGCGGACGGTCGACAAGATCCTCGATCGGAACCGTCCCTTCTCCCGTTTCGCCAACTTCCTCGGAGGCAGGTACGCTACCCGCTACCTCCCGGCCGCTGTGGACAGTGTCCTTCAACGCAGCGAGTTCTACACCTCCTACACTCCCTACCAGGCCGAGGCCAGCCAGGGGATGCTCCAGGCGCTCTTCGAGTTCCAGAGCCTCTGGGTCGAGCTCACCGGGCTCGATGTCGCGAACGCATCGCTCTACGACGGTGCAACGGCGAGTGGCGAGGCGCTCCTCTTGGCCCGACGGGTCCACGAAGGAAGGAGGTTTCTCGTCCCGGCGAGCCTGCCTTGGGAGGAGAGAAGCGTGCTATCGAACTACGCGACCGGACCCGGCCTTACGGTCGTCGAGATCCCATTCGAAGAGCGGACCGGTCTCATCGATCTCGGTCGGATCGCGGAAGAGGTCCGTAAGGGGGATGTGTTCGGAGTGCTCGCCGACGTGCCGAATGGGTTCGGCCACTTGGACGATCACCTCTTCGAACTTCGGTCGACCCTGGGAGACCTTCCTCTCATCGTCCGAGCAGACCCGCTCGCCCTGACGGTCCTCGAACCTCCCGCACGCTACGGCGCGGACATCGTGGTCGGAGAGGGACAGAGCTTCGGGATACCACCGTCGTACGGTGGACCCGGCGTCGGACTGTTCGCCTGCCGAAAGGATTTCGTCCGTCTTTCACCGGGCCGCATCGTCGGCGCGACCCATGACAAGTACGGACGGCGGGCCTACGCCCTCACGCTGCAGACACGGGAGCAGCACATTCGAAGGTCCCGAGCCACATCGAACATCTGCACGAATGAGTCCCTCATCGCGCTCGCGTTCGTGGTCTACGCGAGCGTGGTCGGGCCTCGGGGGCTGGCCGAACTTCAGCGCGGCCTGGCGGAAAGGGCGCGAACGATCGCCAGCGCGCTCGCCGGCCTCGATGGTCTGCGAAGTCCCCGATTCGAGGCCCCCTACCTTTCGGACTTCACGATCGAGCTCACCCGGGGAACGGCATCGGAATTCCTCGAGCGGCTTCGCAAGCGAGGGGTTCTGGGAGGCGTTCCCTTGCGGGATCCGCGCCCGGGTGCACCGGATCAGCCCGAACGCATCCTCGTTTCCGCCACCGAGACCGTAGACGACAAGGCCATTGCGAAGCTCGTTTCGGCCGCGAGCTCTGCTCTCGCCTCGACGGGAGGATCGAAGTGACCTTCCGTCAGGCCCGGTGGGACGAGCCTCCCATTTGGGAGCTCTCCGCGAGCGCCCCCACCGGGCGGGCTCCCTCGATTTCGGGCGTTCCCGACCGATGGACCCGGAAGGAAGCCCTTCGGTGGCCCGAACTGAGCGAGCTCGAGGTCCTTCGGCACTACACCCGACTCAGCCAGATGAACTTCGGCATCGAGACCGTGACCTATCCTCTCGGCTCGTGCACGATGAAGTACAACCCGCGGGTCTCGGAAGTGATCGCGCGGCGGAAGACCGCCACAGAACTCCACCCGGAGCAGCCGGTCGAGACCGTCCAAGGGGCCCTCGAGATCATCTGGCGGCTCGAGCGGATGCTCAGCCGCATCACCGGCATGCCCGAGATCTCCCTGCAGCCCGCCGCGGGCGCTCACGGCGAGTATTCCGCCCTGCTGATGGTCCGAGCGTACTTCCGGGACAAGGGCGAGCTCGGGCAGAGGACGGAGGTCCTTCTTCCGGATACCGCTCACGGGACCAACCCCGCTTCCGCGACGATGGCCGGCTTTACGACCCGCGAGCTCCCGTCCAAGGGCGGATGCGTGGACGTCGACGCCCTGCGAGCGGCGGTCTCGGACAAGACGGCCTGCTTCATGCTGACGAACCCCAACACCGCCGGCCTCTTCGAGAGCGATATCCTCGAGATCGCCGAGACGGTACACCGCGCGGGCGGGATGCTCTACTACGATGGAGCGAACCTGAACGCGATCCTGGGAATCACGCATCCGGGGAAGATGGGGTTCGACGTGGCTCACCTGAACCTTCACAAGACGTTCGCCACCCCGCATGGCGGCGGGGGCCCCGGCGCGGGGGTCCTCGCCGCGAACGCGACCCTCGCTCCGTACCTCCCCATTCCCCGTGTGGTGAAGTCGGGCCGCAAGTTCCGCCTCGACTACGACCGGCCGAAGTCGATCGGGAAGGTCCGCAGTGGGCCCGGGAACTTCGGCCTCGACCTGCGCGCGTTCGTCTTCACCCTGATCCACGGCGAGGAGGGGCTGAAGCACGTCGCCCGAAGGGCGGTCCTCAACTCGAACTACGTTGCCGCTCGACTGGGGAAGCGGCTGCCTCGCCCGTTCCGCCCGCTGGTGAAGCACGAGTTCCTTCTCTCGGGCGAACCACTCCTATCGCGCGGAGTCCGCACGCTCGATCTCGCGAAGCGGCTCTTGGACGAAGGGGTGCACGCCCCGACCGTCTACTTCCCGATGATCGTGCCCGAAGCCCTGATGGTCGAGCTCCCCGAGACCGAGAGCCGTCGGGCGTTGGACGAGTACGTGGCGGCGTTCGAACGTGCCTTGGACGACACGGACGAACACCTTCGAGGGGCCCCGACCGCCACCTCGGTCGGCCGCATCGACGAGGTCGAGTGCGCCCGGCACCCGTTGCTCTCCTGGAAGGACCTGCGGGCGGAGGGAGTTCCTCCGGGCGGGGCTCCCGACGGCCGAAAACCTTGAAACGCTCCCGACGGTGGCTTCCGCCATGAAGGCGCGCGTCGAGAAGCTGTTCGGATTCACCAACCCTGCGCCCGATGCGATCGTCTTCGCGAACTCGGTCGACCCGCACCTGGACGGGGCGTTCTTCTGGATTTTCGACGTCCCCAGCGGTCTGTTCGAGGGTTCGATCGCGATCGCCCACCCGGACGGCGAGGTGGATGTCTGGTCCTCGGTGCTCGAGGCCGAAACGGCACGCAGCGCTGCGAAGAACGACCCCCACGTCCGGATCCACGAGTTCCGGAGCGCGTCGGATGCCGATGAGGAACTGAAGAAGCACCTCGGCTCTTCCGGCACCATCGGGCTCCACCACGCGGAGATCACGCATGCGACGTACGAACGGCTCACGAAGGTGCTCCCGGGCGCCTCGTGGATCGACGTGAGCGCGCCGGTCCGCAAAGCGCGCATGACCAAGGACGCCGTCGAGATCGAGCGGCTCGCGAAGGCCGGCGAGATCGGTTCGAAGGTGGCGAAGGAGATCCCCGCCCTACTCAAGGAGGGCGTCGTCGAGCTCTCGGTCGCGACCGAGATGAACTACCGGATGATGCATCACGGCGCGTCCGGCCCCTCGTTCTCCACGATCGTCGGCTTTGGGCCAAACAGCGCCGAGCCCCACTACTTCGCCGGGAACCGTAAGTTGCGAAGCGGGGACTCGATCGTTTGCGACTTCGGAGCCTATTACGAACGCTATGCGAGCGATATCACACGCTCGTTCCACTTCGGCCGGCGCGACGACGAACTCAAAGCCGTCCACGACAAGGTCGAGGAAGCCCAGCAGGCCGCTCTCGCGCTGATCCGCCCGGGCGTCGCGGCGAAGGAGCTGCATCTCGCCGCGCAGCGGGTCATCGATGCGTCTCCGTGGAAGGGACGCTTCACACACGGGTTGGGTCATTCGATCGGGCTTCGCGTGCACGACGGCTGGGGCATGAACGACCGGACGGAGGACCTCCTGGAGGAGGGGATGGTCATGACGGTCGAGCCGGGGATCTATCTTCCCGGGCGCGGCGGGGTCCGCATCGAGGACGACGTCCTCGTCACCAAAACGGGCTATCGATTCCTCACTACCGCCCCCCGGGGCTATCACGAGGTCGCCGCGTGAAGTTCGGGGTCCTTACCGGCGGGGGCGACTGCCCCGGCCTCAACGCCGCAATCCGTGCGGTCGTTCTTCGTGCCGCCACGGGTGGCGACACGGCCGTCGGGTTCCTGGACGGCTGGAAGGGCGTCCGGGACGGAGCCAGCCGCCCGCTCGCTCCCGCCGACGTTCAGGGAATCATCGGCATGGGAGGAACGATCCTCGGAAGCTCGCGCACGAACCCGTTCGCGAAACCCGAAGAGGCCCAGCGGGTCACGGCCGAGATCGCGCGCTCCGGCGTCGATTACCTGATTGTGATTGGCGGAGACGATACTCTCGGCGCCGCGCGGGAGCTGTTCCGACGAGGGGGTCGCGTCGTGGGCGTCCCCAAGACGATGGACAACGACGTAAACGGCACCGACTGGACGTTCGGATTCGATAGCGCGTCAACCGTCGCGGTCGATGCCTTGGAACGGCTGCGCGACACCGCCCGGAGCCATCACCGCGCCATCGTGCTCGAGGTCATGGGGCGGCATGCGGGCTGGGTCGCCGCCGCGACCGGCCTCGCCGGGGGTGCGGATGCGACATTGGTCCCCGAAGAAGAGTACGACGAAGCTCGATTGATGGCGAGGATCCGCGCCGCGGTGGCCGCGCGGGGCTTCGCCCTCGTCGTCGCGAGCGAGGGCATCGATCTCGGCACAGCGCACGGGTCTACGGGCGCGCGCGACGAGTTCGGTCACGAGCTTCTGCGGGAGCGCGGGGTCGGAGCCGAGCTCGCCCGCCGAATCGAATCGACGACGGGCGTGGAGACCCGGTCCGCGCAGATCGGCCACATCCAGCGCGGAGGCGCCCCTACGTTGTTCGATCGCCTCCTCGCGACGCGGCTCGGTGCGGCCGCGGTCGACCTCGCCCGCGCGGGGAAGAACGGGCACGTCGCGGTCCTCCGCGGCGAGTCGATCGTTGGCGTCCCGTTGGATGCGGCGCTCGGTTCTCCGAAGGTCGTCGGCCCGCCCTGGATCGAGCTCATGCATTCGCTCGAGGCCTAACGGCGTTCCATGCCGGTCCGCGCCCTTTGGTACCGCGATCACTCGCTCCACCTGATCGACCAGCGCGAGCTACCGGCTCGCAGGGTTCTCCGTCACCTGAGGCGCGTGGACGAAGTCGCCGAGGCGATCCGGACGATGGTCGTGCGAGGCGCTCCCGCCATTGGGGTGGCGGCGGCCTATGGAATGGCCCTCGCGTCCCGCACCCCCCGGTGGACCTCCGAAAAGGCCGCCCGACTCCTTCGCTCGACCCGTCCTACGGCCTTCGACCTCTTCGTCGGGATCGAAGCGGTTCGCGCCGCTTGGGTCCGGGGCGAGGATCCGGAGGCAGCGGCGCGCGCCTACGAGGCCCGCGTCGTCGACGAGTGCCACCGCATCGGAACGGTCGGGGCGCCGCTCTTGGCTTCCGCACGCACGGTGCTTACCCATTGTAACGCCGGAGCTCTCGCGACGGTCAAGTGGGGCACCGCGCTCGCGCCGATCCGGGTGGCCCACGAGACCAACCCGAAGCTTTTCGTCTTCGTCGACGAGACCCGACCCCTCCTGCAGGGATCCCGCCTCACCGCGTGGGAGCTCGCTCGAGAAGGAATCGCCCATGCGGTGATCGCGGACAACGCGGCCGGCTACTACCTGAGCCACCACGAGGTCGACGCTGTCTTAGTCGGAGCGGATCGCATCGCGCGGAACGGCGACTTCGCCAACAAGATCGGAACCTACGAAAAGGCCGTGGTCGCGCACGAGAGCGGCGTGCCGTTCTATGTGGCGGCACCGTGGACCACGTTCGACTTCCTTCGCCCGACCGGCGCGGACATCCCGGTCGAGGAACGCGACCCCGAAGAAGTGCTCCGGCTCACCGACGTACGGGTCGCCCCCCGGGGAAGTCCCGCGCGCAACCCTGCCTTCGATGTCACCCCCGCGAAGTACGTGACCGGGTTCATCAGCCCGGCGGGCGTCGTGCGCCCGCGCGAGGTCGCGCGGCTGGAAGCGAAGGCGCGGCGCGAGAGCGGGCCGGCTCCCTAGCGCCGAGCGCGGGGCGAAGGGTTAACGTAGCCGTTCGCCTCGTTCCTCGATGTTTCCGATCCGGCCTCGCAGCGTCCAAGCCGAATCCGAAGAGCACCACGCCGGCTCCACCGGTCTGCTCAGCGACTTCATCCTCGGCAGCCAGGACGGCCTCGTCAACGTTCTGGGTATCTTGCTCGGTCTCGCGAGCTCGGGCCAGACCCGGGGCGTCATCCTCATTGCGACGGTCGCCGCCCTCGCCGCCGAAACGATCTCGATGGGCGCAGTGGCGTACACCTCGACCCGCGCGCGCCGGCAGCTCTACCTGAGCGAACAACGCAAGGAGCTCTGGGAGATGGAGCACATCCCCGGGTCCGAGCGCAGGGAGGTCAGCGACATCCTCACGAACTGGGGATTCGAGGGGGAGGAGCGCGAGAAGCTTCTCGACCAGATCGTCGCGAAACCGAAGGCATGGCTCGATCTGATGATGGCGTTCGAACTTCACCTTGCGCCGGTCGCGGAGTCCCAGCCGGCGCGTAGCGCGATGATCGTGGGTCTTGCCACCGCGGTGGGATCGGTGATCCCGATCCTTCCGTTCTTCGTGACGACCGACGTCGCTTCGGCCGCGATTGCCGCGGTCGTCCTAGCTGCCGGGATGCTCTTCGCGGTCGGATGGTATGAGGCACGGACGACGGTCGGATCGGTGTGGAGAGCCGGCCTGCGGATGCTGGTGATCGGGCTGGGGGCAGGACTGGCCGGCTACTTGGTCGGAATTGGGATCCACAGCACGTTCGGGGTCTAGGCCCCGCGGGGGGGGACCCCGTACGCGGATCGCGCTAGGTCCGCCGGCGGCTGCGCGGGCCGCTCGGAGGGAGCTCGCGCATGTTGAGGCGGAGCGTGAGCGTCCCCCGGACCCTCAGCGGGTCCCTTAGGAACGGGAACTGGATCTCGATGCCGTCCAGTTTGAGTTCCAGATCGCTCTCGCGATCGGTCAACGCCTTCAGCACGTCCTCGATCGGGTTCTCGGGGTTGGACGACATTGCAGCAGCGGCCATAGACCCCCATGGCGATGGGGGTTTAGGAACCCTTCGACCGGCCCCGTAGCCCGTCTCAGCGGGCTCGGAGTTGCGCGGCGGTAGCATCGAGGAACGGCCCGACCCGGGCGAGGGGCCGGGACAGGCCCTCGTAGGGGGGGAGGCCGAGAAGGTCCGAGACGAGCCACTCGACCTCGTACTCGTAAATCAGCTTCGATCCCAGGTGCTCGAGGAGGAAGGCGACCCTGCGTCCTCCCGTCGCCGACAACCGCCAGTACCGCGGCGGACGCCCGAGCGCGCTCCACATACGGTCCGTCAGATCTCGATAGCGCCACCGCTCCGGCCCTCCTAGGACCAGGCTCCGGCGCGGGGGCCCCTCGAGCTCCTTTCGGACGATCGCCGCGAGGTCGAGGCTGGCCATCGGGCTCACGTGGTAGTCGCCGTCGCCGAACATCGGGAACCGGCCGTAGCGATGCATCGTGCGCAGCATCACGGTGAGCAGGCGGTCCCCGGGGCCGAACAGCATCGTCGGGCGTAGGATCAGGTACGGGATGCCGCTCCCGCCGATCGCTCGATCCACCCGCCGTTTGTAGGATAGGTACGGAAGCTCGGTCTCGAGGTGCGGAGGCGCGTCCGGTACGCTGAGGTGGACGAACCGGCGGACGCTCGACGCGGCGGCGACCGAGTCGGTGAGTCGGAGGAGCCCGTCGGCGAGGGGCTGGAACCGACGGGCGCCACCCGCCCGGTACCAGGCGAGGTTGACAACGATCTCGCAGCCATCGAGGAGTTCGCTCCACGAGGCCACTGCGCCGACGTCTGCCCGGACCCACTCCACCCCGAGACGAGACTCCTCCCCGACGGGGTGGCGGTGCACCGAGCGGATCCGGTGGGAGGCCGAGAACTCTTGGAGGATCGCCCGGCCGACGAGGCCACCGCCCCCTCCCACCAGGAGCATCCCGGGCCGATCGGCGGGGCTGCTCATGCGAGAGCCGGAGGCGTCTCGACCAGAGGAGCGAAGGCACGGACCCACTCTCGCTCGACGATCGGACGGACCTCGTCGAGCCCGACCGTCCGGCCCAGCTCCTGGCTTAGGCTCGTCATCACGCTCCCGTCGAAGCCGCACGGATGGAAGGAGGAGAACGCGGCGAGGTCGACGTCGACGTTGAGCGCGAAGCCATGGAACGTCACCCAGTGGTCCACGGCGATCCCGATCGAGGCGATCTTGCGCTTCCCGTCGACCCAGACGCCTCGGCGTCCCGAGACGTGTTCGCCCCGGACTCCGAACGCTCGAAGGGAGTCGATGATCAGGCCCTCAAGTTCGTGAACGAACCGGCGCACATCCCGCTGGCGAGAGTTGAGGTCGACGATGGGGTAGGCGACGAGCTGGCCGGGCCCGTGGAAGGTGCTCTTTCCCCCGCGCTCGACTCGGACGACGGGAAGCCCGGATCGTTCGGCTCCACCATCGTCGCCCTCGACGCCGATCGTGACGACCGGCGGGTGCTCGACGAAGATCAACGTGTCCTCGATCCGACCCTGCCGGCGCGCTGCGACCAGTTCCCGCATCCGGCCGAGCGCGAGCGCGTACTCGACGCGACCCCAATCAACGACGGACGGCATCCGACGGTCTCCGGGCGACATGCATCGGCTCTCCGAGCCACAGCAGCGCGGCCTCGGCCATCAGCTCACCGTAGGTGGGATGGGGGTGGATCGTGCCCGCGATATCGCGCACGGTGGCGCCCATCTCGATCGCGAGCGCGGCCTCGCTGATCAGCTCCCCGGCCGAGGCCCCGGCGGCGTGCACGCCGAGCAAGAGGCCGCTCGAATCGTCGCCGACGATCTTCACCCAACCCTCGGTCGCGTGGTTCGCGTGCGCGCGTCCTAGCGCGAGGTACGGAAACCGCACCTCCCTCGCCTTGAGACCCTTCGCGAGAGCGTCCCCCACCGAGTCCCCCACCGACGCGAGTTCCGGCTCGGTGAACACCACGGACGGGATGCACTGGAAGTCGAACCGGGTCGGTCGACCCGCGATCGCTTCGGCAGCCACGATCCCCTCTCGGTAGGCCTTGTGCGCGAGCATCGGAGGGCGCGCCACGTCGCCGACCGCGTAGATGTACGGAACGTTCGTTCGCATCTGGTCATCCACACCGACAAACCCGCTCCGGGCGTTCGCGGCGACGCCCGCCTGCTCAAGGCCGAGGGTGCGCGTGTCCGCGCGCTTGCCGATCGTCACGAAGAGCATCTCGCCCCGGACGGTCTCGCGCGCTGCGTCCTTTTCGATCGTCATCGCGAGCCCGGACGGCCCGCGCTCGAGGTGGGTGGCCCGGGCGGAGGTGAGAACCTTCACGCCCGCGGCCTCGAGACGGTGCGTGAGTTCGCGGGACAAGTCCGCTTCGATGCCGGGAACCAACTGGGGCATCATCTCCACGATCGTGACCGCCACGCCGACACGGGCGAGGAACTCCCCCAGCTCGCAGCCGCTCACGCCTCCCCCCAGGACGAGCATGGACGCCGGAAGCTTCGGAATCGAGAGCAGGTCCCATGCGTTGACGACGATCTTTCCGTCCGTCTCGAACCCGGGGAGCTGGATCGGGAGGGCCCCGGTGGCAATGATCGCGCTCGCGAAGTCGATGCGTTCTTGGCCCCCATCCGGTGCGGTGAGCTGCGCGGAGTGGGGGCCGGTGAAGCGAGCCTCGCCCGGAAGGACCGTGACGCCCGCGGTCTTCAACAGAGACTGTACTCCTTGCCGCTCCTTCTCCACGACCGACTGCTTCCAGGCCATCGTCTTCGCGAGGTCGAACTTCGCATCGGGGGCGAGGACGCCGATCTCGGGACCCTGCGAACGGACGTGGGCGTAGAGCTCGGACGCGTAGATCAGCGCCTTGGACGGAATGCATCCCCGGTTGAGGCACTCGCCCCCAAGCGGACCCTTCTCGACCAGGATCGTCGATTT
The DNA here is from genome assembly GCA_021826685.1 of Thermoplasmata archaeon. GTDB lineage: Archaea > Thermoplasmatota > Thermoplasmata > Lutacidiplasmatales > UBA184 > Lutacidiplasma. Next base: position 12,471 of record JAKAYT010000022.1, read on the forward strand.
TCCGAGCTGGCCCAGCCGGATAGCGGCCATGTATCCGCCCGGTCCGCCACCGATGACGAGGACATCCGTCGAACGAGCGTACGTTCCGGCCATCGTGCCTCTAGATGCGAGGGATCTCCACCGGCACGGAGAGTGGGCGAGAGAAAACGTCTTCGAACAGGGAAGCCGGACTCGGAGGCGGAGTCGCTTCCGCTTCGGCGATCGCGTCCCGGACGCTCTCCGACGCTCGTTGGGCGTAGCCCGCTCGATCGGCGTCGTCGAGCCAGCCGACCGTCGAGAGCCATGTCTCGAGACGGACGACCGGGTCGTGGGCCCTCGCCCGCGCGTTCCAGTCCACCGGTTGGTAGCGAGTAGGGTCGTCCGAACTGGAATGGGGGGTCATCCGGTAGACGCGGAATTCGATGAGATGGGGGCCCGAACCTTCGCGGGACTCGCGGAGCACTCTTTGGAACGCTTCCAGCACCGCGACGATGTCGGTACCGTCGACCGTCACGCCGGAGTAGCCGTACGCCGACGCCTTCTGGGCCAGGGTAGCGACCGCGCTCTGTCGCTCGACGGGCATGGAGATCGCCCACTGGTTGTTGGCGCACACGAAGACGACGGGCAGACCCGCAACGCCCGCGAAGTTGAGACCGGCGTGAAAATCGTTCGCGCTGGTCGCCCCGTCCCCGAAGAAGGCGAGCGCGACCCCCGATGCTTTGCGAAGGCGCATGGCCCACGCGGCGCCTACCGCGTGGGTGATCTGGGTTCCGATCACGCTCGAGATCGAGACGTGGTGGACCTCGCTCGCACTGGGGTGGCAGGGCATCTGCCGTCCCTTGGAGGGGTCGTGCGCCGTGGCAAAGAGGTGCTGGACGTATCGAGGGAGGGGGTGGCCGCGGACGAGAGCAACCAGCGGTTCGCGGAGTCCGGGGAAGATCCAGTCCTCCTTCCGGGTCGAAAGTCCGGCGGCAACATTGACGGCCTCGTGGCCGGTGGCGGCCCCGTAGAATCCCACGCGGCCCTGCCGCTGGAGACCCTGCATGCGCGCGTCGAGCGTCCGCCCGAGGATCATCCATCCGTACGCAGACCGCAGCGTCTCCCGCGCCTCGGGGCCGATCCGATGGTAGACATCCGTAGGGGTGTAGGGAAGAGGGAGGAGGGAGCCCGAGGCGTCCGTCATGCCATTTCCGCGAACAGCCGGTGCGGATCCTCGAGGTTCGCTTTGACCACCGCGAGGAACTTGGCGGCGACGATCCCGTCCTGGACCCGATGGTCGACCGAGACCGAGAGGTTCATGAGATCGGCCGGGCCGATCGATCCATCCGGCCGGTAGACCGGGCGACGGACGATCTTGTGCACCCCGAGGATCCCTACCTGGGGGTAGTTCAGGATCGGCGTGGCGAGGACGCCCCCGAGGGCACCGAGGCTCGTGATCGTGAACGTGGAGCCCGTGAGTTCCTCGCGGGTGAGCTTCCCTTCGCGGCCCCTCTCGGCAAGGGACTGGATCTCGCGCGCCAGCTGCTGGATGCTCTTGGTGTCGGCGTCGTTGACGACGGGAACGAGGAGCCCGTCCGGAGCCGCGGTGGCGATTCCGATGCGGAAGGCACTGTGCAGGAGCAGTTCCTGGTGCTCGTCGTCCATCGTCGCGTTGAGACCCGGCTGCTCGCGTAGACCGGCGACGACCGCCTTGACGATGAACGGCAGGTAGCTGAGCTTGACCCCTTGCTTCTCGACGTGCGGCGCCATCCGATCGCGGATCCGAACGAGTTCGGTCGCGTCGACCTCCTCGACGTAGGTGAAGTGAGCGGCCTTGTGCTTCGCCTCGGCCATGTGGTCGAAGATCACTCGGCGCACCCCGCGGATGGGAACCTTCGTGACTTGATCCGAGCCCGTGGGGCGGGCGGCCCGACCAGAGGGAACGGGCGCAACGACTGCCGGCCCCGAGGGGGAGGAGGCAACGCCCGCGGTCGGGGCATGGACGCTGGCGAGATCGGATTCAAGGATTCGTCCACCGGGGCCGGAGCCGTGGACCGCGGACAAGTCGATGCCGAGCTCAGCCGCCTTTCGGCGAAGGCTCGGAGAGGCGAGCACGCGACCTCCGGGGGAGGCGGGAGGTGCTGGCGCCGGGACCGGAGGCGAGGGGCTGGAAGCCGGCCGACCCGACGACGCCGAAGGGGCAATAGCCGCCGTAACAGGCTTCGCCGGGCTCGCGGGAGGCGCGGCAGGAGCGGACGTGGGGGCGGCAGCAGCGGAAGCCTTGCCGCCGGACCCTGTCGGCTCGATCGTGACCATGAGGCCCCCGACCTTGACCTTCTCTCCGACTTGCGCGTGTATCCGGACGATCCGACCGGACTTTGGGGACGGAATCTCGACGTTCGCCTTGTCCGTCAGCACGCTCACGAGCGGAGCGTCCTCTTGGATCGAATCGCCCTCCTTGACGAACCATTGGACGATCTCGCCCTCGGCGACGCCCTCTCCGATGTCGGGGAGCCGGAATTCGTACGCCATGGCCGCTCCGGATCACCCTTCCTGCATCACAGCCCGCGCGGCCGCTTCGATCCGTGCCGCATTGGGGAGGTAGACGTTCTCGAGCGCGTAGGGGAACGGGGTGTCGTATCCCGTGACGCGGAGGATCGGGGCCTTCAGCGAGTAGAATGCCTTCTCCGCGAGAATCGCGCTCAGCTCGGCACCGAAGCCGCAGAACCGCGCGGCCTCGTGAACCACCACCGCCCGGCCGGTCTTCTCCACGCTCGCGACGGCGGCCGCTTCGTCCAAGGGGACGAGCGTCCGGAGATCGATGACCTCGGCCGAGATGCCGTCCTTCGCCAGCGCGGCGGCCGCTTCGCTGGCCGGCGGAATCATCGCGCCGTAGGCAAAGATCGAGAGGTGCTCGCCTTCGCGGACGGTTCGCGCCTGGCCAAACGGCACCCGGTAGTCCCCGTCGGGCACTTCCCCGGTGGCGGTCCGGTAGATGCGCTTCGGCTCGAAGAACATCACGGGATCCTCGTCGTGGATCGCGGTCAGTAGGAGGCCCTTCGCGTCCGCGGGGGTCGAAGGGATCGCGACCTTCAGTCCTGCCGTGTGGCAGAAGTACGCCTCCGTGCTCTGGGAGTGGTAGACTCCGCCCTTGATCCCACCGCCGTACGGTGCGCGGATCACGACGTGGCATGGATACTGGCCCCCCGAGCGGAAGCGGAACTTCGCGAGCTCGCTCACGATCTGGTCGAATGCGGGATAGATGAAATCGAGGAACTGGATCTCCGCCACCGGCTTGAGGCCGTAGAGCGCCATCCCTACCGCGGTACCGATGATCCCAGTTTCGGAGAGCGGCGTGTCGATGACCCGTTCGGCCCCGTACTCTTTGATCAGTCCATCCGTCGCTCGGAAGACACCGCCGTCCACGCCGACGTCTTCGCCCAGCACGAGGACATCGGGGTCCTGCTTCATCGCCTCGAATAGACCACGGTTCACTGCCTGCACCAGCGTCATTTCGCTCATGGCCGGATGACTCCCTCCCGCAAGAGGCGCTGGAACTCCGCCCGCTCCTCCTCGAGCCGGGGGGTCCGTTGCGCGAAGGTGTCGTCGAAGAGCGTCATGGGATCGAGAGCCGGCGCTCCCTCGGCGGCTTCGATCGACTCGGAGATCTCGCGCTTAACCGCTTCTTGCAGTTGCGACTCCGTCTCATCCGAAAGAGCACCGGAAGTTCGAAGCTCCTCGCGAAGACGCAGAATCGGGTCCTTGCGCTTCCACTCCGCGACGTCGGCGTCCGATCGGTACCGGTGGGGATCGTCCGATGTCGAGTGGGGGCCGAACCGATAGACCTGGGCCTCGATGAGCGTCGGGCCCTCGCCGGCAAGCGCCCGCTCCCGCGCGGTAGCCACGGCGTCGTACACCGCGTGAACGTCGGTCCCGTCGACCACGACTCCCGAGAACCCGTACGCTTCCGCCTTCTGCGCGAGGGTGGCGCTGTGCGTCTGCCTATTCCGAGGCAGGGAAATCGCCCACTGATTGTTCTGGCAGAAGAAGATCGTGGGCGTCCGGTACACGCCGGCGAAGTTCATCCCGGCGTGGAAGTCGTTCGAACTGGTCGCTCCGTCCCCGAAGAAGGTCGCGGTTACCTGGGGGACATGCCGGCGTTGTATCGCCATCGCAGCACCGACCGCCTGCGTGATCTGGGTGCCGATCGGGCTCGATGCCGAGACGAAGTTGTGGTCCCGGAAACTGTAGTGGTTCGGCATCTGCCGTCCCTTCACACGGTCGGTGGAATTCCCGATGAACTGATCCATCAGCGCGCGGAACGGGACCTTCCTCCACAGGGCGATGCCGATCTCCCGGTAGGCGGGAAAGATCCAGTCCTCGTCCCGGAGGGCAGCGGCGCATCCAATCTGGGCGGCCTCCTGGCCGGAGGCCGGCACGTAGAAGCCGATGCGGCCCTGCCGTTGTAGGGACAGGCACCGCTCGTCAATCGCCCGCGCGAGGACCATCACACGGTACATCGAGAGAAGGCGATCGTTAGAGAGAGCATGGCTTACCCCCGGCGCCACCGTGGGCGCCGATTGTGCTGCCTTCGCCATTGGAGATCCTAACCGCGTTTCCGACCGGGACTATTCGATATAACGTTAGGGGATTCGGTTGAGCGCGCTCCGTGGCCGGGGACCGCTCGACCCGTTCCTCGCTATCGCCAGCTGACCAGGATCGACGGTCGGTCAAACCGTCGGATGGCCATGCGCAGCAGGGCATACGACACGACGGCCAGACCGACCGCAAAGAGACCGAGCACCTCCCAGCTCGAGGGGAGAAACAGGAAGACCACGAGGATCAACCCAATCGCCGGGAGCTCGATTACGGTGCTCATTTGTTGAGCCGCTCGAGCGTCCTTGGCCCAGCTCGATATCGTGAGAACGCCGAAGGTGCCCAGCAGGCCGAGCAACGGGGCGATGATCCACATCTGGAATAGCGCGACCGCGGTCGGGAACACAATCGCATGAGTGACGGGCCAGGCTAGGACGTCGATCACCGCAAAGAGCACGGTGTAGCAGACCCACACCGCGATGAGCCCGGGGAGAAGGGGTGTCATCGCTTTTCCGACCAGTAGTTCGGTGTCCGTAATCGGCGTGGCCAGAAGGGGTTCGAGGCTGTGCGTCGTCTTTTCCTGCACGATCGAGTTCGACCCGATCGTGACCGCAGTGATCACCGGCACGAACAGGAGCAGGTCGAGCGACAGCGAAGCCCCGGAGATGTACGAGGCCACTAAGGCCGCGCGAGAGCTCGTGGTCGTCAGGGAACGCGCGATCGCACTTCCGATCCCCTCGAGCAGGAATAGGACCGGGAAGACAAACAGCGAAATGAACACCGAACGGTTCGAGCGCAGTTCAGCGAAGTCTTTGCGAAAGAGCTCGCGGACGCGGTTAACCTTCACGAACCCGCTCCGGCGCTGTTGCGCGCCTCGTCGACCAACTTTAGATACACATCTTCCAAGGTGTGTTCCGTTGGGGTAACGTACTGGAGCCGCAAGCCCGCCCCTACCAATGCGGAAATCACGTCGGGGAGCTCGTTGTCCGGCTCGGCAAGCTCAAGCATCAGAGTTGGCGGCTCCCACGAAGCATCGACAACCCCGGGGAGGGAGCGGATCCGGTCGAGGACCGATGGACTACCGTTCTGCAAGCGGATCCCGACCCGCGAGTGAAAGAGGCGTGATTTCAGGTCGGAGGGGGTATCGAGGGCGAGGAGTCGAGAACGGATCACTGCGACCCGGTCGCTCAGTCGATCGGCGTCGTCCAGGTTGTGGGTGGATACGATCACGGTCCGGCCCCGTTGGCGCTGCTCGACGAGGAAGTCCCGCGTCGATTTCGCCGCCTCCGGATCGAGGCCGGAGAGCGGCTCGTCGAGGATCAGGCACTCCGGGTCGTGCAGAAGGGCGCGGACGATCGCGACCTTCTGCTTCATTCCCTTCGAGTACGTCGCCACTTTCTCGTCGCGCCGGTCCCAGATGTCGAACACGCTAAGCAGCTCCCGCGCGCGTTCATGGATCGTCACGTCGCTCAGGCCGTGCATTCGGCCGTAGAAGCGGAGGTTCTCCATCGCCGACAGGCTTTCGTAGAGTCCCGGAACCTCGGGCAATAGTCCGATGGCGTTGTGGATCCTCTCCATTTGGGAGGGGTCTGTGCTGACCATGCCGAGGATCCGTACCTCACCGGAGGTGGGGTAGATCAGGCCCGAGAGCAGACGGATCGTCGTTGTCTTCCCGGCTCCGTTCGGCCCGAGCAGGCTGAAGATCTCCCCGCGACGTACCGAGAACGTGATGTGATCCACCGCCGGGGAACCGGAGCGGAACGATCGCGTGAGGTTGGTGACCGTAACGAAGTCCGACACTCACGCGCCCCCCATCAGCCACCTGACGCCCCTGCGGACGCAGGATCCCCATTAATGTAGCGCACTCTTGAAGCTCCGCACACGCGCTATATCGCTGAGAGGACGTGCCCTCGAGCATGAGCTTGCGGGCGAGGGACCTAATGGATCCGACGGTCCTCACGGTAGACATCCAGAACGACGTGCTGAGCTGCGTGCGATTGATGGTGGACCACGGCCAGGGATATGCCGTGATCGCCGGCGGCGACCACCCGATTAGCGGGATCGTGACCGAACACGACATTCTCGAGAAGGTGGTGGCCCTCGAGCAGGATCCGTCCAAGATTCAGGTAGGAGCCATCGCGTCGCACCCGGTCCTGACGTGCCGCCCCGATCTCCCCATGGACGAGGTGGCTGCCATGATGGCGGAGCACCGTATCCGCCGTATAGTAGTGGCCGAGGGAGAGCACGTGATCGGAATCATCACGGCGCGCTCCGTCCTCGCGATGTTCCGTCAGTTCGTTGACGAGATCGCGACCGAGGTGTCGGCGGGCACGCCATCCCCTTCGCGGGCGGGCACGAAGTAATCGGTAGCGCCGACTCATCTCGGCGGGGGGCGACGGATCGATGGGTCGCCATCCCTTCCGGGAATTTGGGTCGTCAGGGTAATGGAATACAAGTGGCTCGCCCTCTCCAACACGACGATCGCCACCCTGATGGCCTCGATCGACACGAACATCGTTCTCATCGCGCTTCCCACAATCGGCCGGGAGCTCCCGGGTTCTTCGGCGACGACGCTGCTGTGGATCTTGCTGGGGTACTCCCTCATCACGGCGGTCGTACTGCTCAGCTTCGGCCGCCTGTCCGACATATTCGGCCGCGTCCGGCTCTACGTCCTAGGGTTCGCAATCTTTACGGTCGGTTCGCTGATCTGTGGTTTCTCGACAAGCGGGACCGAACTGGTCGGTTTCCGGATGGTCCAGGCGATAGGCGCGGGGTTTCTTTTCTCGAATTCCGCCGCGATTCTCACCGACGCGTTCCCGCCGGGAGAGCGCGGACGGGCGCTCGGGACCAACCAAGTGTCCATCGTGGTCGGCTCCGTCGTGGGTCTGGTGCTCGGAGGGGTAATCACGTCTACGATCGGCTGGCAATGGATCTTTTTCGTGAACGTCCCGATCGGAGCGGTCGCGAGCTACCGGGCCTACACGGACCTGCACGAGATTCAGAAGCCCGCGCGCGGCGAACCGATCGATTGGGTAGGGAACCTCGTCTTCGGAGGGGGGCTGGCGCTCGTTCTCGTGGCGTTGACGTTTGGGTCCTTGGGAGAGTGGACCACCATGGAAATGGTCGCGGGCCTGGTCCTGGGGGTTGTCCTGATCGTCGCGTTCGTCTTCATCGAGATGCGGGTGAAGTTCCCGATGCTCGACTTAGATCTGTTCCGGAATGCTCAGTTCACCGACACCTCGATGGCGGCTTTCCTGAATGCCATCGGACGAGGCGCGTTCACGTTCGTGATGGTCTTCTATCTTCAGGGACCTCCGGTCTATCTAAGCCCCCTCACCGCCGGTCTGCTCCTTATCCCGGTTTCGGCATCGCTGGCCGTCGCGGGACCGCTGAGCGGGATCTTCTCCGACCAGTACGGTCGGCGTTGGTTCACGATTGGAGGGCTCATCATTACCGCCGGGGGCTTTCTCTGGTTGACCACGATCCCGTCCGCGGCACCGCTCGCATTGCTGCTGCCACCCTTCATTTTCCTCGGAGCCGGCATGGGACTCTTCGCATCGCCGAACCGAGCCGCCATGATGAGCGCCGTGCGGGCGGAACGGCGGGGAGTCGCTTCGGGCATGGGAACGACTCTATTGAATACGGGGTCCACGATCAGCCTCGGGATCACGCTCGCGATCATGTCCCGCATCTTACCCCTCCCCTCGCTCGAAGCGATCCTTCTTGGAAATCGGGCAGCGGTGGGTCCGAACGCCGCCGCGCAGTACCTCGAGGGGGTCCACGCGACGTTCCTCATCTCCGCGATCCTGGTGCTCATAGCGTTAGGGTTGCTGGTCTTCCGAGCTCGCCACCACAGCCGCAGCTCGGCCAAAGAAGTGCCGGTCGAAATCACCGAAGGCGGATGAACCCCCTACGCACCCTCTTCTTTACCCATTTCACAATAAATAGGGGCCATCTAATATATCGCCGACCCCTGGTCCCATCGATGGAGCCATTGATGGAACTCAGCCGACGACAGGTTGATGCGCTCCGCGGCGTTCAGCGAAACGAGACGACAGAGCGCGGAGCGCCGCTGAAGTCGATCGCAACGTACCTACGGGTCCAGCCGCCGACCGCCCTCGACCACCTGACCGTCCTCGAGCACCTCGGACTCATCGAACGATACCGAGGCAAGAGCCGGCTCACACCCCGAGGGAGGGAGTGCCTCATAGACTACCTTCGCCATCACAGGGTGGCCGAGAGCCTATTCCAAAGGGCCGGACTCGACCCCCAGGAGACGTGCCGCGCGGCCCGAGAAATCGACCTGGCCCTTTCGCACAAGGTCGTCGAGCGTATCTACGAGGCACAGGGTAGCCCTGCCGAGTGCCCCCATGGCGGAGCGATTCCGGCCCCTTCGAGTCGCCGGAGCGTGGGAAGCCGACGATAGGCGCGCGGGAGGGAGAACCTCTAGGGGCGCGGATGCGTGTGTGGTTCTACCTAATTAATAGGATGCCTGTCAAATAAGGGCCGTTGATACCCCATACGCGTTAGCGAGCACCGCGATGTCAATCTTGGACACCATCTTCGCCTTGTTCAATGGCTCCTCTCCCGTGGGACTCACCGTTCCCGTGATCCTGGTCATCGGGTTCATCCTCGGCATCTTCCACGGGGCGACTCCCGACGAGCACACGTGGCCGATCACCTTCAGCTATTCCGTGGGGAGCTACAGCAGCCGAGGAGGCGCGAAGGCGGGACTTACCTTTTCCACCGGGTTTACCATTCAACGCTCGATACTCACTGCTCTCGGATTCCTCGGACTCGCGGCCATCTACGCCGCGTATAACCTCGATGGGTACGTCTACCTCGCGGTGGGTTTCGTGATGCTCGTGGCGGGATGGTACCTGCTCCGAGGCTCCGATTTGCATTTCCCCTTGGATCGGGCCATGGAGCGCGTCTTCGGTCCACTCTTCCGCGAGCACTCCCACCACACTTTCAGCGTTCCACCGCCCGCGCCCAGCGAGTCCGCCGACGAGGGCGACGTGAAGCCGGTGCCGCTTCGGATGGCTCTGGTTCATGGGTTTGTCGCGGGCTGGGGAGTCGGCGGCTTCGCGGTGATTCTCATCTTCGTGCTCGCCCCTCAGATGCCGAACGTTTGGTGGGCGGCCCTGGTCGGCGTGATGTTTGGATTGGGGACCATGGTGATGCAGATCGTCACGGGGGCCCTGTTCGCTCAACTTGCGCGGATCAAGAAGCTCACTCGACGACAGATCGAGCAGATTGGCCGTCGGACGGCGGCGCGAACGCTCTACGTCGGAGGCGTCGCGTTCATGGTCGTGGGCGCGATCGTCGCAGCCCTTCCGTCGCTCGACCATCTCTATCTTTCCACCGGGAACCCGGTACCTAACTTGAATCAGATCGGCTATGCCACTGTTCTCATCATTCTCGTGGTCGGAGTGGTCGGCGGGACCAGCCTTTGGAGAGCGTACAAGGAAGTCAGCCGCCCCCGGCCCGGACGAGCACCGGATCCTCCGGGCTCCCCGCCGGATCTGGGTCTGCCGTAGGGACATTGGTCCGGTCCCTACGGTTGCGGAAGAACAACGCACAGAACGCCGATGCTTTTGACTTCACGAATGGGGGAGTATCCGTCCTTCGTGGAATGGGTCGATCGATTCTTATATCACTCCGATACAGGGGCAACGATTAGGAGGCATTCTCTCGCTTGTGGGACTTCGGGTTTTCCCTGCGAGCAAAATTGAGAGCCACCGACTCTAACCGACGTCACGAGGTAGGACGAGGGCCCATAGCTTAGTTTGGCTGGAGCACCCGGCTGATAACCGGGAGGTCGCCGGTTCAAATCCGGCTGGGCCCATTCCATTGGAGCGCCATACTACGGGGGCCAACGCCAAAATCCGATACCACTCGCCGCAGCCCAACGAGTCAGCCTGCCAGCAGGGCCCTCTTCAGCCGACGG
>JAKAYT010000023.1 GCA_021826685.1 Thermoplasmata archaeon
GAGGAGCGCAGCGTCTCGACCAGTCGGTCGAAGTCCGCATCGGACATCCGCGTGAAGATCCGACGGAGTGCGAGAGCCCGTCCGAACTCTTCGCCGAACTCGTTTCGCCACGCGCGATCGTACTCGGCTAGCCGCAGTGCGGAAAGGTCGCCGGCCCCGAGCGCATCGATCCCCACTCCGGCCGCAATCTCCGCGCAGCGCATGCCCGTGAATATCCCGCCGCCACTGAGCGGCTTCACCTGGGCGGCGGCGTCGCCGACCAGGAGGACGCGGTCCCCGTAGGTCCGCGGCACGTTCCCGATCGGGATCCCCGACGCGAGGTAGCTGGTGGGGTTCAGGAGCGGCGCCCCGAAACGCCGGGAAAGGAACTCGAGCATGCGCTCGTAGTAGCGTCGCGCGCTCGTCCCGTCCGCGTTCACGGCGACGCCGACCCGCGCCCCGCCGGCACCGTCGGGGATCCACCAGCCGAACAGCCCGGGCGCGAAGGTACGGGAAAGGTATACTTCGACCCGATCGGGATCGCCCGGGCTCCGGCCGAATTCGGCTTCGAACGCCGGAAGGATCTCGACCGGCCGGCGCAGACGGAAGGCACGCGCGACCGCGCTCGCCACTCCGTCCGCCCCGATCACGAGGCGTGCTGCGTACTCCCGTCGGGTCGACCCATCCTGCGTCGCCTCGATGAGGACGCGCCCGTCCCGCTCGTCCTGGCGCCGGTCGAACCGGACCCGGGCATCGAACCGCGCTCCGGCGCGGACCGCGCGGTCCGCGAGCTCGAGGTCGAGCGCCGCTCGATCGATCGCATACGCCCGGGCCTCTGGGGCCCGGAACTCGATCGACCCCCCGGACGGTCCGAACACGGCCGCACCGTGGACGGGCCGACGGACCGAGCTGCGCGAGCCCGCGAGATCTAGGACGCGTTGCGACACGAGGCCCGCACACTGAACCGGCCGGCCGATCTGCGGGTGCTCCTCGAGCACTCGAACATCGTACCCGGCGCGGGCGAGGTGGTACGCCGCCGTGGATCCGGCGGGTCCCGCGCCTACCACCAGGACATCGACGCGGTCCATGGGCCTAAGAGCCGAGAGGCCTAGTTAACCCCGGGGAGCGCTCCGGCGCCTTGGTCCCGCCACGGGGCCCGGACCTTGTCGGTTCGTTGACGCGGATCGACCGCGGAGGCCGAGATGGGCACGGCAAGGCCGCTGCGTCGCGCGAGTTCGCCGGTCCAGGCGATCATCGCGCCGTTGTCGACGCACAGGTTCCGCGGTGGAGCGAACATCGTCCCGCCGCGCTCCTCGACCATCGCACGGACCATGCTCCGTAGCCGTTCGTTGCAGGCGACCCCGCCGCCCAGCACGACATGCTTCATCTGGCGATGGGCCAGCGCACGCTCCGTAATCTCCGTGAGCATCGCGTAGGCGGTGGTCTCGACCGAGAAGGCGAGGTCCGCCCGTGCGACTCCCTGATTCGCCAGCGCGAGGCTCGCGGTCAACAGTCCCGAGAAGGCAACGTCCATGCCATGCACGGAATACGGGAGAGGGTACAGGCTCGAGCCCTTCCTCGCTTCGGCTTCGAGCTGGGGGCCCCCCGGGAAGGTCCCTCCTAGGGCGATCCAGAGCTTGTCCAGGAAATTCCCGATGCCCACGTCGATCGTTTCACCGAGGACCCGGTAGCGGCCGCGACCGTAGGCAATGACCTGGGTGTTGCCGCCGCTTGCGTACAGCAGCATCGGATCGTCCAGACCGCTGAGCACTCGCGCGATCTCGATGTGCGAGACGCAATGGTTCACGGGGAGGAGCGGCCGGTCCCACGCGAGGGACAGTGCGCGCGCCACCGTGGCTCCCGCGCGCAGGCAGGGACCGAGGCCCGGTCCCTGCGCAAAGGCGATCCCGTCGATCTCCTTCGGAGAGACGTGGGCCTCGGCCAGCGCGCGCTCGAGGAGCACGGGAAGCATCTCTACGTGGTGGTTCGCCGCCTCGCGCGGATGGATCCCCCCCTTCGGAGGCTTGTACATGTCTCCGGCGAGCGCGAGGACCTTCGCGCCCTCGTCGACGATCCCGATCGAGCACGTGTGCGCGGTCGATTCGATCCCCAGTACGGTCACGGCGCGCTCCCTCCGACGCGCCCCGACGGGAGACCGCGCTCAATCATCGGCCGTCTCGAGGCGGAAGGCCACGCGCTTTCCATGGAGCGCCGCGTGGATTCGGTCGGCGAGATCGAGCGACTCCGGGACGGTGACGGTCCGGCCCCAGTCGTAGACGAAGTCGTAGCCGCGGATCTCGGGTCGGAATCCCATGTTCTGCAGCACTTCGGCGATGTCGGAGTACGGAGCGCCTTCGCTGTCGAGCTGCAGGAGGAGAAACGTCCGGGTCATCGGTAGCGTAGGACCTTCGCCCGACCCTTAAAGCTCGTCGGGCCCCAGCTCCTCGGTCGGGTCGGAGGGAACGTGCCGGTGGGCGGTGACGCGCACGGCGATCCCTCGGCGCAGGACGCCCATTTCGTGAGGGGCTAGGAGGAGACGCCCGACGGCGAGCAACCCTCCGTCCGGATCGACCAGCAGCGCCGAGGATCCCGGTGCCAGCGTCGGATCCGCTGCCCGAACGAAGCGGGAGAACAAGCTCCGCCCCTCGCGTACGAACGGGGCCGCGTCGGCGTCGACCACCACTCGCTCCCTCCCTTCGGGCACTGCGTCCACCAGCCACTGCGCCCCGGCGAACGTCGGGCGCGGGATCCCATCGTTCCCGATCTGGAAGAGCACGCGGTCCTCTTCTCGGATCGTGCGGAGGCGGCCGGTGCGCCGGGACCGCTCCCCGATCCAGGCCCGAGCGTGTGCGGGCCCGGCGACCTCGTCCCCGTAGCGGAACCGCAGGAGCGCCGCGACCTGGCGTCGGGTCCACTCCGCCACCCAGTCCCGGTCCCAGGGATACTCCCGGCCGAGCGCCCGCGATACGTCCTCGAAGACCTGGGCGCTCAGGGAGCCCGCGTCCGGCGGGTCCACGAACTCGGCCTCCGCGAGAGCGGGCCCGACCGGGTATGTCTCGATCAGCTCGATCGGCACCGGTCCGAACGGGGTCGGGCAGCGCCAGCCGAGCGGCGAACCGGCCGCGTCGTTCGGAGGGATCCGTGCGAGGTAGTTCGGTTCGAGGGGAACGCGTCGGACCATCGGACCGCGAGCGTCGGTAGGTGTGAGGAAGCGTTCGAGACGCTCGCGCCACCGATCGACCGCCGGCCGGCGAAAGCTGTCGATGCCCGTCTCGCGGTAGGTTCGACGGCTCTCGGGTTCGCTCGACCGGAAGACCTCGGGGTGGTCCTTGAGCGTCCGCAGCCCGGCCAAGAGCGCGGGATGGGCGGTGGCGCGGCGCTCGGCGAGCTCCCAGAGCGTTCCGTCGCGGATCGATTGCCGAACGCGGGCCATCTCCTCCGCGCTCACGAGCAGGTTGTGGCGCGCGAGCGCGATCTCGCGCTCGGCGTCCGGAAGCTTTGCGACCTCGGCAAGGGGCGTCTCGCCGCAGAGCGTGCACTGGCACCAGTTCTCTCGGACTTGGTCGAGGGGAACGGTTCCTTCCGGTAGCAACAGGCGGTCCCTTCGAGCGAACTTGTGGTACGCCGAAGAATCGTAGAGATCGACCCCCAGCAGCGCCCCGAACGCGAACGTCATCGGGTGTCCGGTCCCGAACAGGTGGACGACACCGGCGGGGGAGAGATAGGGTCGCGCGGCCGCGACGGCGCCCGCCAGCTCCGGGAACCGATATTGCTCCAAGAGGGGCACCACTCCGCCGACGGCAAGGATATCCCCGACCGCGCTCGCTTCGAGGGCGGACTCGGCGCGGAGGTCCGCGAACGATCCCCCCTGCACCGGTACGGCTAGGAGCCCTTCTCGTCCCTTCCGAGCCGCGCGGGCCCGATCCACCGTGAGCCGCACGCCTGCCTCGGCTTCCCCGTGGGCCGCGGACGGCTCAACGAACACGTCGAGCACGGTCGCGATGTCGGTCCCGATCCGGTTCTGGAACTCGAGGATCTCGGTCGGCCCTACCTCCACGTGACCGTACGCGTGCTGCTGGAACGCTCCCGAGTCGGTCATCACGGGGCCGTCGAAGTCGATCAGGCCGTGGATCCCCGAGGCGAGCGCTCGCTCTCGCAGCTCCGGGCTCCGGTAGGTGATGTAGGACGAGGTGATGAACGCTCCGAGGCCGAAGCGTCGACGGATCTCTCGAGGACGAATCGGTTGCCGATCGGGATCCGGATGGACCACCGGCAAGAGCGCGGGCGTCTCCAGCGGGCCATGGGGGGTGGCGAGTCGGCCGATCCGGGCGAGGCCGTCGCGTTCCAGGAGTTCGAAGTTGCCCATCCTCGTTCACCGGGTCGCTAACGATGGCGTGGTCTGGGTGTAGCCGGAGCGGATCCGTTCCAGCAGTTCGACCAGCATGGCGTGGGTGAGCTTGCGGGTGTTCGTGTTCTGCGGGCTGGGGTGATAGGACGCATAGAGCATCGGTCGACCCGGTCCTAGGGCCGCTGCGGCGCCGTGCGAGAACGGCACGGTCGGCTTCGGAACGCCGTAGACCGAGGCGACCGCGTTCCGAAGAGCCTCCCACGCGAACCCACCGAGGGCGAGGATCGCCCGCACGTTCGAGAGCAACCGCAACTCCCGGTCCAAGTAGGGGCGGCAATGGGCAAGCTCGGCCGGCGTTGGACGGTTGTCCGGGGGGACACATCGAACGGCGGCGGTCAGGTAGAGGTCTCGGTAGCGGAGCCCGTCGCCCCGCCGCAACGAGGTTGGCTGGCTCGCAAAGCCCGCGGCATAGAACGCCCGGACGAGGAAAGCGGCGGAGCGGTCCCCCGTGAATACCCGGCCGGTTCGGTTCGAGCCGTGTGCAGCGGGCGCGAGACCGACCGCGACGAGCCGAGCCTCGGGGTCTCCGAAGCCGGGAACGCCGCGGCCCCAGTACGGCTCAGAACGGAACTCCCGCTTGCGTTCGCGGGCGATCTGCTCGCGGTAGCGGACGAGCCGAGGGCAGATGCGACACGCAACCACTTCGTCGCGCACCCGGGCGAGCGAGTCGGCCATAGGGCGGCGGTACCCCGGACCCAATTGACGTTCACCTAAGGTGCTCACATTCCGTGACCTACCCCTATACCCCCCCGTTACCGTAAGGGACGGCGATGGAAGAGACCTCGATTCCGCGCGGTGGGCGCATCCGTCTCGGGAACGTCGAAGGGGACTTGCGGGCGGGTCCCCACGTCCGGATCGAGGCGGACGGCGCGGTCCGGGTGAGCGGGATCGCCCGGTTCGAGGGGCCCGCCGAAGTCGCCGGGACGTTCGAGTGCCGAGGGTTCCACAGCGAGAACGGCCAAGTGACCGTGCGCGGAGATCTCCTCATCCACGGCCCGATCCGCGTCGAGGACGGGACGCTGGAGGTCGAGGGCCGGCTGGAAGCTCAGGACATCGACGTGGACCGCCGCCTACACGTGCAGGGACCGGTTGCCGCGACCCGTATCGAGGTAGGAGGGACCTTCCAAGCGGATTCCACCGTGGCCTCGCGCGAGATCTCCGTCGGGGGAACGATGGGGGCCCGGGGGACCGTGAGCGCATCCCAGGTGGAGGCGGGCGGTTCCGTGGACCTGTCCGAGGTCGCGATCGACCGTCTCGAGGCGGGAGGCCGCATCCGGCTCCGGTCGGGGGTGGTGAGAGACCGGATCAAAGTCGGGGGGCAGTTCGTTTCCGAAGGTCCCCTCACGTTCGGCCAGCTGGAGGCGGGGGGACAGATCGAACTCGGGGGGGACGCGAAGGGAGGGAGGATCGAGGTCGGCGGCACCCTCCGCGCGAAAGGAGATCTCGAGTTCGCCTCTCTTGAGATCGGCGGGATCGGGGACATCCAGGGATCCGCGAAGGGCGAGAGCATCGAGATTGGCGGCCTTCTCGGCTGCGGGGGATCTATCGAGCTCACCGGCCGGCTCGAGGGCGGGGGCCGGGTCGCCGTCGCGGGGGACATCGACGCGGACCGGGTGGAGATTGGAGGGCAGTTGAGGGCGCGCAAGATCCTCGCCCGCAGCCGTATCGAGATCGGGGGTTCGCTCTCCACACAATCGGGGGCCAAGTCGGCCGAGATTGTTCTGAGCCGAAAATCGCACGCACACGGGCCGCTGGTGGGTGGCCTCGTAGAGATCCGCAGCCGGGCCCGCGCCGAGGATGTCTACGGCACGGACGTCCGGGTCGGCGACGGTGCGGAGGTGGAACGGATTATCGCCGAGACTACGCACATCGGCCCCGGAGCTCGCGTCGGAGAAGTGGTCTACTCCCGAGAAGCGACCATCGATCCGAGCGCGCAGCTCGCTCGACCGGCGCGTCGTGTGTCCGACCTCGGCCCGTACCCGCTGTAGCAAGGGGGAGCTAGGATGGACGGGCGGAACCGAGAACCGTCGAGCCGACGGCGGGAGCCCACGGACCTTTTCGCGACGATCCTCGAGGTCGTCAAGCGTCACCGCGGTCGGGCCCGGATCACCCGCGTCAGCTACGGCGCCGGAATGCCCGTCGACCGGCTGCGGGTGGCGGTGGAACGGCTGCTGGAGCTCGGCCTACTGTCGAGCCAGGAAGATGACGGCCACGTCTACTTCGATGTCACGGCCCGGGGGCAGGAGTTCCTCGACACGTATTGGAAGATGAAGGCCTACATCGACGTCCTCGGAGGGACCCACGCGGGGGCGCGCCGGTCGGGCGGGAAACCACGGGCCGGCTCCCCCCACGACTAGCTGTAGCGAGGAATGCCGCCATCGACTTCGACGGACCAGGCATCGATCCCACCGGTCAAGTTCCGGACCCTCTCGTAGCCTTCTGCTTCGAGGTAGGATGCGATCAGCTCGGAGCGGCCGCCCACGTGGCAATAGACCACGACCTCCCGGTCCCGGGGGATCTCTGAGATCCGCTCGAGGATCTCGCCCATCGGGATATGGAGAGAGGGCTCGATCACCGCCACCTCGCGCTCTTCGACCTCGCGCACGTCCAGAAGCAGCGTCGCGTCCGGGTTCTCGCGAAGCCGCCACGCGGCCTCACGCGGCGTGATGCCGAGCACCATCGGGCGAACGAGCGGGCTGCCCGACATATCACCTTTGGCCGCGGCAGCGGTTCGGTCTTGGAGGAGCCGATATAAGGTGGCAAGTCGCTAGCGCGGCGATGAAGGTCGTCGATCCAGTCTGCGGGATGACGGTCGAGTCGACGCGCGCGCCGGCCCGGGTGGTCGATCACGGCACGACGATCTACTTCTGCTCGGAAGGCTGCCGACAGAAGTACCTCGCCGCCCACCCGACCGCGCAGGCATAGGCGGGCGAGCGCCCGGCGTCGGTCGCGAGCTTTTACCGGAGCGATACCATTTCATGCCGACCGATCCGGTCTGCGGGATGCACGTCGACGAGCGGACGTCCTCGCTCTCGCTCGTTCGGGACAACCGAACGTACTACTTTTGCAGCCAGGCCTGCCGCGAGTCGTTCACCGCTCCCGAGGTCGCCGAGCTGCGGACCGTCCGCCGTCTCGGTGTAGCCATTCCGCTCGCCGCGGGGGCGACCGTACTGACGTACCTCGCCCATCCGACCGTCGTGCTGTACATCGCGGCGGTGCTCGCGGCGGCCGTCCAGTTATACAGCGGCTGGGACTTTTACGTCGGGACGGTCGACTCGATCCGCTCGCGCATAGCCAACATGGATGTGCTCATCGCGGTCGGGACATCGGCGGCGTTCGGCTACAGTCTCGCAGCGCTCGCGCTTCCGGGCGCGCTGAAGGGAGGCGTGTTCTTCGACGCCTCCACCCTGATCATCACGCTGATTCTCACGGGGAATCTCCTCGAGCAGCGGACCCGTCGCCACGCGGGCTCCTCGCTGAGGGACCTCGACCAACTCCTACCGCGGGAAGCCCTCCGGGTGGAGGGGGGCTCCCCGCGTAGCGTCCCGCGGGAAGACATTCGAGTGGGGGACCGGCTTCGAGTCCTGCCCGGAGGGATCGTTCCGGCGGACGGTGTCGTGCTCGAGGGACGGTCCGAGCTCGACGAGGCGCTATGGACGGGGGAATCTCTCCCGGTGCCGAGAGGCCCGGGCGAGACCGTGATCGCGGGGGCGCGCAACGGAACCGGGTCGCTCGACATCGAGGCCCGCTCCGTCGGGCCGGACTCGTTCGTCGCCCAGATCGCCGAGCTCCTGAGCGATGCGGAGGCGTCCCGGATCCCTTTGCGCCGGCTCGCCGATCGCATCGCCTCCATCTTCGTGCCGGTGGTCCTCACCCTCGCGATCGCCGCGTCGCTTGGATGGACGCTTCTCGCGGGGGCTTCGCTGGCGACCGGTGTGCTGATCTTCGTCAGCGTCGTGATCATCGCCTGCCCGTGCGCGTTTGGAATCGCCACGCCCGCGGCAATTCTGGTCGGTACCGGCCGAGCGGCGGAGGAAGGGATCCTGTTCCGCGGGGGCGACTCGATCGAGCGCACGGCCCGGGTGGACCTCGTCGTCAGCGACAAGACCGGGACCTTGACGACTGACGTCCCGTCCGTCGCCTCGACGTGGGTCGCCCCGGGACGTACGCGATCCGAGCTCCTTGCCCTGTCCGCGGGACTCGAGGCGCACTCCGAGCACGTGTACGCTCGCGCGGTCCTAGCGATGGCCCGCTCCGAGGCAATCGCACCCGCGAGCGTCGAGGACGTCCGGGCGATCCCCGGCTCCGGAGTGGAGGGGACGATCGCGGGGCGGCACCTTTCGCTGAGGAGCGAGGGTTCGAATGGATTGGGATCGGACTCCCTCCAAGCCGCACGGGACTCGATCGACGCGGCCGTCGCCCGCGGGGAGAGCTGGTCGGCGCTCTGGGAGGACGGACAGCTGGTCGGGGTGCTGTCGTTCGCCACACCCCTCCGGCCCGGTAGCATCGATGCCGTGCGCGATCTTGCCGAACTGGGCATCCCGCTTCAGATCGTCACGGGCGACCGAGCCGAGGCAGCCGCCCAGGTGGCCCGCACGCTCGGCGTTTCGGTCGCCCGCGCGCGCGCGTCGCCCGAGGAGAAGCTGGCCTATCTGAGGGAGCAACGCGCGAGCGGGAAGTCCGTCGCGTTCGTCGGTGACGGGATCAACGATGCGGCGGCCCTCGCGGGCGCCGACGTCGGTATCGCGATCGGGACCGGGGCGGAGATTGCGCGAGATTCCGGCCAGGTGCTGCTCGTGCGACCCGACCTCCGAGGGGTCCCTCGGGCGATCCGTCTTTCTCGGGCCGTGGTCGGGAAGGTCCGCGGCAACCTCACGTGGGCGATCGGATACAACACCGTCCTGCTCCCGATCGCGGCGGGGGCGCTCGTCCCGTTCCTTGGATTCGGGGTCTACACAGTCTTGCCGATCGCCGGTGCGATCGCGATGGCCATCTCGTCGACGACCGTGCTCCTGAACTCCCTCTCGCTGCGCCGCGCCCTGCGACCGCGCGGCCGCGCCCGGGGATTTCCCGTGCCCGGGGGCTCCGCCCCGTCCTAAGGCGGGGCCGGGCGCCGCCCGCTCCCGCGTACTCTTATGGAGGGGCGACCCGTGCGGTCGCCGCGCGATGGGAGACCAGGATTTGTCCACCGAGCTGGAGGGCCAGGGCTACCAACTGGTCGGCAAGCACAGCGCGGTCAAGATGTGTTACTGGACGCGGCAGTCGCTGACGCAGGGACGCGACTGCTACAAGGGGCGGTTCTACGGGATCCAGAGCCACCGGTGCCTTCAGATGAGCCCGGCGATCGACTCGTGCAATCTCCACTGTCGGTTCTGCTGGCGCAACCAAGGCTGGGAGAACGACGAGGTCATGCCCGAGTACGACGACCCCGAGGGATTGCTCGATCGGTCGATCGCGGCCCAACGCCGGGTTCTCTCGGGATTCAAAGGAGACGCGGGCGTCGAGCTCGACCGCTGGCAGGAGTCGCAGAGTCCCCGCCATATCGCGATCAGTCTGACCGGGGAGCCGACCCTCTACCCCAAGATGAACCGGTTCCTCGAGCTCTGCCACGAGCGAGGGATCACGACGTTCCTCGTGACGAACGGAACGAACCCGGACGCGCTCCGCCATCTCGATCCGCTCCCGACCCAGCTCTACATTTCGGTGACCGCCCCCAACGCCGAGATCTTCCGACGCCTGACGCTGCCCTCCCAGCCGGGGGCCTGGGACCGCCTCCAGGAGTCGCTCGAGATCCTCCGAGGCCTGCCCACGCGACGCGTCGTCCGCCACACGCTCGTGAAGGGGTGGAACCTCGGATGGGTGGAGGAGTACGCCGCGATGGACCTGCTCGCGCGCCCGGACTTCATCGAGCCGAAGGGGTACGTCTACATGGGCAAGTCGCGTCAACGCCTCGGCACGGACCACGTCCCCTCTCACGCCGACATCGGCGGATTCGCGCGCGCGCTGGCGCGTCGAACAGGCTACCACCTGCTCGACGAATCCCCCGAGTCGAAAGTCTATCTGCTCGGGGCCCGACGCGAGGGGCGCTATCTGGACGGACTCGCTCCGCCGACGTCGCGGCCGGAAGCGCTACCGGTCGTGAGCTAACGCCGCCCGACGATCCGCTCGAGCACGCGGGACGTGGGGACGAACGAGGAGAGCTGGTCGACGTTCTCCCCGGGCGGGGCCGGTTCCTTCCACCGGTTGAGCCAAATCGGCCGGATGCCGCACGCCCGCGCCCCGCGGACGTCGTAGACGAGCGAGTCTCCGACCATCACCGCTCGCTCGGGGCGGCTTCGACCCTCCCGGAGCGCGTGCCGGAAGATCCGCGGATCCGGTTTGGTCGCGTGGGCCGTGTCCGGGGCCACCAGGAAGTCGACGACGCCCTCGAGGCCGATCGCGCGGAGCTTCTCTCGCTGCTCCGCGTGGACCCAGTTCGTCACCACGCCGATGCGCGCGGAGGCGCCTAAACGTTCGATCAACCTTCGGGATCCCGGAACCGCCCGGCGGTGCGCTTCGTGGGACATGCGGTAGCGCGCGGCCCATTCGGCCGCTCTCGCGGCGGAGATCCGCTCGCCGCAGTACATCGCGAGCCTCTCGAAGCGCAGCGCTCGCGCCTCCTCGGGGGGGACGTCCCCCGACATCACCGCCGGGTAGCCGGCATCGAGCAACCGCCCGTACTCCCGGCTAAGTGCGGAGAGAGGGCGACGAGCGAGGACCGGTTCGGCGCCTCGGAGATCGCGGAGCGCCGCGAGGCGGGCGTAGCGATCGTCGAAGAGCGTATCATCCAGATCGAACAGGACGAGCGAGGGGGGGGTTACGTCCTCCACGGGTGGCAGATTCATCGTGCGTGCGGCCAAGCTCTCCGCCCGGCGTTCGGGACGATCGAAAAAAAGCGCGTCTAGGACGGAAGGCGCCAGTTGAGAACTTCGACCAGGACCGCGACGGCGAACCCTATCCCGATGATGATGTAGGGGTGGATTTTGACCGCCTTGGTCTCCTCCATGTCGTAGTATTGGATGAGACCCGCGGCGCTGGAGAAGCCGCGCTGGCTGCTGCTCGACATCAACCGGCCCTATCCGGACGGGAGTATATATCCAACGCTCCGAGGCGAGCGTTCATCGGTACCAGCCGAAGGGGTCGAGCACCGAGTCCTCGACCGACTCCCGCAGCCGACCGAGGACGCTCGGAGCGACCGAGTCCATGCTGCCCGATAGCACGCGCTGCAGGAACCGTTGCGGAGGGGAAAACCGGACCGCCCGATGCGCCGGGACTCCGGTCGCCTGGGCGAGCGCCTCGAGCGCGAGCTCTCGGTCGCCGAGCTCGTCGACGAGCCCGAGATCGCGGGCGCGTTTTCCCGTCCAGAACTCGCCGGTCGCGAGGTTACGGATCTCGTCCACGGGCTTCTTTCGCGCGGTGGCCACCAAGTTGACGAAGAGCTCGTAGTCCTCATGCAGGACGGCCTGGAGCTTGGCGCGCTCCTCGTCCTGAAGCGGGCGCAGCCCTTGGAAGGCGTCTTTGTGTCGGCCCTCGTGCAGGAGCTCGACGGAGATCCCGATCCGACGCAGGAGGTCCTGCACCGCGAGGTGCGGCATGACCACGCCGATCGATCCGACAGCGGACTCGGGGTACGCATAGATCTTCCGGGCTCCCAGCGCGGCCATGTAGGCTCCGGACGCGCCCATCGAGCCGATGCTCGCAATCACCGGCTTGACGGCGTCGAGCCGTTTGACGGCGAGATAGAAGTCCATCGAGGCGATCGACTCTCCGCCTCCGCTTGCGATGTCGAGTAGGAGTCCCTTCACGCTGGGCCGGTCCCGTAGGGTGCGCAGGATGCGTAGGTACGGCTCTACGGAGCGCTCCCGGATCGTGCCGCGGAATTGGATGACTCCCAGTCGCTCGAACATGGTCCTCTGCGGACCGGTGAGCTCGAGAGCCGATATAATGACGCGATGGCCACGGGGATAGCAGATGACCGCGGACCGGACGATGTCGCACGGCGCGGTGCCGGCCTATCCGGAGCGACCGACCATCGATTGGGATCGCCCACCGACGGAGCTTTCCGATCTCGTGGACTGGTTCGAGCGGATCAGCTACGGGCTCGTGATCCTCGAGACATACTCTCTCGACCAGATCCGGTCGGCCGTGGACCGGTTCGAGTCCGCGGTCCGGCACCACACGGAGCACACGACCCTTCCTCCCGTTCGCGGACCGGCCGACCGGCTCGGAATCGTTCTCCGGGCCGACCACCGCTGGTTCTCGCAATCCTTCGATCAGCTGCGCTGGTTCCTTGGGCTGGTCGAGCAGGACGACCACGGGGGGAACCGCCAGGCGCTGGGCCAGTTCGGTCGCCTCGTGACCGAGTCGGTTCGCCGGCACCTCGCGGACGAGCAACAGTACGTCCGCCCGCCGACGGAGAATCCTTAATGGGCGCCCGCCCTCGCCTCGCCCACGATGATGGACGCGCGTCAAGCCGGGGCTGTCTGGGTCGAGAAGTACCGGCCCCACGGTCTCGCGGAGATGGTCGGGCAGGAGGGCATCGTGCCCCTCCTGCGAGCCTACGCCGCGGTGCGGTCCATGCCCCATCTCCTGTTCGCCGGACCCCCCGGGACCGGCAAGACAACCGCCGCGCTCGCGCTGGCCAGGGACCTCTATCACGAAGGGTGGCGCGACAACTTCCTTGAGCTCAACGCGTCCGACGAGCGCGGGATCGATACGGTCCGCACGAAGGTCAAGGAGTACGCCCGCACGGCCTCGCTCGGCGATGTGGGGTTCAAGCTCCTCTTTCTGGACGAGGCCGATAACCTGACCGCCGAAGCCCAGGCTTCGTTGCGGCGCCTCATGGAGCGCTATTCGTCGAGCTGTCGGTTCATACTGTCCTGCAATTACTCCTCCCGGATCATCGATCCGATCCAGTCTCGATGTGCGGTGTTCCGCTTCCGGTCCTACGCGCCCGAGGCGGTCGCGGAGCTCCTCGATCGGATCGCGAAGTTGGAGAAGAAGACCCTCGACCCGGCGGCGCGCGACGCCCTCGTCGCAGCCGCCGCCGGCGACATGCGCCGCGCCGTGAACCTCCTCCAGCTTTCCGCCACCGACACCGATCACGTCACCGAGGCGGCGGTCGAGTCCCATGCCGCCGTTCCGTTGAAGAGCGAGGTCCAAGCATTAGTCGCGACGGCCGCCCGAGGGGACTTCTTCGGCGCCCGCACGCTCCTCATCCGCCTCTTCGCCGACCGGGGGGTGAGCGGGGAGGATATCGTTCGGGCGATCCACAGCTACATCGCGGACATTCCGGATTCCCTCGTCCCTCCCGCGGGAAAGATCGACCTGGTCGAGCACCTCGCGGAGGCCGAGTTCCGCATCGCGCAGGGCGCGAACGACCGGATCCAGCTCGAAGCCGTGCTCGCCCATCTCTCCCGGGGCTCGCGGACGATTCGTTGACCATGGTCGCTCGCCAGCGTCGAGTCTCGGGCAAGCCGCACGTCCTGCGGCGCGCGGTCGCGCGGGGCCGCCTCCGTCTCCGCCCTTCGACGGTGCGTAGGTTGCGCGCGGGCCGGGTCGAGAAGGGCCCGGTCCTCCCGACGGCGGAGGTCGCGGGGCTGCTGGCGATGAAGCGCACCTCCGAACTCCTCCCTCACACCCACATCGTGCCTCTCACGGGGAGCGAGATCGCGATCGCGATCCGGCGCGACGGCGTCGAGGTGACCTCTCGGGCAGAGTCGGTCGGGCCCACCGGTGTCGAGATGGAGGCCCTCGTCGGCGCGACCGTAGCGCTGCTTACGGTCTGGGACATGGTCAAGTACTTGGAGAAGGATGCGCGCGGGCTCTACCCCGCGACGGCTCTCGGGCCGGTCCGCGTCACGGTGAAGCAGAAAGGAGAGTCCGAAGGATCATGACCCCACAGGAAGCACCCAGCGGTGGATCGCGGCACCATCTTGGCGGAGACCGATCGCTACGTTTCGGGGTCCTGTCGGTGTCCGACATGCACACCGAGGAGGACGACCCGTCGGGCCATCTCGCGCGCGACCTCCTCACCGGGGGAGGCCACCAAGTTCTCCACTACAAGCTCGTGGCGAACTCGGTCGCCGATGTCCGAGACGCCCTCGATCCGTGGCTCGCCGACCCTCAGGTCGAAGCGGCGATCACCATCGGTGGAACCGGGGTTAGCTCTCGCGACCGAACGGTGGCGGCGCTGGACGCGATGGGCGGCCAGAAGCTCGAAGGCTTCGGCGAGCTCTACCGCAATCTGAGCTTCCAGGAGGTGGGGGCGCTCGCGCTCATGAGCCGGGCTTCGCTCTACGTCATCCACGGCAAGCCGGTCTTCGCGCTGCCAGGCTCGGAGCGCGCGGTCCGGACGGCCACCGAACGGCTGATCCTTCCGGCGGCCCAACACCTCGTCGAGGAGCTCGAGCGCTGAGGACAGGCACTAGGCCGAGTCGCGGCGCATCGACAGCGCCCCGAGCGCCGGCGGGCCGGGGTCGAGAATCTGCGGCGGGAGCCCTTGCAACGCGCAGAAGTCGTTCCACGCGCGATTGGCATCGACGTGGTGGGCGAGGAGCACTCCCCGCTCGCTCAGCGCCTCCCACGCGCCCTTGATTTCGAAGCGCGCGCGCGTCGTGTCGGGCCCGTTGTCGTAGAAGAAGAGGTCGATCCCCGCAGCGTTCCCGAGGATCGACCGGAAGCGTTGCTCGGTGTTCCCGAGCACCAGGGTCCAGCGGCCCCGGAGCGACGGCGGTACGAACTGGCCGACCCCGACGTTGTCCACCCCTTCGGCCCTCCCCGCAGGGGTGCCGGGGCCGAGGGAAGTGAGTTCCCCGTAGTGGTTCGCTTCCATTCCCGCGAGGATCCAGGTGGTCGAGTACCCCGGTCGGACGCCGGTCTCGACGACCCGGGCCGGTCGTAGCGCCCGGACGAGAAGATAGAACAGGGGGCCCTGCGGCAGCTCTCGAACGAACGCGAGACCCGCTCCCCGCGCGAGCAACTGATCCGCAATCCCGTCCGCCTGGAGCTCGCGTCGGTAGCTCCGCAGCCGATCCCGGTCGCAGTCGGTTAGACGGGCCAGGCGATCGAGGCTCGCTTGTCGGGTGAGGAGCATGCGCTGGCGCAGGGCCTTCAGCGCGGCAGGACGTAGGACAGGGGGAAGCCGATTGCTCCGAGGTCCGACCGCGTTCGCGCCTCGGGTCAGGGGGTTCGAGGCCTCCGGGTCTACCCGGGCGGACGCCGGATCGGCCATGCCCAGGATACGGCCTGCCCGTACTAAGGCTTGTCATGCCCCGGGCGAACCCTCGGCGGTGCATGTTCCGAAGTGGTGCCGAGTTCCGCCAATCGTTTAATAAGCCCCTGTTCTCGATTACCCACGGAGTCCGACGATGGTGGTCCAAGAGATCGATGGGGCACACTTTGACGGGTTCGCCCAAGGGAACGGCGCGGCGGTAATCGACATTTGGGCCCCGTGGTGCGGGCCCTGCCGGATGGTCTCCCCGGTCGTCGACCGATTGAGCGAGAAGTACAAGGGCAAGGTTTCGTTCGGCAAGATGAACTCCGACGACAACGGAGACAAGGCGGGCGCGCTCGGCATCATGAGCATCCCGACGCTCCTCTTCTACAAGCAAGGAAAGCTCGTCGACCGCATGGTCGGTGCCTACCCCGAAGAGGTCATCGACGAGCACATCCGCCGCTTGCTCTGACTCCCCCGCGCAGGGCGCGGACCCGGGGGCGTCCCCGGCCCGAACGAGATCGCTCGCCAGGTTCGTGCGCCGGAGGGACATTGAGCACTTCCGACCCCGACCCGCAACTCCAGCGCTATTCGTTTCAGCGCAAGCTGGATGAGATTTCCGCGGCCAAGGGCCGCGCGACAGAGCTGATCTCGCTCTACGTCCCGCCGGGTAAGCAGATCGCCGACGTCATCGGATACCTGCGGAACGAATACGCCCAGAGCTCGAACATCAAGAGCCGGACGACGCGCAAGAACGTGATGTGGGCGATCGAATCGCTGATGGGCCGCGTGCGGGCCTACAAGGCGCCGCCGGCGAACGGGGTGGCCTTCTTCGTGGGCTCGAAGGCCGTCGGCGCGGACCGTTCGGAGCCGGTGACGTTCATCGTGGAGCCGCCGGAGCCGCTGAACACGTACCTCTACCGATGCGATTCCACGTTCTTCCTGGAGCCGCTCCTCTCGATGGCTCACGAGCCCGAGCTCTGGGGCTTGATCGTGATGGACCGCGCTGAGGTGACCCTCGGCTTCCTGCGCGGGAAACGGGTGGAGGCGCTGCGGAACCGCAACTCCCTTGTTCCGAGCAAGCACGGACGTGGCGGTCAGTCCGCGCACCGTTTCGAGCGCATGATCGAGCACGCCGCCCACGAGTTCTTCGTGAAGATCGGCGAGATGGCCGGCGAGCTGTTCCTCCCCAAGGTCGATAGCCTGAAGGGGA
The DNA here is from genome assembly GCA_021826685.1 of Thermoplasmata archaeon. Lineage (GTDB taxonomy): Archaea > Thermoplasmatota > Thermoplasmata > Lutacidiplasmatales > UBA184 > Lutacidiplasma. The sequence goes on from JAKAYT010000023.1 coordinate 16,855, forward strand.
TCCTGCTCGGCGGGCCGGGCGCCACGAAGGAATACTTCTACAAGGAGGGGTTCCTCGATTTTCGCCTCCAGCAGAAGGTCGTTCAGCCGCTCTTCGACACCGGTTACACGGACGATTACGGCCTCCGCGAGCTCGTCGAGAAGGCATCCTCCGTCCTCCATGGCCTCGAAATCACCGAAGAGAAGCGAATCATCCAGCGCCTGCTCTCCGAGATCCGCAAGGGCGATACCGGCCTCGCCGCCTACGGTCCGGCCAACGTGGAGCGCGCGCTCGAGGCGCGCGCGATCGACCTGCTCCTGGTGAGCGAGGGAATTCGTCGCCGACGCGTGACGTTCACCTGCTCGGCCTGTTCCGCGTCGTTCGAACGCGTGCTGAACGACTCCGAAGTGGAAGCGGTCCTCGAGGCCCCGTGCCCGAGCTGCGGCCAACGGCAGGTCCACGAAGCCGCGAGCGAGGACTACGTGGAAGGGCTGTTCTCGCGCGTGGCCGCCGCCGGGGGGTCCGTGCGTCTGATCTCGACCGAGAGCGAGGAGGGGGAGATGCTGAGCAAGGCATTCGGCGGGATCGCCGCGCTGTTACGCTACCCTCTCGGCCGCACGAGCGAGCCCCTCCTCGCGCGCCGAAGCCCGGCCGGAACCCCGGCGGCTACCAAAGCTGACTGAGGGGATCGTCCTCCGCGCTCGGCTCCGGGGGACCGCCGTTCTTCGGAGTGGCGGGAGCGGAAGCCCGCCTCGAACTGGAAACCGTGGTCGATCCGGGCGGATACAGGGCCGCGTTCGGATACGGAGGAGGAGGGAGTTGTCGACGGCGCGCGACCAGGACGGCCGCGATCAGCGCGGCGACCACGAGCCCCGCTCCGACGGGGAGGTACGTCCCCACCGACGCGGGGAGACCCAGGGGGCCCGGGCCGACGAGGCTGGTCGCGGAGCAGGTCGCCGCGGAGGAGCTTAGGCAGCTTGCGTATTCGTTGTAGGTCGGCGGGGACATCGAGCGGCCCGTGACCGTCTGGTTGGAGAGCGAGTCGTTCGCATTGTCATTGTAAGGGTCGCGGACCCCCGTCGCGAAGGACATCGTAGCCGATTGCACGAGCACCGGCGACGTCCCGGTCGTACTCGTGTAAACCTCGGTCGGACTGACGTGATCTAGGACCGCGTTGACGGTCTCCCACATCCCTCCACCGAGATCTCCGTAGAAGGACGGAGGAGCTTCAACGGCGACCGCGAACCCGTCGACCAGCACTAGCTGGCCGGTAATGGCTCCGTAGGAGATCACATTGACATCGTGAGCGTCGAACCTCGTCGTGCCGCTCGTCGATCCCCGGAACAGGACCGGCTGGTTGGTGACGTTGACATACAATGGCGATCCCAGGGTCCTCGATTCGCTGATGTTACCGCCCCGGGTGCCGGACTGCGCGATGCTCCAGGTCGCGCTCCAGCTCGCGTTGGAGTTGTAGAGCGACGCGGAGGTCCACGTCTCTCCGGGCGACGGTTGCAGGGGGATGAGTCCTAGACCGCCGGGAGTGGTGAACGTGACCTGGGAGTCCGCCGTGGAGGACACCGATGCGTTCAGTGCGCGCACGACGGTTCGGTTCGCACTACGGTCGACCACCGACTCACGCACGGACTCGGAGAAAACCACGTGGCTGTTCAGGACCCCGATCGCCGCCGTGGAGTTCGAGATGAACGGCCCGAGGTTCCCGGCGACCACGCTCGAATTGGTCGTGAGGTTGGTCCATCCCGTGATGGTCCGAGAGGCGTTGTAGTCAATGATCGTCGTTTCACGAGGACGCAAGCAGTTCGGTCGACAGTATTCGATCGAGAGCGAGATTCCGTACACCTCCCGCAGGACCTGTTCGAAGGTCGAAGAGGTCGTATTGATCTGAGTGATGTTCGAGACGAAGCCGAAGTCGGCCTCGCCGACCAGCGCGTCGTGGGACGCGGAAGCGGCCGATACGTCCCGAACGCCTCCGTAGAGGCTGGTGACGAGAGGCGAAGGGGCGTTCGCGCGTGGCGCGGCTGCTGATACACCGGGGACGGTGGAAACCGCAGCGGCCGAGACGACGACGGCGAGGACTAGGGCAACGCCGATCGCGCGAACACGGTGGGGACTCGCACCGAAACCGCTCATCGCCATGTAGGAGGAGAATCTCAGGATAAGGAAACGTGCTCTCGCGCTCCTGCGAGAATGGACCCCGTGCTAAGCCGTCTCCGGCCGTGAGCGAGCGACCATACGCACCCAAATCCACGCGGGTTATATCGGCCGCGTACTCCGGGGCCCATCGGGAGCACACGCCGGTAGGAGGAGGGAGGAAGTTGCGGTCGCTGACTGACACCGAGGCCAACGTTATCGCGACGTTGCTCGCCGCGCGACCGGAGCGAGAGCGGGAGCGCTTGCGCCAGATTGGCGTAGCCCGCTCCACCTATTACGCGGTCCGCCGCCGGGCCTACGTCGAGGGATGGTTGCAGGACCGGTACATCCCGGATCCGAGCCGGTTGGGCCGGCCCTACGCAACGTTCGTTGTTTCTCGACCTTTCGCGGACCGGGTCAGCGACCTCGGACGCCCGGTAAGGAAGTGCGGACCCCCGACCGTTCTCTGGTCGAACCCTCAGCTTGCACTGGGCGTATTCTTCCACGCCCGACCGGAGGACGGTTCGACGGTGATCAAAGGCTGGGAGGAGGGTCGGATCACGGCTTCGAACGTCGGGGTGACGGTCGACGTGAGGGGCCCCACCGTGCCGGTCTACTTCGACTTCGAAGGACTGTGGGACCATCTCACCGGAGCGCCGGGGACCCTGTCCTATCCGCACGGCATTGGAGGGGTCCCCGAGGAGGAGGGACCCGTTCCGCTCACCCCCCACTCTATCTGGGCCTTTGGCAACCTCTTGAACCGACCCTTCCGCGAGCGCGAGCGCGGGGAGGACGGGCACCAGCTCGGCGTCTTCGGCCTGCCGTTCTCGGAGCGTCGGCTCCTCGCTCGAGGTTGGGTTACGCATCGGGTCCTGTTGAACCCCTCCCGGATCCCGCCGTACCTCGGACGATCGTTGGGGCGCGTCTTCCTGATCGTCGGGACCGCGCGGCCCGAGGCGAAGCCGGATGTGCTGTTCGCGCGACTAACACGGGAGTGCCGCGTGTTCCCGTTCCTGTACGTGGCGTCCCCCGATCGATGGCTCATCGGGGGCCTGGGCGGCGAACCGGCGCCCGGTGCTGCAGGAGACGATCGGCACGAGCGCGCGCCGGTCCTCCCAACGATCCGCGAGTCGCTCGAAGCGATCCAGATCTTCCAGGAACCGGCATCCACGCTTTCGATGTCCATCGACCATCGCTACGATCAACTCGTCCCTTCCCGTCCCTCGTCCTCGAGGTGAGCTAGAGGGATCGATGCCGAACCCTCCCCGCTCCTCGAGGGACCGGTCTAAGGGTAACGGTGATACGGTCGTAGAATCCCTCGGGGGGAGGGCGCGTAGCCTAGTCTGGATAGGGCACCGGGTTCCTAACCCGGCGGTCGAGGGTTCAAATCCCTCCGCGCCCGGATGGCCACGTGACCGAACATGTTGGGAGTGCGTTGGCGCGTGATGGTGCCGCAGCGGCTCGACTACAGCCTTTCCTTAGCCGAGAGTTGCGCCCTGGCCGGTGGTCGTCACGCGGGCCGGGCTCTCCCTGTGGACTCGCGATGCCGAAGAGCGATGAGGGCCCCCTCACAGTACGACCCCATGGCGATGCTGATGGCGCTCGCCGCGTAGTACGGGATGGATAGGTACGTCGTGTCGGCCATCACCCCTTGGAACAAGGAGAGCATTCCGAGGAGGCCGAAGATCACCGGCACGAGTCGTAACGCGCGTCGCTGCCGATCAGACGGTGCCGCTCGCCCGCCGGCCCTCGCGCTACGTCTTACCTACGGAGAGACCGGGCCGTACGCGGCCGCGGCCACCAGAGCGGCAGCCATCGCATAGAGCGCGATGCGCAGTGGCGGACGGCTAAGCAGTCCGTAGCGTTACTCGTTTTCTCGCAGCCAGCGAGTTTTCCCTTGGCCCCTACCGTATCGGCGGGAGTGCCCGAGAACGGCGGAGCAAGGTCACCAACGTACCGCGGGCCGCTCGCGGCGGAACCGTCACGCCAAATCGGGAGAACCGACCTTTTTACGCGGGATTAGCGTGGGGCGCTCATGGCCTCCGAACGACAGCTCGCCGCCATCCTGTTCACTGATATGGTGGGTTCTACCCAGCTCGCGCAGGAGAATGAGCCGGCCGCGCTGGTCCTCTTGGAAGAGCAGACACAGCTCGCCCGGCCGATCGTGGACGCGCATCACGGTCGCCTCGTAAAGTCGACCGGAGACGGCCTCCTTGTGGAGTTCCCGAGCGCCCTCGACGCGGTCGAGGCGGCGGTAGCCTTCCAGCGTCGCGCCGACGAGCGCAATACACGACCCGGCGCGGTCCCGCTCCGGGTCCGGATCGGGATCCACCTCGGCGATGTCCAACGACGGGACGGTGATATTTTCGGAGACGCGGTGAACGTCGCCGCCCGGGTAGAGTCCGCAGCGGAACCGGGTGGGATCTTCATCTCGGAGGCGGTCTACGTGCAGGTACGCAACAAGGTGTCGTACCGACTCGAATCGGCCGGGGCTCAATCCCTGAAGGGGCTTCGGGAACCCATTGAGCTTTTTCGCGTGGTGGTTCCGGGCCCGGCAGAACCGGGTCCGTCGGCACGGGTACAGCCTCCACGGCTGGCCGTGCTGCCGCTCGCCAACATCAGCCCCGACCCGAAGGACGAGTATTTCGCCGACGGACTCACCGAGGAGCTGATTGCGGTGCTCTCCAAGGTACCGGGCGTGCGAGTGATCGCTCGCACCTCGGTGAACCCGTACAAGGCGAGCGGGAAGTCCGTGGCGCAGATCGGGAAAGACCTCAGTGTGAGCGCGATTCTGGAGGGAAGCGTCCGTAAGGCGGGCGAGCGTCTGCGGATCACCCTACAGTTGATCGACGTCGCGAGCCAGGAGCACATCTGGTCGGAGCGGTATGATCGGGAGCTCGCCGACGTGTTCGCTATTCAAACCGAGGTCGCGGAGAGCACGGCCAAGGCGGTCCGCGTGGAGCTCTCGGAGCACGCGCGTGCGCGCCTTCAGCGCCCCCCCACCGCGGACCTGGGAGCTTACGAGCTCTACCTGCGGGCGGTGCTCCAAGAGTACGAGCTCAGCAACGAAGCATTCCAGGATTCGATCCGGTTGCTCGAGGAGGCAGTCCGTCGCGATCCGGATTTTGCGCTCGCCTACGCGCATCTCGGCCACCGGTACGTCCAAGGAGCCGGAGACTATCTTCCGCACCGGGAAGGGTTCGCGAAGGCTCGAACGTGCGTAGCCCGCGCGATGGAGCTCGACCCGAACCTCTCGGAGGCGCACTCCGCACTGGCGAACCTCTCCATGCAGGACGACCACGACTGGACAAGGGCGGAAGCCGAGTTCGTGCAAGCGCTCGAGCTAAACCCGAGCAACCTCGATGCCCGGGTGAGTTATTCGACCCTACTCCGTGTGCTAGGGCGCGTTTCCGAATCCGAGCAACAGTTGCGATGGGCCGTCGAGGTCGACCCGAAGTCCTGGCTCCCTCGTTGGCTCTTGGTCGACCTTGCCTTGGATGGCGGAGAGATCGATCTCGCCCGGAATCGGCTCCAACAGCTACCCTCTCTAGGTCCATCGCCCTCGCTGACCCATCTCTCGTTCGCGCTCTACTATGCCGAGCGCGGAGAGGCCGACGCGGCCCGCCGAGAGCTCGAGCTGGCCGGGATCTCGCGCGAGCCGCTCTTCCGGATCGGACGCGCCATTGTCCTCGGGCTGATGGGCGACCCCAAGGAGGCGCGCGCGTTATCGGGGGAGTTCGCGAGCGGACCGACGAGCAGTTTCGTATCGAAGGATTTCATTGCGATGCTGCTGGCGGTCGCCGGGGATCGCGAGGGGGCCCTCTCGCTCATCGGGACGCTGGTGACCCAGC
>JAKAYT010000024.1 GCA_021826685.1 Thermoplasmata archaeon
GGCGGGTCGAGATAACAGTTGTCGGGACTTCTTCGCCGCGGCAGGGACCGCCGAACGCGCGCGAGCCGGCCGCGGGGTTCAAAGCGCATGTAGGGCGGGCGCCATGGGTCCTGAGATGGCGTCTCGCTCGAGATCCGGCCCGGCGCGATCGTCCTCCCGTCGGGCTTCCACGCGCAGCGGCATCGAGGAGCGGAAGGCACGGGCCCTGGAGGAACCGCTCGACTTCCGTCGCCTACCGGGCCCGTACCCCCGTCTCGAGGTGCGCAACCCCGTTCACGGGACGCACTATCTGGTCCTCCTGCCGACCTACCCGGACCGGAGCGTTGCGCTGTGCACGTGCACGGACTTCGCTCGCGCCGGGCTCGGGACCTGCAAGCACGTCGAGGCCTCGGTTCGGTGGCTGGAGCTCCACCCCGAAGCGGTTCCGGACCCGAGCCCTCTCCCCGAAGGGATGGGCGCGCCGATCTGGGAGGAGATCGATCGAAGGTCTCGCTCGGTCCCACCCGGTCTATCCCCAGCCCGCAGGATGGTGTACGCGGGGGAGACGCTCACCCGCCGGGAGCCGAAGGTGGGTACGAAGGAAAGGGTTGGACCTCGGCCCTAGGGGCCCGGGCACCGACGGGCTTAGGTCGACATCCCGGGGGCGCCCTTGAGCGCCTTGATCTTGTAGTACTCCGGGTCGACGATGACCTCGCCGTTGACGCCCATCGTCTCGATGGTCTTCAGCGGTACGCCGGCCTGCTGCTTCGCCTTCTGCCAGTCGGGGATCGGGATCGAGAACTTCTGCTCGACCTCCGTCCGGTAGATCGGGCCCGAGTTGTACGAGCAGAAGGGGATGATCCGGCCGTCCGGTACCGAGTAGTGGATGTCGCAGCGCATCAGGCGCTGGATATCGTAGTCGTACGCGTCCTGGAAGTGCATGTTCCCGATGTAGAGCGTGCGCCACGTGAACTTCGCGACGGCCTCCTTGTTCCCTTCCGTGAAGATCGACGCGATGACCTTGACGCAGTTCTTCTCGTCCAGGCCTTCCGGCGACTTGGAGAAGTCGAAGAACTTGGCGACATCGTGGAGCAGCCGAGCTCCCGCGACCGCCGTTCGCACCCGGGCGAACCGCGCGTCCCGGTACTTGTCGATCATGCCCTCGACACTCTCGAAGAACCCGTCGACATCCATGAACCGCGGCAGCGGCGTGATCTTCTGCCCGTCCTTGGAGATGAAGGCGAACGTCGCGCATCCGCAGCCGGGGTGCGTCGTCAGGGTCATCTTCTCCTCGCCGTGGATGATCGATACGAGCTCCGAGATGGGGGCGACCGACGGCACGGGGAAGAAGTCGGACTTCTCGAACGGTCCGTCCGTGCACAGGATGCGCACGAGGTCGGACTGGGTGAACCGCATCTGGAAGCGGTCCTTATCCGGGATACGGGCGGTCAACGCGACCGGCTGGAAGTTGACCCCCCGGACGACATCGAGGTTGTCGATGGCGAACTTGACCGTGGGCCAGATCTCCTTCTCGTTGAATCCCCCGACCAAGGTCGGGACGAGCACGACGGACAGCGGCTTGTCGGTCTTGCCGGCGGCGAGCTCCGCCGGGCTGGTGTGCGTCTCCCGGGCCGCCTGGATGGCCTTCTGCTTGACCTTGAGAAGCGGGACCCCCCGCACCTTGCGGTAGATCTCGTCGTCCAGGCCGTCGAACTGTAGGTAGAGGGTATGCAACCCCGCCTCCCGCGCCTTCTGGGCAAACCCGGCCTCGTTCGCGAAGCGGATACCGTTGGTCGCGACCTGGATCTGCTTGAAGTTGAGGTCGCGGGCCATGCTGACGGCGTCGAGGAAGAGGGGGCTGAGCGTCGGTTCCCCTCCCGAGAACTGGACGGCGACGGCGCCGACCGGCTTCTGCTCGCGCAGGGTCTTGAGCATGAAGTAGATCTGCTCGCGGGTCGGCTCGTAGACGTACCCTGCCGCGTTCGCGTTGGCGAAGCAGACCGGGCACTTCAGATTGCAGCGGTTGGTCAAGTCCATCAGGGCGAGACCGGTGTGGGACTTGTGGTGAGAGCACATCCCGCAGGTCGTCGGGCAGCCCCGGAACTTGTCGTAGTACGGGTTCTCGTAGCCGACCCCGTCGTGCGCGTAGACCTCCATCCGCAGGTAGAAGTCGACATCATTGGAGATGATGTCCCAGAAATACCCATGCGTTCGGCAGGTCTTCTCCATGATGACCCGTCCGTCCTTCTCGCGAACGACAGCGGGGATCACCTTGATGCACTCCGGGCAGACGGAGGCCGTCTTCCTCGGTAGACCGCGGGGCGCCTGGAACTCCTTCATCACTCGCGCCGGCATATTCTGTGTCTTCTCCTTTCGGCCGTCGGCGAACCAACAGCTTTGACTGTGCCACGAACCGTATCCTACATAATCCCGCTGTCGTCGCGGGCGCTACAAACCTCACCCTCCGTGACGGGGCATGACATGGACCGGTTCGCTACAAACGCAGAGGGGAGGCCCTGACCCATCGGTAGGATCGCTCCAACGGTATCGCTATCTGGCGGGATGCTTCCGGTGGGTTCGACTATGGCGGCCCAGCGGCACCGGACACCGGCGCGGAAGAAGAGAGAGAGCTCCCGAGCCCGTCCCGCTGCGAAGACCACCGGTCGGAGTCCTTCGGCCCCGCGCAAATTCGTCGGGCGCGACCCATCGCCCGTGCTCGACAAGTATCCGCCCAAGGACGCAGGGCTGGGCCGTCCGTATGCATCCCCCACTGCCCCTTCCGCGACCGCGGACCGATCCGTCCCGGCCCGTGCACCCCGCCCGAGCCCACCCGCTCTCCCCACGCCGCCCGGGACCACCGTGCCGCTGATCAGTCTCGAACGCCCGTTCGATATCGACGAATTCTCCCAGCTCTTGGGGGAGACCACGATTGAAGTCCTCGTCCCGCGGGAGGATTTGGGCGAGGTACTCCGACGGATCAGTGACTTCATGGGGTTCGGCATCTACGTCTATCGCTTCTCCGTCCGGCCGGAGCCCACCGACCAGCTGAAGCGCTTCGTCGTGCAGCTCCAGCGGGTCGATTACGCCCCCGAGAGCCGGGAATGGGTCGAGTTCACGGAGAAGGGACGCTCGGAGAGCCCGTTCGGACCGGGCTCCACCAAGTAGCTCGGCTTCCTCCGCTCCCGAAACGGCTCCGTTACCGCCCCGGAATCGGTGTCGACCGGGCCGCGCGGGCGACGGCCCCGTCGCTGGGGAAGCAGGGACTCACCACACCTTCCTAGCCCCCCGACGCGCGCGGCCGGGGCCCTGAACCCCCGGCACCGACGCTAAAAGGGAGCCGGCGTCTCCTGTGGCCGGGGGAACTGGATGACCGAAGGCCCTACAGAGAGCGCTCGGTGGGAAGTGGAGCTGCGCGCGTTGCACCAAGAGCTGAACGAACTTCGAGCGGAACAACGTGAGCTCGCCCGCGCGGTGGCTCAGCTGGTCCAGACGTTCCAGGCCCTGGCGACCCACATGGGGCTCGTCACGGAGCCCTATAGCAAGAAACCGGCGGAGGAGACGGCGCGCGGCGACGTCCCCGGATTCGGTTAATCCCCCGAGGGATCGGGAGGTACGACCTTGCGACCGTATCTCCACTCGCCCTCCATCGGGTAGAGGCGGCGGAGGACGGTACGAACGCGCGAACCGATCCGAAGGCGCCCCTCCGGGTCATCGGAAATCATCAAGGTCGCCCGGACTCCGGGCGCCAATTCGACCAAGGCGACCCGGTAGGAGCCCATCGTCTCCACGACACCGTCGAACTCGGTCGGCTGGCCTCCCTTCCCGATTTCGGTGATCGCGACGATTTCACCCCCGTCGAGCGGGAGCGCCACGGTCGTCAGTCCCGCCGACCGGCCGCACCCCCGGCAGACCGCGCGCATCGGGAACGTCGTGACGGCGCAGGTCGGGCATACTTCGGCCCAGAAGCGCCATCGGCTGGGGACGCTCTCCACGTATCGCGGACGCGGGATGTAAGCCCCCTCCGAGACCGCGTCCAGGCGCGGCTCCGGGCGTCGCGCGCCCTGCCGAGGGTCGATCTCGAACGAGACTCTTCCGACGCCGTTCGTGGAGAACTCGGCCTCGATCTCCGAGGCGGCGATCGTTCGCGGACCCGCCGCACCCCCGCGGGCAGCCAGCGCGAGCGGTCCCGCGTGGTCCGAGGCTGGACCGAAGGCTACGACGAGCAGATCCGCTCTCGAATCGAGCTCGGCCGGATCCGGCAGCGCCTCGCGGACCGACGAGCAACGAGCTATCTTCGGAGGTCCGTCGATGCCATCGACCAGGGCCGGGAGCCCCCAGTCCGCGGCCGCAGGGACTGGGCCGGCCACGCGGAGTTCACCGACCGGCCGATCGCGACTTCCTCCGGGGAAGGAACGTTCCAGCGCGGTGGCGACCGCGGTGAACGCGTCCTCGTCCGGCCCCAAGGCGCGCTCGCCGCCCGAGTTGCCGGCAGGTCGATACCGTACGATCGTCGGCGTGATCTCACCTTCGCTCGAAGAGCGTGACCGTCGCGCTCGCCCCGGATCCCCCGACGTTGTGGGAAAGACCTCGCTCCACGCCCGGGACCTGTCGGGGTCCGGCCGAAGCGCGGAGCTGGTGAAAGATCTCGTAGGCCTGGCTCACGCCCGTCGCTCCGATGGGGTGCCCCTTCGCCTTGAGCCCGCCGTCGGGGTTCACGGGAAGGCGCGCCGTCCGAGCGGTCGCGCCCGAAAGCGTGAGGTCGACCGCTTCTCCCGGAGCCGCGAAGCCGAGGTCCTCGAGGGCGAGGAGCTCGGCGATGGTGAAACAGTCGTGGACCTCGAGCATCTGAACGCTCGAAGCGGTCCATCCCGCGTGCCCCAAGGCAGCGCGGGCGGCTCGCTGGGTCGCCCCGAACTCGGTGAGGACGGGCCGGTCCTGGACGGCGAGCGTGTCCGACGCGGCGCCGAGGCCCCGGATGCGGACGGGGGTATCCGTGAAGCGAGATGCGAGATCTCCGCGCGCGATCAGGAGCGCCGCGGCGCCGTCCGATACCGGGCAGCAGTCGTAGAGCCCGAGCGGGTCCGCGATCTTCGGCGATCCCTCTACCTCGGCGGGTCGGACGGTCTTCTGGAAGTGGGCCTTCGGATTGAGGGCGCCGTTCGCGTGGTTCTTGACCGCGACCGCGCTCAGGGCGTCGCGCCCCTTCGGATGGTCCGCGCAGTAACGGGAGGCGATCAGTCCGTAGACCCCGGCGAACGTGAGGCCGGCCGAGCGCTCCCACTCGGTATCGCCCGAGACCCCCAGCCAATAGCGCCGTCGGGGGTTCGGCGAGTCCGTCATCTTCTCGAGACCGACCACCAGGACCACCCCCGACCTTCCGTCCTCCACCGCGCGGGCCGCGGACCGGATCGCGTATCCCCCCGAAGCGCACGCGTTCTCGACCCGAGTGACGGGTACGCCCACGAGACCGGCCGCCTCGGCCAAGACCGCCGACGCGTTCCCGATCTGCCACCCTCCGAACCCGAGGGTCGCGAGGAATCCTTCCTCAATCACGGAGCGTTCGATCCCCCGGTCGACGCTGGCGAATGCCTCCCGGACGGCTTCGGCGATGAGGCTCCGAGGTCCCTCGGTCCGGGCCCCGAACCGGGTGTGGCCGGCGCCAATGATCGCGGCGGGCTCGCGCATCGCATCCTCCGAGGAGCGGGGAGCCGAAGCGCGAGGTGCTATAAGGCCGGGGCCGGCTTCGGCCGGTGATGCCGGAGGACCCCCCCCTCGTGGTCGGGCTGACGGGAGCGAGCGGAGCCCCGATCGCAGTGGCCGCGCTCCGGGCGCTCAAGGCCGCCGCCGTCCCGGTGGTTCTCGCGGTGTCGAACGGAGGGGAAGCCGTTCTGAAGGAAGAAGCTCACCTATCGGTCGAAGACCTCCGCCCGTACGCGACCGCAATCCAGCGCGAGGGCGACTTCGGGGCGGCGATCGCGAGCGGTTCGAGACCGACCCGCGGAATGGTCGTCGTGCCGTGCTCGTCAAACACCATCGCCAAGATCGCCCTCGGTCTCGGGGATACACTGGTCGCGCGGGCGGCCCACGTTCAGCTCAAGGAACGGCGCACGCTCGTGATCGTGCCGCGCGAGACGCCGCTCTCCACGATCCAGCTGGAGCACCTAGCGCGCCTGAGCGCACAGGGGGTGGTGGTTCTGGACGCATCCCCGCCGTACTACCTCGGTTTCGAGACGGTGGCCCAGGCGACGGACTATCTGGCGGGCAAGATCCTCGACCAGTTCGGGGTCCCGCATCGGCTGTATCGGGGATGGAAGTCCGAGGCTCCATGAGCACGTCCCCGCCCCGCCCGCCTCCCGAGCATTACACCCGGTTCCCCATACCGCTGGTCGGAGCCGCGGTCCTCCTGGCCCTGCTCATCGTACTGACCCCGGTCCTCTTCGTGAGCGGGGGCGCCGGAGGCACGCTGCTCACCCAGGCCGAGCTGGTCGTGGACCACGCCCCCGGATCCGCGAATACGACCTTCATGGTCCGCGGCGCGGGAAGCGTTCGCTACGCCGAGATCGACTTCGGTCTGAACGCGTCCTACGACCCCTCCGCCCCCCCGACGTCGATCGTCTGGAACGCGTGGACGAATTCGAGCGATTCTCCTGGGGTCGTCCTCTCCACCACGAGCTTCAGCGTCGCGGTGAACGTGACCGTCTACTACCAGCCCCGGAGCGGGCCGATGGTACTGTACTACGGAGTGGTCGGGGTGCAGTTCTCGGGATCGTCGCTGCGGCTGATCCCGATCTCCTCGGGGATCAGCACCCCTTCGGGCCCGATCCCGGTCACCTCGTCGCTCCTCCCGTTGAGCATCTCGCTCGAATACTTGGGAAGCGTCTCGGGGGTGCCTCCTCCATGAAGGTCTCTCGGCCCTTCCTCGTATTCTGGATCGTCGTCGTCGCGGTCCTGTTCGTGATCGAGCTCGCCGAGGTCACCTCCCTGTTCACACTGCCCATCGGGTCGGTGGTGGGCAATCCGATCGCGTTCGTCTTCGCGCTCACCTTCACCACGCTGCTCGCGCTCGTCGGGGCGATCTTCATCGGTCTCTACATCTCCCAGCGCTGGCTCAGCTCGCGGGACTTCTCCCCGTTCGAGGTCGAGATGCTGAAGATGCGTCGCGACGTCGCCGAACTCAAGACGTCGGTCGACGAACTGCGCGGGACGGGCGCGAAGACCGGCGAGGCCGATCCGCCGACCGGGGGTCGGCCACCGTGAGGATCCCCGTCGTGGACAACGGGGGGCAGTGGACCCATCGGGAGTGGCGGGTCCTCCGGGATCTCGGCATCGAGAGCGAGATCGTTCCCAACACGCTCGGTCTCGAGGAGATGCACGCCGACGGCGTCGTGCTGTCGGGAGGCGCGCTCAGCCTCGAGGGGACGGACACCCCGCTCGGCCGGGTCGCGGAGTGGATCGACCGCGCGAACGTGCCGATACTCGGGATCTGCGTCGGTCACCAGTTCCTCGCCCGCCACTTCGGCGGCCGCGTGGCCCGGGGAGCGCCCGAGTTCGGGCGGATCGACGTGATCGTGGAGCGACCCGACCATCCTCTCTTCGCCCAGATCCCCTCCCCGTTCCATGCGTGGGCGAGCCACAACGACCAGGTCACGGAGGTGCCGGAGGGCTGGGCGACGCTCGCGCACTCCCCGGGATGCAAGGTCGAGGCGATGGCCCACCCCTCGCGCCCGATCTGGGGCGTGCAATTCCATCCGGAGGTCGAGCACACGGAACACGGCGTCGAGTTCTTCCGACGGTTCGTTACCCTGTGCCGATCGAACCGAGCGGCGATAAGTACACCCACTGAGTAGGAACCACTCGTGCCGATGCGGACCCGGCACGCCTCGAGCGTGCGCGAGCGCGACCTGACCGAGCGGGCCCGCAAGCTCCGAGAGAGCGTCGATCCGCTGATCCCCCGGCTGACCCCGGAGTGTCCGACCGAACGCTTCGATCGACTCAAGCGGGAGCTCGAGGACGTCCGCGAGGTACGCGACGAGGAGGGGCGCCTCAACCGGATGAGCCGCTGGGGCGATCCGCTCGTGCGCGCCTACGCGGGGCTGCTCAAGTTCTACCTCGAGCCCGAGGTACCTCCGATGGTGACGCTCTCGCTTCCGACGGGCGATGTGACCTTCGCCCCCCTAGGGAAGGCGACTCCCGAGGCGGAGGTCGCGGTCCAAAATTTCGTGGACCCGACCCGCCTGCTGCTCGGCTACCTAGACTGGGCGCGCAAGGGATTCCATTTCTTTGCGACGCCTTCCCAGCTCTGGTGCACCGGCCGCGACCCGACCCCGCCCCCCGACTTTCTCGCGGCGAAGCTGACGGGGCTTCCCTACCATCTCCAAGAGAACCCCGAACGCACGGTCTACGAGTGCTCCCATCTCCTCGCGGGCGAGCCGCGGGCCTACCTCGAGGTGAACTGGACCGGCGCCGGCCGGGCCTTCCGGGTGTGCCGGAAGTGCGCGAAGGGAGAGCGCCAATTGCTGAGCTCGCTGACCGAGGACCTCGCGGTCCCGGACCCGGAGAAAGAGTTCGCGGTCGCCGTACGCCTCAACACGACCTGTTACGGGGGCGAGGAGTGCGTTCACCACGACCTGCCGGATCTCTCGAGGGGAGCGCGACGCGCCTACGCGCTCGGACGGGTCTCCGACGCCAAGCTGCTCTCCACCTATCTAGACGAGATTCGCCCGAAGCTCGAAGCGACGCGGCGGCCGACCTACGTGGCCGGCGGGGTCTGCTACGGGTCGGACGAGGAGAAGTTCCTCGCGGCCCTCCACCCGACGCTCGTCGAGCGGCGCGCCCTCGAAGCGGCCCTCGAGGGCGAGGAAGGGCTCTTCGAGATCGAAGAACCGACCGCGAGCAAGGCGCTCGAGCGGTTGTGGACCCACCACTCCCAAGCGATCGTGCAGTCGATCGTGACCGACCCGAACGAGGCGAAGCGCTATCTGGACGAGGGTCGCCACGCGCCCGGGCGCGTCGCCGAGCTCCTCAAGCGGGCGCAGAAGCGGAGCGAGGAGCGCGAGCTGCTCGACTCCCTCCCGCGCTACGCGCGGCTCAACCGAGAGGCCGCCTACGTCGACCAGGTGGCGCGCGCGTACCGGACGCACGGGCCGGTGGGCGCGGAGCGCCTCGCGATCCAGAGCCTCCCGCACGAAGGAAAGGAGCGGGGGCTCGCCTACGGGCTTCTCCTGGCGCTGGGCCGCGCGGGATCGCATGCCTGGCAGTTCTCCGACTCCGAGAAGGAGTTCGGGCAGTCGCTCGCGCCGGCGGCCACCCAGCTTCTCCACGCGCCGCCGGCCGACTACCACAGCGCGCTCGACCGGTTGTTCCACGCGGCGGGAGTCTCCGACTGGGGCAACCGCGCGGCCCCGACGCCCCCGTAGGCCGAGGGATCCGACCCCTACCCCGGCCCGACCTGCTCGAGGGCCGCCTCTTCCTCGAAGTGAAGATGGGGAGCGGGGAGGACGAGGGCGTGCATCGGGGGCCCAAAGTCGAGGAGGGCCAGCGCTTCCAGGGGCCCATACCACGCGCGCGCCCCCGGGGTCCCGACCCGGGCCACGACGGCCACCGGAGCGCCGGGGGGGATCACGTTCCCCTCGGGGTCGCGCGCGCGAAGGATCGCGAGCGCCTCGCCGGCCGTGAGGTACCGGCCCTCGTCCGGGCGCAGATCGAGCAGGACGAGCGTGTGGAGGTCGCCGGAACGGTTCGCCCGGATTGCATCGAGGAACGACGTCGGCGAGAACCCCGGCGCGGGGAACGGGATCGAGACCGTCCGCCCGAAGCGGTACGGCATCAGCCCGAGGAGCCCGGCCGCGGCGGTGAGGATGCTCGCGTTCGGAAGGTAGCCCGTGTCGTATCCCGCCCGCTGGGCGGCGAGGCGCAGCGCGACGTGGGTGGTGGCACCGAACGGGTCTCCGACCACGAGGAACGCGACGCGGCGGCCGTGCTCGAGAGCGTCCAGGACCACGTGCTCGGACTCGACCTCGGTGCGGCTGAGTCTCTCGATCGGATGCCCGACCTCCTCCGAAAGCCGTTCGAACGCGCCGGGACCCCAGACCGCCGTGTACTCCTCGGCGAAGATCCGATCGCATCCTCGCAGCAGATCGACGGCGCGGCGTCCGAGGTCCTTTTCGTCCCCGAGCCCGAGACCGATGAACCAGAGCTCGGCCATCGCTCCGCGCGTGCTCCCTAGCTGCGGATCGCGATCACCGGGCACGGGGCGTCGCGGAAGAGCTCCTCGAGGAACGGGCGGGTCAGCAGCGGCAGCCCCGCAGCGGGCGCGTGCTCCTCGCCGACGACCAGGAACCCGTAGCGTTCGCGGGCCGCGCTCTGCAGGATCAGCTGGGCGTGGTGTCGGCGGCGCGAGAGGAGGGCCGCGCTGACGACCGAGTGCCGGTGCACGGTCGGGATGCCCCGCGCCGTCCGATCCTCGGTCTCGCCGCGCGGGGAGGATCCGGGGCCGAGGTCGATCGTGACCACGGGCACGCCACTGTTGTGCAGCGAGAGCTCCTCCGCGAGCTGCATCACCTTCGGCGGCACGGGTCCGTGCAGCGCCGGCACGAGGATCCGCGGGATCTTGGGTCGGGCGAGGGCCAGGCGATTGAGGATGAGCACGTCGGCGCGCGCGTGGTGGAGGATCCCGCTCGCGGTGTGGCCGACGAACGGGTTACGGCTGCGTCGGTCCCCTCCCAGTCCCATCACGATTCCATCGGAGCCGTGGGACTCCGCGCTCTCGAGGATCTCCCCCGGAACGTCGACGCTCGCCCGAACCTCGGGCTCGACCCTGACGTCGAGGACCGCCGCGACCTCGTGGGCCGGGACGACGAGGTTGACGCTCGCGCGCCACTCGCGGGTGACCTCGGGCATCGTCGTGGTGGGGATGACGTGGAGCATCCGGATCTCGCCGTCGGAATCGAGCAGCGAGGCCGCGAACCGGATCATCGGCTCGACTTCGGCGGCGGCTTTGACGGGTACGAGGAGATTGCGGTACATGGGTCATACCGGGATGTGCGCGTAGTTGATGAGCGCGAGGTCGAGCGTGACCACGTTGACCACCTGCTCTCCGATCGTCCCGAGGAAGGGCATCTGGGTGTTCTGGTTGATCAGGGTCGTGAGGACGCCGACCGTCTGCTCGAACGATACGTTCGTGATGTTCGCGATCGCATGCGCCACCCGGGGGACCTGGATGAGCACCCCCGCGGGGACGAGGTACGGATCGAACCCCGAGTACGAGGGGGCGAGCAGGTCGAGCGGGAGGCTCTGATTGAGCGAGAGGTTCCAGTCGGTCCGCAGATAGCGCTCGGTCTCGTTGAGCCAGGCGGCCAGGGCCGGCTCCGTCGGGCCGTACGGGTAATTGGCTCCCTGGGTCGTGTTGTAGTCGATCAGCGAGACCCGGTCCCAGAACAGGTAGGGGAGGCTCAGGTTCTGGCCCACGAGCGACGAGCCCACGAGCGTTCCGTTCTGGGCAACGAGCGAGCCGTTCGCGCCGGCGGGGTTGATCGCCTGCGCGATCCCCGTGACGACGAGCGGGTACACGACCCCGAGGACGAGGACGCCGATCACCACGATCAGCACGGCGGCCCGCAGGTGGGTGCGCGGGCGCATCGGCGGGCGCGTATCGAGGACCGCCCGCTCGCGACGGGGGCCCGGGCTGCCGGGTCCCTGGGTCGGAGTCGTGATCGAGGGTTCGCCGGCGGTCATCGCCCTAGAGCCCTCCGAGCGGGAGGAGGTGGGCGACGATCGCCGCGAGGTGCATCACGAAGGGGGTGCCCGACGCCCACGCGAAGAGGAGGTAGATGAGCTTGATACCGACGAAGGCACTCACGAGCCCGCCGCCGCCGTAGATCACCAGGTTCCGGCGGAGGAGGTCGATCGCGGACATCGGCCGGAACCGGACCCCGAACAGCGCGAGCGGGATCAGCATCGGGATCACGATCGCGTTGAAGAAGAGCGTCGAGAGGACGGCGAGCGCCGGGTTCGCGAGCCCCAGGATGTTGAGCGGGGCGATCCCCGCGATCGCGACGCCGCTCGCCGTCAGGAAGATGGCGGGGAGGACCGCGAAGTACTTCGCGACGTCGTTCGTGATCGTGAATGTCGTGAGGGCACCCCGCGTGATGAGGAGCTGCTTGCCGATGGAGACGACCTCGATGAGCTTGGTCGGATCGTTGTCGAGGTCCACCATGTTGCCGGCCTCCTTCGCCGCGCTCGTCCCGCTGTTCATGGCGAGACCGACGTCCGCCTTCGCGAGCGCGGGGGCATCGTTCGAACCGTCCCCGCTCATCGCGACCAGATGGCCGAGCGCCTTCTCGCGCTCGATGATGGTCAGCTTGATCTCGGGTTTCGCCTCGGCGATGAACTCGTCGACGCCGCTCTCCCGTGCGATCGCCGCGGCGGTGATCCGGTTGTCGCCGGTGCACATGATCGTGCGGATCCCCATCGTCTTGAGCTCGTGGATCCGGTCGCGGATGCCGGGCTTGATCACGTCCTTCAGGGCGACGAGGCCGAGCACGCGATGGTTCTGGGCGATCACGAGGGGGGTCATCCCTTCGCGCGCGGCCTCCCGGGCTTTGTCGCGGAGCTCCGGAGGCATCACCGCCCCGTACTTCTCCATCGAATCGATCGATCCCTTGTAGATCTCGGTCCCGTCCTTGAGCGAGATCCCGCTCATGCGGCGCTCGGCGGTGAACGGCATCACGGTGTAGGTCCCGGGTTCGAGCCGGGGAGCGTTCCCCCCTCGGCGGCCTGCGAGGCGGACGATCGACCGTCCCTCGGGCGTGGTGTCGAGGCTGGACGACAACAGCGCGGCCGTCAGGAGCTCCGGCTCGGAGACCCCGGGCGACGCGTAGAACTGCGTCGCGAGCCGGCTGCCGACCGTGATCGTCCCGGTCTTGTCGAGGATGAGGACGTCCAGGTCCCCCGCCGCCTCGACCGCCACCCCGGACTTTGCGATGACGTTCGCCTTCGCGACGCGATTGATCCCCGAGATGCCGATCGCCGGCAGGAGGGCGCCGATCGTCGTCGGCATCAGCGCCACGAACAGGGCGAGCATCGTCGCGATGTTGATCGTGACGATCCCCGTGAGCCCCGCGAAGTCGCTGAACGTCATGATCACGATCAGGAGCGCGAGCGTGAGCGACGCGAGGAGGACGCCGAGCGCGAGCTCGTTCGGGGTACGCTCCCGGCTCGCCCCTTCGACCAGACCGATCAGGCGGTCGAGGAACGAGTGGCCCGGGTTGGCCGTGATCCGAACGAGGATCCGGCCCTGGACGACCTTGGTCCCGCCGAGGACGCTCGTCCGGTCCCCTCCGCTCTCGCGGACCTGAGCCGCCGACTCGCCGGTCATCATCGACTCATCGATGAGCGCGGCTCCCTCGACGACATCCCCGTCCAGGGGGAGGGTCTCGTTCGATTCGACCAGGACCTGGTCTCCGATGCGCAAGGACTCCGCCGGGACCATCGTCGATGCGCCGTCCGCGCCGATCTTCCGCGCGGTCAGTCCGCTGCGAATCTCCCGAAGGCTCTCGGCCTGCGCCCGCCCGCGGGCCTCGGCGATCGCCTCGGAGAGATGGGCGAACCACAGGGTGAGGAACAGGATGACGGTGAGCGCGAAGTAGTAGACCGGGTCGTAGGTCGCCACGACATCCGGAAAGATCCGGGGATAGACGGTCACGACCGCCAGAAAGACGAAGAAGACCCAGACCACGAACATGACCGGCTGGCGGATCTCGCGTCGGGGGTCGAAGTAGCGGAACGAGTCCGCGAAGATCCGGCTCCACGCCGTGCGCCGCTGCACCCGCCCATGGCCGGTGGGAACCTGGGCGGCCGTCAGCGCGGTGATGTCGGCCTCGGACATGGCCTACCACCCTCCCTGAGCGAGCGGGCCGAGGGCGAGGACCGGGAGGAAGAGCAGGCCCGAGACGATGACCACCAGCAGGGCGAGGTAGAGCGTGAACGTCAGCGAGGTAGTCTTCAGCGTCCCGGTCGATTCGGGGATGTAGTCCTGCTGGGCGAAGAGCGAGCCGATCGCGAGCATCGCCAGCATCGGGAAGAATCGGCCGATCAGCATGATCGCCCCCCCGATCAGATTGAAGAAGAGAGTGCCGTCGTTGATCGGGCCCATCGAGCTCCCGTTGTTCGCAGCCTCGCTCGTGAACTCGTAGAGGAGGATCGTGAACTGGTGAGCGTTGGCCGCGAGGCTGCTCGATAACGGCCCGACCGCGGACGAGGCGAAGCCCAACACCACGGCGATGAGCGTCGGGACCAAGATGATCGCCGGGTGGCTGATCAGGACGGCCGCGGACCATTTCATCTGGCCCGTGCCGACCTTCTTGCCGAGATACTCCGGCGTCCGCCCGACCATGAGGCCGGCGAGGAAGACGCCCACCATCGCGAAGATCAGGAGACCGCCGAACCCCGTTCCGACGCCCCCGGGCGTGGATTGGGTGAACATGCCGAAGAATAGCACCATCTGGGCGCCCGAGGTGAGCGACCCGAGCGCGGCGCTCTGCGCGCCGACGTTGGCGTAGATCGACACGATGTTGAACGCGCTCGACTCGGTGAGCGTGTACTGGGCCTGCTGGCCCACGGGATAGCCGTTGACGGCGGGAGAGATCCCCGGCAAGGAATTGACGAGCGTGCTGCCGGCGTCCTGGAAGTAGATGAACAGTCCGAGGGCGACGAACAGGACGATCAGGATCGTCGCGATGTAGGGGTAGCTCTCGCTCGGACGGCGAACCATGCGTCCGAACATGAACGGAACGCTGACGGGGATCAGGAGCATCAGCGCCGTCTCGAAGAGGCTGGAGAGGCCGGAGGGATTCGCGAGAGCGTTGGCCGCGTTCGCGGCGTACCATCCGCCGCCGTTCGACCCCAGGAGCTCGATCGACGTCCACGAGGCGACGGGCCCGAGGTAGATCGTCTGGCTGGCCCCGCCGATCCCGTGCGCCGTAACGAAGCTAACGAACGTCTGCGGCAGGTCCAAGAGGACCAGCACGATCGCCCCAACGAACGCGATCGGGAGCAGCACCCGCGTCACCGACCGCGTGATGTCCACGTAGAAGTTGCCCAGCGTTCCGTCCCGGCTGGTGAACCCGCGGACGAAAGCCGCGATGACGGCCAGTCCCATCGCCGGCGACAGGAAGAGCGCGATCTGCAGACCGAGGATCGCTCCGCCGACGCTGAGCTGGCTCTCGCTGGTAAAGTGCGTGAAGTCGGTGTTGGTGGCGAAGGACGCGGCGGTGTGGAAGGCGAGGTCCCAGGAGAATCCCGAGAGCGCTCCCGGATTCCAGGGGAGGTAGGACTGCAGGGTCATCATGGCATAGATCCAGACGACGAGCGCGGCGCCGAGGAGGAGCAGGGCGAGGGCGTACTCCGTGAACCGCATGGAGTGGCGTGGGTCGATCCCGAAGAGCCGGTAGAGGAACCCTTCGACGGGGTTCCACAGTCGGTCGCCGAAGACCGGCCGGTTGGTGTAGACCCGGGCAAGGTAGGAACCCAAGGACGGGGCGAACAGCAAGACCAGCGCGAACAGTATCGCGATGTCCACGATGCTGCTGAGGTTGAAAGCCACCGGGCTGCCTCAGAACCGCTGGGGGCGGATCATGTAGTAGACAAGATAGGCGGCAAGCGCGATCGAGAGCGCCGTGAACGCGATGAACCCGAAGTTCGAAATGATCGTCCCAATCAGGTCCATAGACCCCGCTGGGCAGGTCGACTCGGACGGGGTGATTTAAGCGGCCCGCTCCACGCTCCACCCGCGGGCCCCCGCCCAGCCTTTATGAACCGACCTTGTTCGCCGGCCCCCGGTCCTTCGGACCCGCGTCCAAAGGGTCCTCGGACGCGTCGGACTCGCGCACCCCGTCCTCGGAGCGGCGGCGCGCGGCGGCGGACATACGTCGCACGATCCGCTTCATCGCCCGCTCTCGACGGACCTCGGCCGCCTGATACTGGACCTCCCGGGTGTCCCGTGTTAGGAGGACGATGACCTTGCCTAAGGAGCTCCGGCCGGTCCTACCCCGCCGCTGGATCGCCCGGATCTCGCTCGGCACGGACTCGAAGAAGACCACGAGATCGACATCGGGAACGTCCAGGCCCTCCTCGGCGACACTGCTCGCCACCAGGATCGGAAACGCTCCGTCGCGGAACGCCGAGAGGATACGCCCTTGCTCCGCCTGGTTCATCCCACGGTCCTCCGGGTCCCGGGTCGCCTGACCCACGAAGCGGCCCACGGCGTGCCCGTGGGATTCGAGGAGGGTCTGGATTCCCTGGATCGTGTCGCGGTACTGCGCGAACACGAGGATCCGAGGAGGACGCCCCCGAACGGACGCGATCGTCTCTTCGACGATCTCCGCCAGCTCCGCGAGCTTGGGGTGCGAGAGGGTGCGGGCGGTATCGAGATAGACCTGAGCCTCTCGCCGCGCGCTCGCCACTTGGGGAAGCGCGAGGAACGCCTTGTCCCCGCGTCCGAGCTTCTCCTTCGCTCCGACCCGGTCGAGATACTGGACGAAGGGCGCGACCCCCTGGGTCTCGAGCCGTTCGAGGGAATGGAAAAGGTGGAGGAGGATCAGCTGATAGTAGAGCGGCGTGAATTTCCGGGTCATCGGACCGGGGCGTGCGAAGATCTCGCTGCGCAGCGCGACGAGGTCCTTGACGGTCAGGGACTTGATCGGCTTCTTCCTTAGATAGCCGATGCGCTGGAGTCGGCGGGCGAACTCGCGCGCCGCGTCCTCGAGACGGTCCCGTATCGGCACGACCTCGGCCGGGAGGTCGACCCATCGAAGCTCAACGTCCACGGGCTGGACGTACTCCCGAACGCCGGGGTCTTCCCGCGAGCGTGCTTCCACCCGCGGGGCACCGAAAACACCGAGGACCTCCTCGATGCGCTCGTCCTTTCCTCCGGGGGAGGCGGTCAGTCCCAGCAGCCGCGCACCGCGAGAACGTACTTCGCGGAAATGCCGCGTGATCGGGACGTAGGCGTACTTCCCGACCGCGTGATGGGCCTCGTCGATGATCAGCAGGTCGACGTCCCGCAGGTCGTAGCGACCCGCCTCCACGTCGTTGCGAACGATCTCGGGCGTGGCGAACACCACGTCGCTCGCGTCCCACGAGCCTTCCCTCACGGGCCGCCGCACCGTCCCGGTGAACCGCGCGCGTCGGCACCCTTCAATCCACCGAGCGAACGACTCGCTATGCTGCTGGACCAGCGGTCGGGTCGGTGCCAGGAAGAGGACCTTCCCGTTCCCCCGACGGAGTACTTCGGCGGCGATGAGGCCCGCGATGACCGTCTTGCCCAGACCCGTGGGGAGCACCACGACGAGGTCCTCGGAGATCCCGATCCTCGCCATGTCGAGCTGGAACGGCCACGCCCGCACGACCCCGGGCCGGAGGAGGGGGTGTAGGACGTATCCGTCGGCCACGCGCCAGATTTCCGGAAATCCCGGGGGGTGCGCCCGCCCCGGCGCGACCTCGATGGCCAGGGGCTCGGCGCCGTCGCCGAACTCCTCCAGGCGGTGCTGCGGCGGGCGAACGGGGTGCGGTGCCGTGCCCCCCTCCTGGCTCAGTTCAAGCCCTCCCGGGTGATCGAGGACGTGCCGCCCAGGTAGCTCCTGAGGACCTTGGGGACCTCGATCGATCCGTCGGGGCGCTGGTACTGCTCGAGGATCACGGCGAGCCCTCGCGAGGTGGCGATGGCGGTCGAGTTGAGGGTGTGTGGAACGATCTTTCCGGGTCGGCCCGCCTTTCCGAGACGGATACCCAGTCGGCGAGCCTGATAGTCCGTGCAGTTGGAACAGCTCACGACCTCCCGGAAGGCCTGCTGGCGCGGGAACCACGCCTCGATGTCGTACTTCTTCGACGCCACGGTCCCGAGATCACCGGTGCACACGTTCACGACACGGTAGGGGACCTCGAGCCGGCGGAAGACCTCCTCCGCGTTCGTACGAATCTCCTCGTGGATCTGCGGAGAGTCCTCGGGGCGGCAGAAGACGAACTGCTCGACCTTGGCGAACTGGTGCGTACGGAAGATCCCCTTCTGATCGACGCCGTGGCCCCCGATCTCCTTGCGGAAGTTCATGCTGATCCCCGCGAGTCGTATCGGAAGGTCTTCCTCGTCGAGGATCTCGCCCTGGTAGAGGGCGGCCAGCGGATGTTCGCTGGTGGCGATGAGATAGAGGTCCTCGCCGTCGATATGGTACATCACGTTCTCGAAGTCGGCGAGGTCCGTGACTCCCTCGTACGGCGCCCGGCGGAGCATGAACGGCGGCTCCACCGGCGTGAATCCCCGCTCGGTCAGCAGGTCGAGGGCGAACCGCTGCAGGGCGAGATCGAGGAGTACGACCGGACCCTTCAGGTAGTAGAACCCGGCTCCGCTGGCCCGGTGCGCCCGCTCGAACTCGGCCATCCCGAGCTCCTCGAGCAGCTCGACGTGCGACTTTCGATGCCCCGGATCTTTCGCCGGATCGCCCCACGTCGCGACGGTCACGTTGTCGTGGTCGTCCTGGCCGAACGGGACCGACGGATCCAGAAGGTTGGGGAGTCGCTTGAGCGCCACGTCCCGCTCCGCGAGGAGGGCCGCCTCCTTCTCCTCGATCGCGCGCATCTTCTCCGGGAGCTCTTTCGCCTCGCGGTCGAGCTCGGGGGAAGGCTGGCCCTGCTTGCGGCGCTCCGCGATCCGGCGGCTCAGCTCGTTGCGGGTGCGCCGGAGCGCGTCGGCGTCCTGCCGTAGCGCTCGCCACGTAGCGTCGCTCTGATGCACCAGCTCCAACAGCTCGAGATACTCCGGGCGCTGGCGGCGCTCTAGATTGGCCCGAACGCCGGCGAGGTCGGTGCGGATGAGCTCGAGGTCGATCACGTCGTTCCGGGATGGAACGCGGTCGAAAAGAGTTACCGCTACTCCGGCCCGCGGGGTGGGCCCTCGATCGCGATGCCGATGGCGGCGACGATCCTCGTCTTCCGGCGCCCGTGCGCCGCCCGGCTCAAGGGCGCAGAGCCCCGAAGAGAAACTCCCGCCTCTCCGAGGCCCAGCCGCACAGCCTATGTAGGCCCGAGGCGGGTGACGACCCCGGAGCGGTTCCTCGTATGACAGAGGAGTTCGGATTGTTCATCCACGGAACGTGGACCAGCCCGGCGAATGCGAAACGGTTCGAAACGACCAACCCCGCGAACGGCGAGCGAATGGGATCGTTCGTCTCCGCGACTCCCGAGGACGTCGCGCATGCGATCGACGTAGCGCACAAGGCCTACCCGGGCTGGAAAGAGACCCCGGCGCCCCAGCGCGGGGAGGTCCTCCTCCGGGCCGCCGGCTACCTCCGTCGTCATAAGAAGGAGATCGGGACCATCGTCACTCGCGAGATGGGCAAGGTCATCGCCGAAGGGGAGGGGGACGTCCAAGAGGCGATCGACTTCGTCGAGTACATGGCCGGCGAGGGGCGCCGTCTCCTCGGCGAGACCGTTCCGAGCGAGCTGCGCTCGAAGTTCTGCATGACGATCCGCCAACCGAAGGGCGTGGTCGCCTGCATCACGCCTTGGAACTTCCCGACCTCGATCCCGAACTGGAAGATCGCGGCCGCGTTGATCTGTGGGAACGCGGTGGTCTTCAAGCCGGCATCGAACGCGGCCCGAGCTGCGGTCGAGGTCGTCCGCGCCTACGAGGAGGCGGGGCTGCCCCCGGGCGTGCTCAATTTCGTGACCGGTTCCGGAGGGGTCGTGGGAACGACCCTCGTCACCGACCCGCGGATCCGGGCCGTGTCGTTCACGGGCGGTGTGGAGACGGGCCGCGATGTCTACGTGAAGGGAGCCCAGAACCTGAAGATGGTCCATCTCGAGTTGGGGGGAAAGAACCCGGTGATCGTGATGGACGACGCCGATCTCGCACTCGCCCTGGACGGCGTGCTGTTCGGCGCGTTCGGAACCTCGGGCCAACGGTGCACCGCGACGAGCCGCTTGATCCTTCACGAGAAGGTGTACGAGCCGTTTCTGAAGATGCTCACCGACCGCCTCGATACGTTCCGCGTGGGCGACCCTCTCGACCCTGCATCCGACATGGGCCCGGTGGCCTCTCGCGACCAGGAAGAGAAGGTCCTCCGCTACATCGAGATCGGGAGAAAGGAGGCGAAGTTGCGCTACGGTGGCCAGAAGCTGCACGGCGGCGTCTACGACAAGGGGTTCTTCATCCAACCGACGATCTTCGAGACGGCGCACGGGACCCGGATCAGCCGGGAAGAGATCTTCGGGCCGGTCCTGTCCGTGATCAAGGTGAAGGACTACGCCGAGGCGGTTCGCGTCGCGAACGACATCGAGTACGGCCTCTCGAGCTCGATCTACACGAAGGACGTCAACCGCGCCTTCCGGGCGATGAACGACCTCGAGGCCGGGATCACGTACATCAACGCGCCGACGATCGGGGCGGAAGTCCAGCTTCCGTTCGGTGGCGTGAAGAACACCGGCAACGGCGGCCGCGAGGCGGGGACAGCGGCAATCGAGGAGTTCACCGAGATCAAGACCGTCTTCGTCGACTTCTCCTCGAAGCTCCAGAAGGCCCAGATCGACGCCGAATCGGTCACATGAGCCCGTTCCGAGGGGACGACGAAACCCTCGAGCGCGAGATCTCGACCCTCGAGGGCATGGCCAAGCGCCGGCTGAAGCGCTACACCGACGACCTGCGGGACCTGGATCGGGATCTGTCGGACCTGCGCAAGGAACGCGCGCGTCGGCGGGCTCAGAACGCGATACCGTCGACCGAGAACATCCCCGAGGAGTCCACGGAACCGTCGGGCGAAGGAGACTGAAGTACCTCCGGCGTCGCCCGACGCCGTAGGTTACGGCTCAGTACGAAGGGCCAAGGCGGTTCGGGTTGTCGAAGTTGGTGAGGAGCATCTGGCCCCGCCCCCGCGGGCGCGCGACGGGGGCGAGCAGCGGATCCTCTTCGAGGAAGGGCATCGTTTCCGGCACGGGAACGTCGACCACGATCTCCCGGGTCCTCCCCCCCCGCCCCCGCGAGACGATCGTCGCTCGGATCAGTCCGAGGGTCTCGAGCTCGCTGAGATGGTTCGAGATGCTGCGCGTGTGCAAGGGCTGTAGGCCCAGCCGCTGGCACAGCTTCGCGTAGCCCGTGTAGACGTCCCCGGTGAGGACGCCCCGCCGTTGGTGCTCGTAGGCCTGCAGGATGGTGTAGAAGAGGACCTTGCAGTGTGAAGGGAGAGTCCGGCAGCACTCGCCGATGACGTCCTGCTCGAGTCGGTTCTTCGCCTTCACGACGTGGTCGGGCGTGATCCGCTTCGCGCGATCCCTCTCGGCCATCTCCGCCGCGAGGCGGAGGAGGGCCAAGGCCCGTCGCGCGTCCCCGTTCTCCAGCGCGGCGTAGGCGGCGCATCGTTCGATGACGCCCGGGTCGACGGTCCCGTCCTTGAAGGCCTCCTTCGCGCGCTCCCGCAGGATATCCTGCAGCTGGGGGGCGTCGTAGGGAGGGAACAGGATCTTCTCCTCGTTGAGCCGGCTCTTCACCCGGGCGTCCAGGCCGTTGGTGAACTTGAGGTCGTTCGAGATGCCGATCAGCACGATGCGCGCGGACTCGAGCTCGGTGTTCACCTGGCCCAGCGTGTAGAGCACCGCGTCCCCGCTGCGGGCCACGAGGCGGTCGATCTCGTCGAGGATGACGATCACGATGCTGCCGTTCGCGTCGAGCAGGCGGCGCATCGCGCCCTGGACTCGGTCGAGCGCCCAGCCCGTCGGGATCCGATCGATCTCCTCCTCGGCGAGCGCGTTCCCGATCGTCTGGAGGAGGCTGTAGGCCGTGTCGATGTTGCCGCAGTTGATCGAAACGAACTTGAGGTGGTCGTCCGGCCGGGCCCTCCGCTCGATCTCCTGTCGGACCTGGGCGACGACGGCGGTCTTTCCCGTGCCGATCTTCCCGTAGATCAGCAGGTTGCTCGGCTGATCGCCCCGCAGCGCCGGAGCCAGGATCTCGGCGACCTGCCGGATCTGATGGTCCCGGTGCGGCAGATGGCTCGGAACGTAGGACTCGCGCAGCACTTCCCGGCGCCCTCGGAAGAGATCGCTCCGCTGCTGGAGCACCGAGTCGAGGAACTCTCCTGTGGTCGGCGGGGTGGCGGCCGAAGGCGACGCACCCATCGGGGGTGCACCGGACGGTCCTCCGGTCGCAGGGTGGCTGCCCAGCGTGGGCACCGCCCCGTTGGCGGCTATGGTCATGTGGGCGGCCCCCGACGTCTCCGTCGGAACGCCGTCGTCTGTAGGTGGCACCGTCTGCGCCTACCCGGGCCTCGGGCGAGGCGCCATCACCATCGACCCTTATCTACCTTCGCAGAAAAATTG
>JAKAYT010000003.1 GCA_021826685.1 Thermoplasmata archaeon
CGGGTAGGTCGCGTGAGACCCCAGAAACGATCTCGGTCGAGATCCCTCCCAAAGTTCCTCCTCGATGGGGACCCCTCCTTCCCCGGCGTTTCCGTCGTGCAGGTACGGGAGGCTTCCTTCCGTTGCCCATGGAAGCGGTGCCGTAACATCTTAGGGCCCGGACTTCATCGCGAAGGGGATGCCGAAGCTGCGCAGGGGCCGGGCTCGCGTGCTGGAATCCATCACGTTCATGGTGGTAGGATTCCTGATCTTCGGCACCGTCGTTGTCGGGGGCGCCTCGGCCACGGCCGGCCCTCACGACGTGACGCCCCTCCCGTCGCCGGGGACCGCGGTCTCTGCGACCGCCCTTCCGTACGTGGCCTACACGCTGAATCTTCTCAACGGGAGCCTCCTCGACCAGAACGTGCCCACCCCCGGATGCGCGCTGCCCACGCCGGCCCCGTACGTAGTCCACGTGCCCGAGGGGCCGACGAGCGCTCTCGCCCTACCGAACCTGCACGAACTCCTCGTGGCCTGCCCGACGGGCAACGTTCTCGTGATCAACGACACCACCGGAGCGCTCCTGGGCCGGGTCGTGGTCGGAGCACGGCCGATCGCCCTCCTCGCTCAGGAAGGCGTGGGCTCGGACCGCGTCTACGTCGCGAACTCGGGCTCGAACAACGTGAGCATCGTTTCCATCGCGACCGACCGCGCCGTCGGAAACCTCTCGCTCTCGTCGGGATCCCTACCTTCCGGCCTCGCGCTCGGTCCAGACGGGACCCATCTTTACATCACCAACCGGGGGCTCGGTTCCGTCAGCGTCTTCAGCACGCTCACGCGGACGCTTACGGGATCGATCTCCGTGGGTAGCGCGCCTCGAGGGATCGCCTTCGACCCGTTCAACGGCAGGATCTACGTCGCGAACTCGGGCTCGGACAACGTAAGCGTGATCTCTCCGGTCACGAACTCGGTGGTGGCGACGGTCGGGGTCGGCGCGGATCCTACCGGGGTCGCCGTCTCGGGAACGAACGGCAACGTCTACGTGTCGAACGCGAACTCGAGCTCCGTCTCGGTCCTCTCCGCAACGAACGGATCCGTGATCGCGTCGGTGCCGGTCGGACCGACTCCCCTCGGCATCGCCTACTCCGCGTCCGACCAGGCCGTCTACGTGGCGAACGCGAAGGGCAATTCGGTCTCCGTGATCGACGTCGGGACGGACTCCGTTGCGCAGACACTCTCCGTCGGCGTTGGACCGATTGGGATGGCGGCAGCCCCCACCATGGTGTACTGCGTCAATTCGGGGTCCTACAACGTCAGCGCGATCGCTGCGGCCTCCCACACGGTCGTTGCGAGCCTGAGGGTTGCGACCTCCCCGCGGGGCATGGCGTATGACCCTTCGAACGGACGGCTCTTCGTTCCCCTCGGCGGGAACGGCAGCGTCGCCGTGATCGACACCGTGACGAACCGGGTGATTACCACCCTGGCGACGGGACTCGAACCGTCGCTGGCGACCTACGACCCGTACAACGGCCTCGTCTACGTCGACAACCACGAAGCGAACACGATCTCGGTCATCAACGGGACGACCGACACGGTGGTCGCGACGTTCTCGGTGGGCAACGGTCCGACCAGCATGGTCGTCGACCCGGTCTCCCAGCAGCTGTTCGTGGGCATCGGACACTCGGACCTCGTCGAGGTGATCAACACTTCGACGAACACGGTAGTCGCGTCGATCCCGGTGGGAAAGACTCCGTACGGCATGATCTACGTCCCGGTGGATGGGGGCCGGATCTTCGTGACGAACCAACGTTCCAAAGACCTCACGGTGATCGACCCCGCGACGAAGACGGCCGTCGGGAATTATACGGTCGCCGCGGAACCGACGTTCATGGCGTACGACGCGGGCAACGGGATCGTCTACATCTCCTCGTTCGCTACGGGGCGCGTCTTCGAGCTGGATGCGGCCACCGACGCGGTGGTCGGCAGCATCGGGGTCGGCTCTTCGCCGATGGGAGTGCTCGTGAACGGCCCGAGCGGCCTCGTCTATGTGGTCAACTATGGCTCGACGAACCTTACCGCGATCGATCCCGCGACGGGGACGGTCGTCGGCTCGGTACCGGTCGCCTCGGAGCCCATCGCGGCGGCCCTGCTCCCGAACGGCGAGACGTACGTGACCAACGCCGGGGCGAGCTCGATCTCCATCCTCGGGAACAACTCGCTGACCGCGCTCCGTCTCACCTCGGGATCGTCGAGGATCGCCCCCGGAGCCTCCACCGTCATCCGGGCGACGGCGAGCTGCGCCTCTGGCCCGTGCCCCGGCAGCGTGCTCTACCGCTGGTCCCTTTCCAACACGAACGATTCCTTGAACCGCACGGACGGCGCGTCCGTCACGATCTACGCCGGGGCGAGGAGCGGAACGACCAACGTCACGGTTCGGGCGGTGCTCGGCCCGGTGAACCTCACCGCCTCGCTCGCGATC
The DNA here is from genome assembly GCA_021826685.1 of Thermoplasmata archaeon. GTDB lineage: Archaea > Thermoplasmatota > Thermoplasmata > Lutacidiplasmatales > UBA184 > Lutacidiplasma. Next base: position 2,459 of record JAKAYT010000003.1, read on the forward strand.
CGGGTCGGCCCAGGGCCGGGGTCCCCCACGCTCTTCGGACTCCCACTAAACGCCGCCTACGCGGTCATCGCGAGCGCCGTGATCGCGGCGGCGGCCGTCGTGGTGGCGGCCGTCTACGTCCTTCGCCGTGCGCCGAGAGGGAAGTGAACCCCACCACGGATCCGCCGTGGCAGGGGTCGGGGAACGCGAAGAACGTCCCGGGCGGATGGGGTCCGCCCAAGAGCAACGGCCTCGGCGATGCGTCCGGTCCGTATACCGCGACGCGGTTCAGGAACGGAGGTCGCCCAGGAGCTTCGATCCTTCGGGGGAGCCGAGACCGGTGCACGGATTCCAGCCGGGCCCCGCCGAGTAGCCGTCGTTGTTCCCTCGAGTGATCTCGCGGAAGCCCGAGGAAAAGGGCGGCGAGTACAGAAGGGGGTTCACGTAGCCGATCGGCTTACCGAGCGCCTGGATGCATCGCGCGAAGAGAGCCGCCCATAACGGAGCGGCGGCGCTGGTCCCGCCGATGACCGTAGAAGCGCCGTCGACCACGATCGAGTACCCGGTGTCGGGATCGGCGTCGGCGGCGACATCCGGGACGCCCCGTCCGGCGAACCCGCTCGGAGCGAGAGGAACGTTCGCGTCGGCCTGGTAGCTGGGGCGCGGGAAATCCTCGCTCACGCCGCCTCCCGTGGCTCCTACCCCCTCGGCAAGATCGTTCCAGACCACCTCCGAGACGATCGTCGATCCCGAGAGCGTGAGACGGGTGCCACCACAGCCGACGACGTACGGACTCGACGCGGGAAAGTCCACGGCCCGCGCCCCGCCGGGCTCCCCGTCGGACGCCCCCTGATCGCCCGAGGCTGCGAGGACGGTCACCCCCATCTCGGCCCCGTCATCGGCGGCATCCTCGAGGGCGGTGAGTCCCGGGGGCGTCCATGACGGCTCCGCACCGCCCCAACTGATCGAGACGATCGAGGGATGATGGATCGCGTCGTGGATCGCGGTGGTGAGGGCGTCGACGAACCCCCGCGCATGGTTCGGGGCGAAGTACACGACGATTTCCGCGCCGGGCGCGAGAGCGCCGGCCATTTCGATGTCGAGCTCGACCTCGGCGTCGGGACCGTTGGGGTTCCCGGTAGGTGCGTTCGACCCGCCCCCTACTCCTACGGCGGTGACCGAGGGGATCGGGACGCCGATCGAGGAGAAATACTGGGACAGGTCCGCGTCCGAGTAGCCCCCGCCGAACTCGAGAAGGCCGATGGTGACACCGCTCCCGTTCATGTTCGAAGGGAAGCCGTACGCGGTACCGACCGTGGGGATGGCGTAGCCCGTCACCGCGTTCGGTTTCGCGTTGCGGCGAAAGTGCGGCCGCAGCACCGGCCGCGTGTCGAGGCCGAAGACCCCCCGAGCGATCCCCGTCAGCTCGGGCGGAATCTCGGGAGGAGCGTCCGTCTCCCGATACGCGAACCTTCCCCGTCCCCGGCGTCGCAGCCGCACCCCGAAGGCAACGGAGAGCCGGGCCGCGGTCCCCGACACGGTCACGACTCGGCGGGCCGGCTCTACCCGCTCGATGGAGAGCCTCGTCCGGTCCGCGAATCGTCGAACGGCCGCGATGTCCTCCTCGCGGGCCGAGTGGGCCAGGGCGAACTCCTCTCGGCTTCGGAACGTTCGTCGGCCGATGGGTGTCCGACCTCGCTCGTCCATGGAAAGGAGTGAGCCCGGCGGCGAACCCCTGCGCAGCAGGATCGAGAGTTCGATCCGGTCGTCGGGCGGCCAGGGGGATCCGGTTACCGGTGGAAGCGCGTTCATGAGGGGCCCTCGGGCCGCGGTCGGAATCCTCTAGGATCGGAGGCCGAATACCATCTCGGCCCGAGCCCAGGGCCGGGTCAGGGCCCGTACTCGGACCGGTCGGCGATGTGCAAGGGTCGCTCGCCTCGGAAGTACCGCGCCAAGTTCTCCAGCGCGATCTCGAGCACGTAGGACGGTACCCCCGGGCCGAATCCCGCGGCGTGGGGCGTTGCGACGACGTTCGGGAGCGAGGCGAACGGGAACCGGTTCGTGACCACCCTCGTCTCGAACTCCTCGTGCCACCAGACATCGATGCCCGCGCGGAACTCCGGATGGGCGACGAGGTGCCGGTAGAGCGCTTCCTCGTCGACGGTCCCGGCGCGTCCGACGAGGATGAGGATCGCGCCCGGCTTCATGGCGTCGAGCTCGGCCGTGCCGATCGTTGCCCGGGTGGACCGGGTCAACGGCCGCGCGTCGAAGACAAAGTCCCCGAGCGCGATCGCCGTTCTCAGCTCGCGGGCCGGGAGCACTCGCTCGACGCCGGGCGCCACTCTACCGGTCCGGTTCACCCCGATCACGTGCGTGCGGAATCCCGCCAGGCGTTCCGAGATGGCCCGGCCGATGGCTCCGTAGCCGAGTATCACGGCGGTGCGCTCGACCAGGAGCCTGTGGTCCGGTGCGGGCCGCAATCGGCCTGCAGCCACCTGAGCCTGCGCGACGACGATGTTGCGGGCCGCCGCCAAAGCGAGGGCCATCGCGTGCTCGGCCACGAACGGTGCATACGCGCCGACGTTCCCCGCCACCGCGACCGAATCCGGAAAGGAATCGAGCGGAACTCCATCGAGTCCGGTGAATAAGGTCTGGACGAGCTTCAGGCGAGGAAGCGCCCGGGGGTCGAGCCGACCGGATTCGGCGCGTTGAGGGCCGAGAAGGACCGCCTCCACCGAGCCCCACGTCGCGGGATCCCCGTTCGCGGCATACGCCCACGGCACGCGCGGCATCTGCCGGCGGACGGCCTCGTCGACCTTCGGGTTCGGGCGGAGCGCGAGGAGAAGTAGAGGGGATGGATCGTTCGTGGCGACGACAACCCCGAGGGGGGTCTTGACGTTCCCGCCCGTCTCGGAGGCGAGGATTGCAAGGTCAGGTCCGACTCCGTCGCCTTCGGGGAGGCGCGGCGACGCGGGTCGGTGCTCGGCGCCGACGCCCGGGGCGACGGCGTACCGTTCCGAAGAACTCGAGCCAGACGTTGTCCGGGTCTCGAATGTAGACGACGCGCTGTGGGCCCTCGGTGAAATCGAGGACCAACGGGATGCGACGCCGGCGAAGGAAACGGAGCCAGGCTTCCAGCTCGGTCACGTAGAACCCGACGTGGTCGAGCTCCGTACCCGCGCGGAACGGTTCGTAATAGGGGTTGGATCGAGGGTAGTAGTTCAGTTCGAGTCGGTGCGTCTGGCCGGGATAGGCGAGCTGGACGAAGATGCCGCCGTGCTCCATCGTTCCCCGCAAGCGCTCGCGGAAGCCGAGGGAGCGATAGAACCGCAGCGACCGCGCGATGTCTCGGACCCGGATCCCGGTGTAGAGCAGACGCGGGCCCGTGTGTCGTCTCGGCACTTCACCGGCAGGGCCTTCGGTCACTTAACGGTCTATGGACCAGCCCAATCTGCGGCGGCCAATGCGTGGTCGTCGCCCGCGACCCCGGGGGGGTCGTCTCTCTTAGTCCTGCCCTGCGGGAGCCGGGGCGACGATGTACTTCTCGGTCCACTGGGTCGCGAGCTCGTCCCGTCGCGGCTTGTAGACCTGAGAGAAGAACCTGCTGCGCGAACCCAAGGTCTCCTCATCGAACCCCGCGATGATCTCCTGCGCCTCGCGCCACGCCGAGCGGAAGTTGCGGTCGGTCCCGAAGCGCGCCGCGACCTGGCGGTCGAAATCCGCTTTCGTCTGAGTCTCCCCTCCGATCGTGAACCGGGGTTCCGAGCTCGCCGGATCGCGGTACGCCATCTCGTCGCCGAGATAGTACGTGGCCTCCTGCTTCGCCTCGGGCAGAGCCTCGTGAGGACCTCGTTCGCCTTGACCCGAGCGAAATCCCCGCTTCGCCGCCGCGTAGAATATCGCTCGGTTCAATCCCCACGAGAACGCCGACTCGTCGGGAAGGCCCAACCGCTTGGCGCGGGCCGCTTGGAGGATCGCCATCACTGCGAACCGGCCGATACGAAGTGACCGCTTCGCGCGCGCGCGCATCCTCCTCAACCGCGCTCGAGAAGAACGTTCGCCCGCATGAATTCTCTCATTTCCTATCTCGCCGCCATCGTTGAAATCGCCACCGGCGGCCGTCCGTGGGGAACCCCCGGGCCGCGGGCGGGACACTACGTTCGGTCCTCGACGAGGAGTACGGGGATTCTCCGGCGAACGCTCGCGTGCCGCTTCGCTTCCGCTAGATGGGTTCGTTGATGGCGAGACCGCCAAGAGGTCCGATAGGGCCATCGACCCGGATAGCGGACCTCCCATAGAACGAGGGAATCCGCCGGCGCGAGCGGGAGGGTGAGCGGGCGGCGCCCCGAGGCGGCATCCTGGAGTTGGTCGAGCGAAAGTCGCCCCTCCGCGCACTCGGTCATCCCGGCCACGAGCTTGCGGATCATCCCCCATACGAAGGACCGGGCGCGCACCTGGAGCCAAGCCCCGTCCGCGCCCGTGCGGACGCGGAGGAGGTCGATCTCGCGGAACGCCGGCCCTTCCGCACGGACCCCGCGTCCGAACGTACGGGTGTCGATCGCGCGCGGGAGCCGGTTCGCGATCGCTCCCAACCGGCGAAGGCGCGAGGGCGACCCGAGGAGGAGGTAGCGATACTCGCGCCACAGTGCCTGCCGCACACGAAACCCTTCCGAGACCGGTCGAGCGGCGTCGAAGTAGATGTCGGGGGCGAGTCCGTTGAGCGCGCGCAGCAGCGAGGGGGCGGGCAGATCCGAGCGTAGGACCAGCGCGTTCCTGCGCGCGCTCACGCCGGCGTCGGTTCGACTCGCGACCTCGATCCCGGCCTCGTCCAGATCCCGAACGAGCCGGCGACGCGCGACTCCGTCCCGAACGACCCCTTCTACGGTGCGCCGCCCGGGTTGCCGCGCCCAGCCGGCGAACCCCTCTCCGTCGTACCCGAAGCGGACCAGCCAGCGCATGGCTCCGACGCCGACCTAGGCCGGCGAACTCGGCGCGCTCCGGGTCCCAGAGGAGACCTGCTCGTCCGCGACCTTCAGGGCCGCGTCGAGCGCTTCGAGGCCGCGGTCGAGCTCGTCCCGGCGGACGATCAGGGGTGGCGCGATCACGAGGTGGGAGACCCAGCTGATGCAATAGACGCCCTGCTTCATCATCGCCTGGGCGACCATGTCCGCGACGAGCGGCTTCCCCGCGATTTTGTCGTCCTCGGTGTTGAACGGCTCCTTCGTCGCGCGATCGCGAACGAGCTCGACCGCCGCGAAGAGGCCCATGCCTCGAACATCCCCTACGGCTGGGTGACGCCCCTGGATCTCGCGGAGCCGGGAAAGGAGGTACTCCCCGTCCTTCCGGGACTTGGTCATCAGGTCGAGCCGGCGATATTCGTCGATCGCCGCCACGGCCGGAGCGAGCGTCACCGGGTGGGCTTCGTAGGTATGGCCATGAGGGAAGTACCGATCGAGGAAGACATCGTGGATCGCGGCGCTCGTGGCCGTAAGGCCGAGCGGGATTGCGGCGCCGGTAATCCCCTTCGCGGTCGTCAGGAGGTCGGGGACGACGTTCCAATGCTGGACGGCGAACCACTCGCCGACGCGCCCCCAGGCGCTCATCACCTCGTCCGCGATCAATAGCACGTCGTTCCTCTTCGTGATCTCCCGGATCCTCGGGAGATACTCCGGTACCGGCACCAGCACGCCATTGGTGCCGACGACCGGCTCCACGATCATGGCGGCGACGTCGCCCTCCTTGCGGATCTGTTCGTCCACCGCGTCCGCGCACGCGACGTGGCACGAAGGGTAGGTGAGGCCGAAGGGACAGCGGTAGCAGTAGCAGTCCGGGGCGAAGACCGTTCCCGGGACCTTCTGGTGACGTTCGATCACTCGGCGGCGGAACTCTCCCGTCACACTGATCGATGCAGCGGTCGCGCCATGGTAGGAACGGAACCGCGAGATGATCTTGGATCGATTGGTGACCGCTCGCGCGATCTTGAGGGCCGCCTCGTTCGCTTCCGTCCCGGAGGTGCTGAAGAAGAAGTGGTCCAGGCCCGGGGGAACGATCTCCCGAAGCTTCTGGCTCAGCTCCGCGCGCGCCGGGGAAGCCATGCCCGGCGCCAGGTAGGCGAGCGTGCGCGCTTGCTCCGCGATCGCGGCGCTGATCCGGGGGTTCGCGTGACCCAGGTTCGTCGCGACGAGCTGGCTGGAAAAGTCGAGATACTCGCGCCCGTCGGCGTCCCAGAACTTGCAGCCTTCCGCCCGCGTGACGAGGAGCGGGTTCCAACCCCCTTGTCGCCGCCACGTGACGTAGTTCGTCTCTCGAACGACACGCCGCTGTTCCTCCGGATCCATTGCCCCCCCCGAGGGAACCGCACCTGATAACGGCCGTGTCGGGCGCACGCATCGGGCTCGACGGGGTTCCCGCGATGCGAGCTTCGCGGCGGTCCATTCCCGCACCGCCTATCGCGGGCCGCCGCGCCCGAGTCCGCCCCCCTTCGCGTCTGCGTTCGCCGAGGGGATCGATTCCACGGGCGGTGTATCGAGGGAGCCGATGGACTCGCTCCGTGGCGACTAGGAGGTCGGCTTCGACGGAGGAGCGGGGGGCCTCCGACGCGGCTTACGGGGGGCCGGAGGATCCGCGTCCGCCTCGGTCGTTGGAGACGCCTTCGGCGTGGGTGCCGCGAGCGTCGCCGTGCGTTGCAGCAGGTCCCGGAATGTGTCGAAGTAGCGCAGGTACGGATCCGCGCGACGCATCAGCTCAAGCTCCCCGAGCGCAATCTCGTACTGGGCCTTCGCGGGAGCGTCGCCCGAGGCCGCGCGCAGCGCATAGACACACAGGACCTGGTAGTGCGGCAAGGCGAAAGCGTCGGGCCGCGGAGTGCTCATGTCCCCCTTGCGAGGGCGGTGGACGCGCTCGATCGGGACCTTCTCGGCGACCGCCTTGCGATGCGAGAAGCCGAAGTACTTCCCCGGACCGAGGATTCGGGTCGCCTCGCGAACGTTGCCTCCGAGCGCGAGCGTGATTCGATCGCACTCGTGCCAAAGCCAAAGACCGAAGCCATAGTCCCCTTCCTGATATGCGGCCCAGGCGCGCTCGTAGAGGCGGCGCTCCTTCTCCTCCGGAGACCACTCGGGCAGGAGCTCCGCGCGCCAATCGGAGATGTAGATATCCACCCGCTGGGTAGGAGAGATCGTACGGAACTCCGGAACGTCGCGATCGGCCATCGACCCGCCCTCGCTCTGGGAGGATAGACCGTTTGCGGCCGGGGGTCAGGAACGGGCCTCGAGCGGCAGGACCCGGCTCGGCGACCGATGACTTCGACGCGGATCGAGGGTTTCGGCTGCAGCCTGCGCCGCGCCGATGGAGAGCCTTTGAACGACCCGCGATATCTTCCCGAAGCCCTCCTCAGTCGCCTCAGGATCGTTCGACCCGGGAGCCTTGTGAGAGGCCGAGACGCCGCTTGAGGCCGCCTCCAGCGGGGCGTGAAGTGTTGTCGCCACGTTCGCGAACGGCACCTGTCGGGCAAATTCGTGGGTCCGGCTCCCCCGTACCGCGATCGGGTTCGCCCTCCGGGATAGTTCCTTCGAACACCCGTCTCACTCCCGGCGCTCGGGGATTGTATCAATGTACGGCCGGCCCCGGAGAGCTTCGGAGCATGGCGCGCTCGGAAGATGCGCGGCTCGCAGGGTGGAGCGGCCTACTTCGGGTGAACACGTACCCCGCCCACCCAGGTCTCCCGGACTCCCGACCCTCCCACCTCCGCTGCCCTTTCTAGGGACGGGGCTGCGCACCGGACGAAATCGGCCGGTCGACCCGGGGCGATCGTTCCCAGTGCTCGAAATCCGATCGCCCGAGCTCCTTCGATAGTGTACATCCTGAGGGCTACTTCCGGGGCAACGGCTTCGGTCGGGGCGGGGTTCGCCGAGCGACCACCGGTGTCGGTACGGCGCACCGCGACCCTCATTCCCTGCCAAGGGTCGAGCGCATCGAACGGAGCATCGCTCGATCCGGCGAGGCGGCATCCCGCCGCCAGCAGGCTCGCGAAGGGGTAGGCCCACCGGGCCCGAGCGGGTCCCAGGCGTTGTGCGAGCCAGTGGTCACTGGCGATAAAGATGGGTTGAACGACGAGCGCGGCTCCCGATGGGGCGATCTCGCGGCCGAGATCGGGAGGTACCAGTCCCGCGTGCTCGATCCGGCCGATAGGTCGATCCGGATCCGGACGGGCCTGCTGCAGGGTCCGGAACGCCTCCGCGACCGCTCGATCCCCGAGCGCGTGCACGGCCGGAGTGAGCCCGATCCGATGCGAGCGGGCAAAGATGGGGACAAGAAAATCACGGGGATGAACGGGCATGCCGGACGTGGAGGGATCATCCGAGTACGGCTCGGTGAGCCACGCCGTTCGCGTGCCGAACGCACCGTCCATGAAGGCTTTCACCCCGGCCACGCGCAGTCGCGCGGTCGGAGTCACGAGGCCCAAGACCGCGGAGTCCGATAGGTGATCGAACCACTCTAGGTTCAGGTAGCATGCGACCCGCACCGGCAGCCCGGAGCCGATCGACGCTGCCGTCAGTGCCGAGAGTTCGGCCGGGTCGGAGTTCATGGTGCCGACCGCGGTGATCCCGAGCGAAGCGAGGCGGCGGAACTGACGATCAAGAGACGCCGGGTCGGCGAGCGCGACCTCGTGCGCCAGCTTCGTCGTCGGACCGAGGGCGGTCTCGAGAAGGCGGCCGTTCGGCTCTCCCTCCCGGTCACGACCGATACGACCCCCGACCGGATCGGGAGTGGTCCGATCGATGCCTAGTTGTTGCATCGCCGCGGAGTTCGCTACCGCCGCATGACCCGACGCATGGTAGAGGATCACCGCACGGCCCCCGTCGACCGCGTCTAGGTCATCCCGTGTCGGCCAGTCGTTCTCTCCCGCGTTCGGGATGTTCCAGCCCCGACCCACGATAGGGCCGTTCGGATGGGCGGAGGACCACCGGCGCGTCCGTTCGATCAGCTCGGGGAGGGACGCTGCCCCAGTGAGCTCGACCCCGCTCTCCTGCACCGCCATCTCGGCGAGATGCAGATGGGCGTCGATCAGGCCGGGGACGACCAGGTCTCCCCGTAGATCGTGGATCTCCGCCCCTTTCGGTCGGTTCCGCTCGATCTCGTCGTTCGATCCTACGGCGACGAACTCGTCGCGCTCAACGAGGACCGCTTCGGCGTACCCGGTGCCGGTGAATATGTGGCCTCCGCGGAAGAGATGGGCATCGGACATGCCGGACGGGAGGGCCGTAGGCCGGGGGGCCCTTGAGCCCGCGCCCATCCCGAACGAGTCGGTCTAGACGTCGAGGTACGCGTAGAACTCGTACGGGTGCGGACGTAGGTTCAGCTGGAGCTGCTCGTTCCGCTTGATCTCGGTGTACGTTTCGAGGAGCGAGGAGGCGAACGCCGGCTTCAGGAACTCGCAATCGGACTCGAAGCAATCGAGCGCTTCCCCGAGCGATCCGGGGAGCTCGCGAATCCCGAGTTCCCGGCGCTTCGCCGGCGCGAGCTTGTAGATGTCCTGATCGACCGGCGCGGGAGGTTCCATCTTCTTCTTGATCCCGTCCAGGCCCGCGAGCGCCAGAGCCGCCTCGGTGAGGTAGATGTTGGCCGCGGAGTCGGGCGTGCGGTACTCGATGCGCTTCGCCTCCGGATGTCCGCGTTGATAGGCAGGGATCCGGACGTTCGCCGAGCGATTGCCGCGGCTCCAGGCGATGAACACGGGTGCCTCGTATCCGGGGACCAATCGCCGGTAGGAGTTCGTGATCGGGTTCGTAATCGCGCAGAGGGAACGCGCGTGTTCGAGGAGTCCCCCGACGTAGTATCGGCAGGTCTGGCTCACCTCGGCGTAGGCGTCGTTCGCATCGTAGAAGGCGTTCGTGTCCTTCTGCCAGAGCGATTGGTTCGTGTGCATCCCGATGCCGTTGTCGCCGTAAACGGGTTTGGGCATCAGGACCGCGATCTTCCCGTGGCGCCGGGCCACGTTCTTGATCACGTACCGGACGTCCTGGATGTGATCGGCCGTTGGGACGAGCTCGTCGAAGCGGACGTTGAGTTCCCCTTGGCCCGCGGTGGAGACCTCGTGGTGGTGGGCGTCCATCACGATGTGGAAATCGTCGGCGAGGGTGTTCGCCATCTCCGCCCTCAGGGCAATGTCGGTGTCGTGAGGACTGGAGCGGTGGTACCCTTCCTTGAACCGTATCGGGGACTGGAGGGCCCCGGTCTGCCACGGAGCCTCGCCGTGGTTGATCAGGTACCCGGATCCGCTCCAGGCATCACGCACCCCCTGCATCGAGGGGACCAGCTCGACCGAGTCAAAGACGAAGAACTCGACTTCGGGCCCCCAATACGACTTATCGTAGCCGGCGCCCGCAAGGACCTCCTCGGTCTTGCGAGCCACGAACCGCGGATCGTGGGCGTAGCCCTCCTTGGTCCCGCCGATGCGGACGTCGCAGATGAACCGGACCGTACCGCCCGCCTCCGGGGTCCACGGAATCCGCGCGAGGGTGCGCGCGTCCGGGACCAGGAGCATGTCCGAGTCGTAGATCTGGCGGAAGCCTCGGACCGAAGAACCGTCGAGCTTGGGGACGCCGGACGCGAACGACTCGGCGTCAAGGGTATGGAGCGGGACGTCCACTTGGTTGAAACCGCCCAAAACGTCCGTGTAGAACAACTCGACCCAACGGATCCCTTCGGTCCGCAGCTCGTCCAGGATCTTCTGTGCATCTGCGCGCTCTGCGGGCCCCTTGCTCGGTGTCAATGATGCTGCCCCCAGGGTAGGGACCGGGATGGAGTACATCAACTCGTCCCCTTCCAAACTGGATATATGTCCAATTTGATGATGAGTAGAATTATCTTCTAATCCTGCATGGAGAGAACATGGGACGAACGTCCACGCTCGACGAGCTCGACCGCTCCATCCTCGAGGAGCTGAACATCGATGCTCGACGTAGCCACCGCGAGATCGCCCACCGGCTGAAGGTTTCCCCTACGACCATCAGCGCGCGGATCGATCGGCTCGAACGCCAGGGAGTGATCCGGGGGTACGTTCCGATCCTCGACGACGAGCAGCTCGGATGGGATCTTTGGGCCACGATCGGCATCCGGATCTCCAAGGGCCGGCTGCGGGAGGTCGAGGAACTCCTCGCTCGAGACCCTCATGCCTACGCCATCTACGACCTCACGGGGGAGTACGACGCCCTCTTGATCGGACGATTCCGGGACCGTCGGGACCTCGACCGGTTCGTCAAACACGCCCTCCAGAACCCGCACGTCGAGCGAACGAACACCCAGGTCGTGCTGAACCGGGTCAAGGATGATCGTCGGGTCCCGGTGTCGCTCCGGAGTTCCCCCCGAGGGGACCTTCCTCCGACCCGGGCCCCCGGGACGACCCCCATCAGCACCTAATAAGGCCCGGTTCCCTCCGTATCCGTCGGGAGAGAGGTACCATGGACTGGGGCTTGGAGAACCGAATCCGTCGAATGTTCCCCGCAGCGAGTGGAAACTCGGTGATGCTGGCCGTCGATCACGGCTACTTCATGGGGCCGACACGACGATTGGAGAATGCCAAGGCCACGATCGCTCCGCTACTTCCGCACGCCGACGCGCTCGCGCTGACCCGGGGGATCCTGCGTTCGAGCGTGCCCCCGACTTCCACCACCCCGATCGTGCTCCGCGTGTCGGGGGGCGCCACGATCCTGAAGGAAGACCTCTCCCACGAAGATGTCACCACCAGCATCCGGGACGCGGTGCGGCTCAACGTGAGCGCGGTCGCCCTCAGCGTCTTCGTCGGGTCCCCCCACGAACACGAATCGCTCGTCCATCTCTCGAAGTTGATCGATGACGGGGAAGAGTACGGAATGCCCGTACTCGCGATCACCGCTGTCGGCAAGGAGCTCGAGAAGCGCGACGCCCGCTACCTGGCGCTCGCCTGCCGCGTCTCCGCCGAGCTCGGTGCCCACCTCGTGAAGACGTACTACTGCGAGGGGTTCGACAAGGTCGTCGAAGGATGCCCCGTGCCGATCGTCGTCGCGGGTGGCCCGAAGCTGGACAGCGAAAAGGCAGCGCTCGAGCTCGCCCACGATGCCATCGCCGCGGGAGCGCGTGGTATCGACATGGGGCGAAACATCTGGCAGTCCGAGCACCCGGTCGCGATGCTCCTTGCGTTGCGCGCGATCGTGCACGAGCGGGCGTCGGTCAAGGAAGCCCTCGAGATCTACGACGGAGCCAAGCATCGGACCGAGCCCGTGCCGACTATCGCTCCCTCTCGGCGATCGTAGCTCAGCGGCGATGCTGGCCCGCTCCGGGCACAGCGCTCTTAAACCGGGCGCCGGTGGGACCGACGCGCGGGGATTGCCAAGCCTGGTCAAAGGCGCCAGATTCAGGGTCTGGTCTCGTAGGAGTTCGTGGGTTCAAATCCCTCTCCCCGCAGGAACCCCTTCTGACAAACGCGGGGATTCGGGTGTAAGGGGTTGAACCACCGGGTAGCTCGCACACGGGTTGAAACCCCGGACGAAGACCAGGTCGGACGTCACCGACCGTCATGAGCGGCCAAGGTGCTCGTCGATCCCCCGCCTCGTCATGCGCGGTCAATACGCCTTTACAGCCCCTTCATGGAAGGGCGCGGCCCCTCCCATGCTCGAGGTCGACATATGTGCGAGTGTTGCCACCAAGAGTGCTGTTGCCGTCACGGCCACCGGGGATGGCGCCGCTTCCCGCCGCCGGATTACCCCGTACGTTGGGCCGCGTACGAAGAGCCTGCCCTCACGAGCCGTCGGGAGTACTTGGAAGAGGAAAAGGCGGCTCTAGAACACCGGCTCAAGGCGCTCGACGAGCGGCTGAGGGAGTGGGGGAAGTAACTCCCCGGGGTGCGATCATGGGGCACATGGCGGACAGATTGAACGAGTTCCACACGTTGGTCGGCTCGCTGGAGAAGGAGTATCCCAACGAGATCCAGGGGTTCCTCTCCTTCATGAAGAAGGCAGAGGGTGGTCCTGCTCTTTCGGCGAAAGAGAAGGAGATCATCAGCGTGGCCCTGTCGGTAGCGGCCCAGTGCGAGTGGTGCATTGCGTTCCACGTATCGGCAGCGGTGTCGGCCGGCGCGACCCGGGGCGAGCTGATGGAAGCGGGGTTTGTCGCGGTCGTGATGCATGGGGGGCCGGCACTGATGTACCTCGGCCCGCTGGTCGATGCGGTGAACGAGTTCGCCCGGTAATCACTGATCGCGGCTCCGACTCCCTTCCGAACGTCGACCGCAGCGTACTGACTCGAGCCCTGTGGCCAGCAAACTGGTCCCGAGAGCTGCCCGTTGGTTCCCGAGCCGGGAGGCGTCGGAGCTGCGACAACCCTTCTCGTCGGGCTCGCAAGCGGGATTGGTCGCTAAGTGCCCGGCCCGAGCCGCTGCCTCAAGTTTCGGTACCAACGCCTCCGCCGCTCGGTGTGGCCGAGCTTGGGGCGTTCGAGAGTTTCCTCCCGGGGACGCACCCATCCTCACCTGGGCGTAGGAGAGTCCGGTCGATAGGAAAGGTCAGTTCGGACAGGAGGGCGATCGGCGGGATTGCTCCGTCGGGCTCTGGGAGGGATGCTAGTGCCGCGATGGCGACCCACAGGTAAACTCGATCCGCCCGAGGTCGGTTGCGGCGCAGAGCCTGCGTTTATCTGGTTCTCCTCTTCCGTCGCGATCAGTGGTCAGCGACCTGTATATGCGAACAGTGAAAATCGGTTGATGTCGATCCGGCTATCTCGGACGCGGACGACTTGTGGTACGTCCTTCGCAATCGGGGGAGCGCCTACGCCTTCATCCGGGATCTGGTCCGCGTCTGTGAGAGTGAGTAGGGGGTCAGAGCAACTCCGGCTCGTAGTCAGCTCCGCGTGACGGAACAGCTACATGCTCAGCAGGCAATTACTTGTTTGCTCGGGAGGAGCCCCAGCAGGACGCTCGCGGAGCGTTACGACCGTTCTTCGGTCGGGTCACTCTTCGCGACATGTCCACCGTGCGGGGGAAACCGGCTGTAGCCGCCTCCCGGGCAACCGATGCCTTACCGGTTTAGCACTCCTCTCGTTCCGGGCGGTCCATGGTATCCGCGGCGTCAAATGAGATGGACGAGCGGTTCTTACCCACGGAAGGGCTCTACCAATAGCGAAGTACGATGCCGCGAACCCGGTCCTCATCAGTGATTCCCCACTTGGCGCGAGAACAAGCCAACGCGGTGGTGCTCTACCTCCAGTACAAGGGTTACCATTGGAACGTGGCCGGGCCTCTGTTCCGAGAGCTCCACTTGCAGTTCGACGAGCACGCGGAGAAAGTACTGAGCACCATAGATCCTCTCGCCGAGCGACAGCGGATGCTCGGATTCCCCGCCCCGTACCGCTGGGCGGATCTCCACGCAGCCTCGAGCCTCCCGAAGGAAGAGGACTTGCCCCGTAGCCCTCGCGAGATGGTGGAGCGGCTCCTGGTCGCCCACCGAATCGTCATCGAAGGGATGCACGAGGGCTTCCAGAGCGCCGAGTCCGACTCGGATCCGGGAAGTGCGGACCTCTTCGCCCGGATGGTTCAGGAACACCAGAAGATGGAGTGGTTCCTCCGTGAATTGGCCAGCGATGCCCCGTCCTTGCGGGAGGAGCCCCAGACGGTACGGGCCCCGATGGGGGTCGCCGACGTTCTCGTGACCCGAGTCACGCCACCCCACGTGCCCTCTCCGATCCCCGGGCCCAACTCGGGCTCCTGATGGTTCGCGACGGTCGCGGCGCACCCCATCGCGGTCGCTTCGGCCCGTTGGTCCCGGAAGGCATGAGTCCGCGCGATCGTAGGTAGGGACAGGAAAGGGTGCTGAGGTCTCACCCCCGCCCTATCCACCGATCCCCACGGGATCGATGGGCCGGACCCCCGACGCAACGACCCGGTTTCGAAGCTCCGGTCCCGGGTTACGATTGCACGCCCGGGACGGTCTCAGCCGTTTCGGAACGGACGGGATCGTTTTTCGCGCCCGTACCGAACGCCGGCAGGAGAGGGACGATCGTCGGTAGCTCGGTGGGAGGCCGGTACTCCGACGGGGGCTGGCCGGAAATGCGAACGACCTTCTCGGCGACGCTCCCACAGTATCCGCACTCCGAGCACGTGCGATGCTCGCAGTCGGTCATGGCGATCCGTTTGAGGAAGCCGGAGGGGAACGCATCGTTGTCGATCGTGACGTCACGAAGGCGGCCGAATGCTTCGCGCAGGGGCTCCACGATCTCCGGAGACACGCCTCGTTCGGACAGGATCGAGAGGGCCCGGGACGGGCCCTTGATCTGGACGAAGCTCAGGATGTCGAGGAGGTTCCCGTGATAGCGGCGTTCGGTGTACGCGCGGGCCACCTGCACGAGCCAGTCGGTCGGCCGGTTGCGGCCGGAGATCTTGAAGCGATGGACTCCCGCCTCCTCGTAGACCGCGAGATCTTCGGGACGGACCCAGATCGACGAGATGAGCTTCTCGGGGTCGCGCACGACCTCGAGACCGCACTCGAGGAGGGGGAACTCGAACCAAAGATGATTGCCGCCGGGCTGGGAACACAGCGAGCTCGTGTTGAGATGGTGAGCCCGAAATGGGCACTCGCGGATGCACGTCTGGTTAGTGAGGATCTCGACCCGGGCCCCCGTTCGGACCAGCCCCCGGATGAGCGGGAAGTCTCGGTTTCCCTCCTCGAGGATGATGGTGTCGGCGCCGAGCCTCACGTAATACTCCGCTTGGCTGACGGACCGAATCCGGGCAAAGGAGGAAACCGAGAGCGGGACCTCGGGGTACGCGCGATGGACCGCTTCCAGGAGAGCGGGGATCGCGATGACGAACCCGTCGACGCCGAGGTCCAGGAACTCCGCGACCTCCTTCAGGAAGCGGTCCAGGAAACCGGGCCCATACTCCTTGAGCCCGAGGTCGTTGCTGTTGAGCGTCGCGTAGAACTCCCTTCCGGTCCGATGCACCGCTCGAAGGTGGCGGCGGAACCCTTCCGGATCCATCTCCGGGAGGATGTAGGGCGGTCGACCTCCTCCCGTGAGAGACACCGGGAACCCCCCGAAGAAAGTGCGAACGGGGAGATCGGAGACGCGGTCGGGGAGAGCGTCATCCATATTGGACGCTAGCACGAGTTCCATGAGCCCCCGACGGAGGCCGCGCGGCATGTCACCCTGACCCCGCACCGGTGCGGGATAATCGGCTTGGCCCGTCGATTCCTCTCCGTCTCCATGACAGCTCCAGTTTCCTCACCGGTGTCGCTCGATCGAGTGCGAAACGAGATCGAGAGCGTCGATCGGTCGATCGTGCTCCTCCTCGCAGCACGGCTGGACGCCGCTCGACGAGCGCTCTCCCTGCGCGCCCCGTCCGAGCACCGCGTGACGGACCCGGGTCAGGAGCGTCAGGTGTTGAGCCGCGCGCAGGCCTGGGCCCAAGATCTTGGTCTCCCGGCCCCGCTAGTGGAAGGGCTCTTTCGCGCCCTGATCGAGGAGGGAAAGGCTCGCTACGGGGATCGAACGCGGGCCGCGCCGGAACCGGGTTTCGTTACCGTGCTGGTGGACGCGCCCGAGCCCGGCTCCCTCGCGCTAGGGGACGCCGAAACTCCGGAGCCTCTCCCCATACCGGGTTCCCGCTAACTTCGCGGTCGCTCTTCGTAGGATCTCCAGCGCCGACGATCGCCCGGTGCCCAAGGCCCGGGCCACGTCGCCGAGCGATGCCCGGCGCGGATAGTCAAAATAGCCCTGCTGGTAGGCAACCTTCAGCGCCCGATCCTGGCGGGCGGTGAGGGCCATTGCGGACGGCGGGAGCTTCGGGCGAGCTACTGCGACCCGCCCTCGCGCACCTTCGGGCACGTCGTGGAGGAGCGCCGGGATCCGGGCTCCTCGCGGCAGGATCACGCTCCAACGACCCTCTTCCTCGTACGAGAGCAACGGGCACGACACGCAGATCCCCCCGGCCCGGTAGGTGGCGATGCATATCGGCGGCGCCGGCTCGCTCAGCCGCAGGAGCACGCGGCCACGATCCAGTCGGGCTACCGCGAGATTTCGATAGCGGAACCGTCGGCGCAGCGTGATCAGAAAGTGGTCCACCCGTTCCTCCGCGATCCGGACATCCAGCCACCGCACGAGTCGACGGGGTCCGGACTCGGTCAACCGGCACGCTACGAGGCGGGACTCCGCGCCTTCTCGCTGGAAAAGCGCGGACAAAGGACGGTCCTCTCGTCGATGATCCAGACGTACCTCGAGCAGCGGGGGAACCTCGGACGCGGCGGAGGCGCTTTTCGCGTTCCGAAGGGCCCGAACGACCGGACGAGGAAGGTGGCGGGCCGCGCACATGTTCGGATCGGCGTTCGAGCCCGTACGAGGCTATGAACGTGCCGTTAACGTGCATCGCTTTCGGCCCGGGAGGCTCCCGGCGCCGGGAATGCTCCCCACGAGGAGCGCAGTCGAGTTCGTGAAGTCGGGTGGAGCGAGCCGCGATGAATCCCGAGGGAAGGTTGACCCCGCCCTTCATGGGCAGGAAGGAACGGTATGGCAGAGAAGCGACCGGCACGTGCCCCGCAGCGTCAATTGGCGATCCCACGGACGACGACCAGCCTCGAAAAATACGTCGACCGGGCTCTCGAGAACCTGAGGAGCGAAGTGCTCTTCGAGTTCCCGAGATACGACCTGTTCGAGAGTGAACCGCAGGGCCGCTGGCTGGTCGCTCCCACGGATATCGTGGACCAGGGGGATCTCTACGAGGTCCGGGCGGATCTTCCCGGCGTTCGCAAGGAGAACGTCGAAGTTTCCCTTGTGGGGCGAACCTTGCAGGTAGAGGGGAAGGAGATGCGGGAGAAGGAAGAGAAGGGGAAGAACTACGTCACTCGCGAACGCGCCTACGGCGGTTTCTCGCGAAGCGTCCTCCTCCCCGAAGACGTCGTTTCGGACAAGATCTCAGCGAAGTACGAGGACGGCGTATTGACCGTCACCGTGCCCAAGGCCCATCCCGAGCCTACGCGGAAGATCCCGGTGGCCTAGGAATACACCGCCTCGCTCCGACCGCACCGACCGGGGTGATCGACGGCGCCCGCACCCCGGTCCCCGCGAGGGGGGTATCCCCTGCCATGTCGCCGCTCGGCCGGAAGAGGTGGCGAAACCAGGCCTGCCGAAACCGAAATGCGCACTCTCAGGTCGCGGCCCTCCGGGCCATCGCCATGAGCTGCGAGGGCATCGTGATCCCGTAGCGAAGAGCCAGTGCCACGATGTGCTTACAGGGGAGGCGTCGCGCCCGACGTCCCGGTAATGGCGTCCGAGCCCAGCGTGCGGTCCAGGCAGGACACTCGCACTGCATTGGATTGAGCTGGACGCGATACCTGCCGTTCGCGATCCAACGCCCGTCCCGTTCTTCAAGCCGAACGTCCTTCGCCCGTTCCATCACCCGTTCCAGGGCCTGCTCCCGGAGTTCCTCCCGCTCCGCGGCCCGATGGAGACCGGCGTCGAGCGCCCGAGCGACGGCCAAGTTGAGTTCGGGGTCTTCCGGCACCGAGGGCTCCACACGAAGCCACTCGAACTGATCGATCAGGGGTTGCATCCGACGGGCCGCGCGCGTGGCTCGTCGGTATGCGAGAGGTTCCTCCTCCGCGAGAACGCGGGCTGTAGCGGGCCTCGGAACACGAATTCGAAGCCGCCGGCATCCCTCTCGCAGTGCCGCGTTCAACCCCTTGCGAACCGCCGCGAGCTCCGCGGCGATGAGGGTCCGATCTTGTTGGTGCGTCGCCGTGCCGATCGGCCCGGGTCCGATGGGAGTGGTCAGCCGCCAACCGATGCCGGATGTGTGGGTACTTTTCTCCAGAACGGCGGCCACGGCCAGACGGCACTCTTTCGTGGGCCGGGCCTTCGTCCACGAGCGCGTCGATGCGGCCGCGCGCGCCACGGATTCCCCTCACGCCGGTTGGTGTACGGGTAGGAAGGTAAGGAACCACTCCCGGGCCCGGCGAGAAACCTCCTCGAGCGCGCCGGGCTCTTCGAAGAGGTGCGTCGCGCCCGGGATCACGATCAACTTCTTCGGACCGACGAGCTTCCGATAGGTGGCCTCGTTGAGCCTTCGGATCTCGGGATCGCGTCCGCCGACCAGAAGTAACGTGGGGGAACGGACATCCCACGCCCTCGCATCGGCGAGATCGCTCCGGGCCCCTCGAAGCACCACCGCACGTATGGCGTCGGGCCGCGATGCCGCAGCGATGAGGGCCGCGGCCCCGCCGGTGCTCGCCCCGTAGAGGCCCAACGGGATCCCTCGGGTCTCGCTCCACTGGGCCACCCAGTCGATGACCTCGCCGAGGCGACCGGAGAGCCGAGGGATGTCGAATCGATACTCGCCGGTCGTCAGATCCCTCCGTTCCTCCTCCGGAGTCAATAGGTCAAAGAGAAGGGTCGCGATTCCCGAGGTTTGCAGCTCTGCGGCGACCCAACGATTCCGAGGGCTCTTTCGACTGCTGCCGCTCCCGTGGGCAAATACGACGATCCCCAAGGATCCCAAGGGTAGCGCGAGGTCGCCACGGATCCCCCCCCGCCCGAGCGGGATCGCGACCTCCTGGGTCTTCGGCAGGCTTTCGACGGTACCGTCGCCCGGAAGGGTTCGAGACGGGGGGCGGGGTGGGGCGGGGTCGGTGGGTTCGACCACCGCATACTCTGCGCGAGGGCCGGTTGCACGCTCCCCGAGTGCTTCGGAGGCGGCTACGGCCTGTTCCCTCCTCGTAGTGGGTGTGTCGCGGCGGCGTCTCGACTTCGGGTCGTAGCGCATACGCGATCGTCCTGCCGGGGCCCCCCGACAGGGCGGTCGTGGTCGTCCGAGAATGTAGGGCGTATGTCAGCTCGATTTCACGCCCCCCACGGGGCCGCCGCGACCGCCGACCGTCGAAGGTGGCTCTTTCATCCTCCCGTTGCGTTGGAATCCGCTGTCGGGCTCGCGCCGTACGCCGACGCGAAGGAGGGCAGCGTGACGAAGCCGATCTTCACGGAAACAGTAGACCTTCCGGAACGCCTCCCAATCGCAACCTCCCTCGCCCTGGCCACGGCCTTCCGCACGTACTATCTGGCTCTGCAGAGGACCGGCTCCTCTGCGTTGACCTTCCGGACCTGGCGAGACGAGGCGAGCGGGCGTACCGAGTACTACTGGTCGGTACCCACCGCAGCGGCGGAGTCCTCCTCCGAAACGCCTGCAAACTTTCACGTGATCATCACGCCCGAGGACCTGCGCATCCAGATTGCCTCCGAGCAACCCGTGGACGAGACGGCGCGAAAGGGGCTGCAAAGGACCGTCGATGACATTCGAGAGTTCGTTACCAGATTCCTGGAGTATGCACAACGGGCCACCATCTACGCGGTCGTTCCACCGTATCCGGAGTCCCCCGGGGAGGCGGGGAGGGGCTCCGGCAACAGCGCGCTCCGACGGATATTCCTCGGGAATTCCACCAACCTCTTCCTGATCGCGATCTTGTTCACCTTCCCCGCGGTCTTCTTCATCGGTTACTACGCGCTCGTGCTCATCCTCGCCGTCCAAGGCGTACTGCTGTACTTCTCGGACGATATCGCTCTGCGCATGGGGTCGGTCGAACTCTCCGCGGATCGGCCCCGATGCACGGTCGTGGGGGTGGCGCGCCCGCTCAAGGACCCGCCCACGGTACCGGTGCGAGCGCCCCGGGCGACTCCCGCGTTGCGCACCCGCATCCGGAGCACGATGGTCGATTCCCTCGCGACCGGGAGCAATCCCGGCCCGGCCCTAGTCCGGGCGCTGCGCGACGAGCGCGTGGATTGTTCGGAGAAGGATGTCGAAGTCACGACCCGTGACGTCTATCACCTCGTCGAGGAGGAGGCCCGGCGCTTCGGGGTCCCGGTGCCGAAGGTCGTCGTCAGCGAGTCTCCGATGGCGAACGCGGCATCGGCCGGAGTCTCGCGTCGACGCTCGGCGATGATGATCACGGCCGGATCCGTTCAGGATCTCTCGGACGCCGAGCTCGGGGCCGTAATCGGCCACGAGTTCGGGCACATCCGGGGGCGCGACCCGGTCCTCCTCTTTCTGGTGAGCACCGTGCTCTACCTGGGCGCGCTCTTCGCATGGCCATCCGTGCTCCTCTACCTCGGCCTTTGGTACTTCGTCCTGGTTTTCATCGCGATCTTCGTCGTCGGCAAGATCCTCGAGACCCGGGCCGACACGCTCGCGGCGAACGTACTCGATCGGCCGATCGATCTCAGCGCGGCGCTCACACGCATCGGATACGAGGAACTCTACGCCGAGCAGCGTTCCCCCCACGCGCGCGTGTTCTCCTGGTTCCTGCCGGATCCGCATCCTCCGATCTACTTCCGTGCCCGACGCCTCGCCTACATGGCGATGACCGGCCAGCGCGCCCGGCACCTTTTCCTTTACTCGGGCCGGGATTGCCTTCGCGGGTTCGCCTCGGCGCTGTTGGGTCGAGAGTAGCCGGGCGGCCCGCGGAACGAGGGAGAAGCCCGCGATCGCCCGCCCGTCTCGGGTGGAGAGAGGTCGATTTGTACTGGAACACCGGTGCGGACTTCCATGGTGCTCACGAAACGTTCGGCGATGGCACCGGACGGAGCGTTCTGCTTCGGGTGCAACCGAGGGTTCGGGCAAGGAAGCCCGGCCGTTGTATTCGTGACCGATCTCGTTCCCGACTCCGACCGGGCCGAGGTCGCCGGACTCTACTTCCATCCGGGCCACCTGATCCGCTACGCCCACCGTAGGAACTGGACGGAGCTCGCGAACTACATCGAGGCCCATGGGGCCTTGAACTTCTGAGCGGCATCTACCCTCGGCCCGGTAGCGCGCCGAGGCGGACCTGCCCGACGGCCGGCGTGCGGTCTGGCGACGTCGACCGGAGGGGAGCGCCCCACGAAGGGGGGCCACGCCGCCGCCCTCAGGGATGGCCTTGGATCGCCCGCACCCGGTAATCGATCATCTCGGGCCCGTCCATGCGATGGGACGAACGCGCGATCGCAGCGTGGCTAGAGGGCTTTCTCCGCGATCTGGCCGAGCTCGCTGCTGACGAAACCGACGATCTGCTGGGAGATCGCCCGCCGGACATCCTCGGGGAGCGTGGAGACCCCGAGCCGGGCGGTCAACGCGCCCACCCGTAGAAGGGCCCCGTACTCACGCGCTCGGGCTTCTAGGAGCTGGTGGATCGCCTCGCGGAGGTCGGCCGCGAGCCTCGGGTCGTCCTTGAGCTTCTTCTCGATATAATGGCGTATCTCGTCTTTGACGATATCCCGGGTCGCCTCGCTGACCAGCTCTTCGGGGCGCAACAGGTCTTGCGTGCTTCGGACCAGCAGGTCGAGCGGATCGCCCTCATACTCTTCCGTCATCGTGCACCAACCCCGTGGATCCTTGGCGTCGGCCGCACTTGTAGCGTAGGTGAAGGAAGGTTCACGCGAGATCGTCGGCCGTGGGTCCTACGCGGCGGGGGGCGATCGGCGTCCGACCCGCTTCCGAGCGGGCGTTGTCTTCGGCATCTGTCTTGGAGTCCGGGCACGTCTCCCGGCCCATCCGCGTCCGGCTCCCTAACCGAACGACGGATAGGGGGCAGGGGGCCCTCGACGGACGGAACGGCGTTTCCGAAAGGTCCGGGCCGTTAGCGCTTTCCCGGGGGCCAGCCCTGGTCCCCCTCCACCCGGCTCATGAAACCGAGCACGACCCGGTCGAACTCCTGCGTCGCCGAGAGGTTGGGGGTGTGGTCCCCTTCGGAGAGCTCGACGTAGTGAGCACTGGGGACCTCGGCGGCGAACCGGCTCATCATCATGTTCAGCGCCGGATTATCGTGAGCGCCGGCGATGGAGAGGATGGGAACGCGTCCTGCGCGCAGGGTGGAGGCCACGGGGTGGCCCGGCCGCCGACCCGGTGGCTCGTCGCGGCTCATGAACTCGACGAAGTGATCGTAATTGTCCGCCGTGACCGCCCGCAGACGCTGGCGCTCGGCGGGAGGGACCTTCGGAGCCCAGATGTCGAGGATCTGCTCGATGGCCTCGGCCTTTCGACCGGCCTTCGCCAGCTCGAGGAGCCGTCGCTCCCGGTCGGCCCCGGCGTTGATGAACCGGTCCTCCTCCTCGGGCGTTGGCTCGAGGTCGTGCGGGTTCCCCGCCACCAGGACGAGCCCTTGGGTCCGGTCCGGAAGCCCGGCGGCGAACTCGCAGGCGATCCGAGCCCCGTCCGAATTCCCGAGGACGAACACTTCGACCAGGTTGAGGTGGTTCAGCACCGCTTCGAGGTCCTCGCTGTCCGACGAGTTCGTACGGTCGCCGACCGAGCGACCGCAGCCCCGAACATCGTACCGAACGACGGTGTGATGGGCGGCGTACGCCGCGAACTGCGGGTCCCACTCGCGTAGGTCGAGGAAGGCGGAATGGATCAGGACGATCGCGGGGCCCTGGCCCGCTCGCTCGAAGTAGATGTTTCCGTCGGGGACCGGGACCATGCCTTGGGTGGGCGGCGGGGCCATGCCCCCGCCAGTCCCCGAGGCAGATAACTTCGGTCGCACCGGCGACGACCGGCCGATGAGGACTCCCCTTCGACGCGCCTCGCGTTCGTACCCTCTGGCCTCGGTGCGATCGTCGGGGGTGAGGGAAGGTAGGCCGGGAAGTACTCGACGTAGCGACTTGGAGCCGCCCAGGACCCGCTGCCAGCGTCCCACGCAAATCGCCCTCGGTCGGATGCTTGGATCAAACGGAGTGTCGAACGTCGCGGGACGCCGCCACGAGACCACTCGAAGAAACCCCGGGCAGCGTCGGGTCGAGCTCTTCCGCCGGCCACCCACGAACGACATCCTTCGGGAGCCGCCGGTGGAGCCCAACCGCCAGGGTCCCGGGAGAGACGAGCGAGGGGGCTGTCGCTGCGAACGTCAGGCGCCCGGTTCTCGGACGGCGCCGACGAAGGTGCATACGTACGCCGCCGGCGGGACGGGTCCCGGAGGCAGCCTTCGCTTCGCTCGAATGTAGCAGAACATGCAGACGACCTCCCCGTTCGCGAACTGGTGCCACTCGGCGGCGTGGCGGCAGTTGAACACCTCGCACGGCTGATCCCTAGCCCACATCCGATCTTCCCCGGGAACGAACGACCGCGGCGCATATCTGGATATGGTCGTGGAGCTCGGGGCGGGATTCCCGCGGCCGAACAACATTTCATAGCACGCCCTTTCGGCGGTCGATCGCCGCGGAGCTCGCGGGGCGAGGAAGGAATGCCGACGAAGGGCCGGTACGATGTGGTGATCGTCGGCGCCGGCGCCATGGGCCTCGCCTCGGCCCACCATCTCATCGACCGGCGGCCGGAGCTTTCCATCCTGGTCGTCGATGCGCGCGCGGGCCCCGGCGAAGGGTCCATGGGGGCGAGCGCCGCCATGGTGCGGGACGTGTTCAGCTCTTCCGATAACCGGCAGCTCGCGCAGAGTTCGATCGCCTTCTACCGGCATCTCATGGACGAGCACGAGGAACTCCAAGGGCCCTCCCCACTCCTCGACCTCTACGGCTACCTCTGGTTGCTACCGGAGCGCTACATGGACGAGTACCGGGACTTGGTCCGGGGGAGCGGGGGCGCGTTGGATGCCCGGATGATCGAGCTCTCCGACCTGCGATCGTGCCCCGGCCTCGATCCGACGCCCGCCCGATGGTTCGAAGGGGACACCGCGGCGCCCCCGGACGCGATCGCGGGTGGCCTGTTCGGTCGCAACTGCGGGGCGGTCGCTCCCGAGATGCTCGCGAACTTCTACTTCGCCGCGGCTCGCGCTCGCGGCGTTGAGTTCGCGTTTGGCCTCTGGGCGCAACGGCTGTCCTTCGAAGGGCGAGAAGGGCTCCTGCTCCACGAGCCTTCGAAACTGCCGTACTCCTTCCAAGACCATGTCGAGGGTCGGCTGCGTATCGCTCGGGTCGTCTTCGGAGACGGGACATCCGTCCGGACCGATCGGGTCATTGTGGCGGCGGGAGCGTGGGCCGAGCATCTCCTCCACCCGGTAGGGATCGCCACCGCCTGCAGCCCGCGGCCCGAACTCCTGTTCTCCGTTTCGGGTCGAGAGGTCGACGCGCTCCTCGCGTGGACCCCGCCGGTCGATCCCATCGACGCGCCTGCGGGACGGCCCCGTCTCCCGTTCCTGATCCTGCCCACCGGGGCCACAATGAAGCCGATCTTCGGCGAGCGGCGAATCTGGATCGGGGCGGTGGACCACGTCGCGCATCCCATCGGCACCCGGGAGGACCCGGCCGCCGAGAGAGGCCTCGACTACCGCGCGGACCGTCTGGGGGATCGCGAGGCGTTCGCGACCGACGTGCTGCCCGCCGTCACTCCTTACTTCCCGAGGTTCGATACGACCGGGCTGCGCCTCGAGAGATCCTGGGGCGGCTACTATCACTTCAGCCCAGAGGGCCTTCCCGTGCTCACGGAGGAGGCGTGCGGAGTGATCTTCATCGGGGGAGATTCGGGAAGCGGCGTGATGAAGGCCGACTCGATCGGCCGCCTCGTTGCCGCGCTCTACGACGGGGCCCGCGAGGCCCGGCTCTTTCAGGGGGGCGCCTATCGGCTGGACCGGCTGTCGCTCCACCGTCGCGCGGTCGAGGAGGAGCGGATCATCCTCTGAACCCGGCCCTACGCATCGGACCGGCCGGTCGCGGGAGGCGGTCCCGGTCACCTCTCGAGGAAGTGACGGGCCCCGTCGATCGCGAATCGGACATCCGAGGCAAGCGCGATGAACCGGAAGCCGAGATCGAGCGCCGCCTGCTTCTCCTCGCGGTTGATCACGAGCGTCCCGGCGATCTTGCCGTGCCGCTCGCAGGATCGGACGACCTGGCCCATCGCTTCGCGGACCTTCGGATGGGTCCGTTCGTCCATCAAGCCGAGGTTCAGTGTCAGGTCCTGCGGGCCAACGAACAGCAGGTCGACGCCCTTCGTGGCCGCGATGGACTCCACGTTCGCGAGGCCGTCCCGGGTCTCGATCTGGACGCCGACCATCGTCTCGGCGTTGGCATGGCGCAAGTAATGGGCCAGGTCCAGTCCGTACCGGGACGCGGCGGCGGCCGCGATCCCTCGGACCCCGTCGGGCGGGTACTTGGCGTAGGCGACGGTGGCTCGGGCCTGCGCCTCCGAGCTCACGAGCGGCACGAGGATTCCCTGGGCGCCCGAGTCCAGCGCTTGCTTGACGAGGTATGGATCGACGTCGCCGACGCGCACGAGGGGCGCGGGACCGTCGCGCCCCAGCACCGCCACCATGGCCGCGAGGGTCTCGGGGTTCACCTGAGCGTGCTCGGTGTCGATCACGAACCAATCGAAACCCAAGCCCCGAAGCGCGTCGAGGTGCACGAGCGAGGGAGAGGAGATCCAAGTCCCGAAGGACGGAGCGCTCGACGAGGCGATACGATCCTTGAGGGGAGACGGCACGAGGAGGTCCTCCCCGGTAAGGGAGTGAGTCCACGGAAGAGCCTTGCGGGACGGGTGAGTTGCGGGCCGATGCCAAAGGGCATAGGGGCGATGGGCCCCGTTTCGTCGGTTGCCGACGTACTTCGCAACTACCCTATGGACGTGGGGACTCCCGAGGACCCGGAGATGGGGTGACGTTCGCTCCCACGGAGAGGTACTTCGGCCGAACGACTCGGTAACAGTAAACCTCTATACCCATCGGCCTCGTCCCAACTTGGTGGAGACCCATGGTCGATTACCCGGCGATCGCAACGCAGCTCAAGCGTCAGCTGGGCCTCGGCATGGCTCCCGTCCAGATCTCCTATCTGGATGAACCTCCGGCCGGTCTGCCGCAGCACGAGGGCGGGGTCCCTTCCGTGTGCACGTTCTTTGCGTTCGGCACGGAGAAGGCATTCTACGCGGCTCTTCCCCAGCACGAAGATTGCGAGATCGGAGCATTTGTCCTTGGCGTGCCCGCTCGGGGAGAGGTGGGCGGACGGCTCTTGTCGAGCATCGAGATGATGCAGAAGGTCGGCTACCTGAACCCGGGGGAGGAGACCCGCGTCCCCCACAATACGGTGCCGCCGAAGTTCGTCGCCTACGGCCCCCTCGGCACGCTCCCGATGCCCCCGACGGTCGTGCTGATGTTCACGAACCCGAAGGGAGCGATGCTGGCCACGGAGGCGGCGGGCTCCGGCACGGATGCGAAACCGGTGCCGATGAACAGCCGGCCCATGTGCGCCATCGTGCCGATCATGAATCAGGGCGCCCCGGTCGCGGTCTCGTTCGGATGCATCGGATCGCGGATCTACGCCGACCTTGGGATCGACCAGATGGTCATCGGCGTCCGCGGCGATCACCTTGCCGAGTTTGCGAAGAAGCTCGACACCATCGTGGCGGCGAACGCCACCATCGGCGCGGAGGATCAGGCCCGAAAGGACGCGGCTTCCCGCGCGCATCGCCCTCTCGCTCGCTGAGCGGCCGGAGCGAGAAGGCAGGATCCAGCGCTCCCGGCACAGGGCATCGTCTTAGCCCTCCGAACGCGTTGGGAGGACGTGCCCCGCTCCGAGGTGGTGCGTCGGCGATCCGCCGCTCGCGCAACGGGTCGACGGCGCGTGAGCGATCGTTCGGCCGCGCGCTCCCCCGCGAGCCCCGAGACCGAGAACGCGGAGCTGAAGGAACTCCTTTCCGAGCTTTCCCACACCGATGGGAGTCGCGCCAACCGTGCGGCACTTCGTCTGGGCGAACTCGGGGAGGCTCGCGCTGTGGACTCGCTGGAGACCGCCCTGTCGAGCCCGGACCTGAGGACCCGAATAGGAGCCGCCTCCGCCCTCGGTACGATCGGCCGTCCAAAGAGTCGGAAGGCGCTCGAAGGAGCGCTCGCGGACCCCGACCCCCGGGTCCGAGCGCAAGCCGCCTACGCGCTCTCTCGGCTGCACGATCGAAGGTCGACGGCGGCGCTCACCGATCGGCTCTCACACGACCCCAGCGCGGCCGTCCGCTACGCCAGCGCGCTGGCCCTCGGCCGTATCGGCGATCGACGCTCCATCGACGCTCTCGAGCGAGCGTTGGAGGACGAGTCCGACCGGGTCCGGAGAGAGGCGATCCTCGCTCTCGAGCGGTCGGGCGACCCGAGCGCGGCGAAGAAGGTGCGGCGCTTCCTGAAGGACCCCGCACGCAGAGTCCGGATCGCGACGGCGGTCGTGATGGGCCTTCGTCGAGATCGGGCGGGGGCCCGGCAGCTGATCGAGCATTCGCTCGAGTGCGACGCCTGGGAGCGTCCCGCGCTCGTCGTCGCGCTCGGGCGCATCGGCACTCGGGAATGCGGCGAGGCATTGGCCCGAGCCGCGGACGACCCGGAACGATGGGTTCGGGTTTGCGCCCTCCATGGGCTCGCCGAGATGCGGGCGCCGAATGCCGCGAGAGTGGCGCGCGCCAAGGCCCATGATCGATCCTGGTCCGTGCGAGGCGCCGCCGCTCTCGCCCTCGGACGCGTGGGCGCTCGTACCGATGCGAGCCTCCTCCTCTCCCTCTTGGACGATCCGCATCCTTGGCCCCGGCGCGGAGCGATCTACGCGCTCGGACAGCTTGGCATCAAGAAGGGCCGGCCCCGGATCCGACTGGCGCTCCACGAGCCAGACCCCGAGATCCGACTGGCCGCCATCTGGGCGCTCGGTCAGCTCCGAGACCACGCGAGCGTGGAACCGTTGGTGCGGCAACTCCGGGCCACCCGACCCCAGCTGTCTTCGAACCGCCCGACGGTGGCGCGAGGAGACGGATCCGTCCGGCTCGTGTCGGATGCCGACTCCCGCCGTTTCGATGCCCTCGTCCAGGCCGTCGCGCGGATCGCCTGGAGCTTTCAGGACGCGGCCGCGATACGGGCGTTGGAGGATGTGCTCGGATCCCTTCCCAAACACGAGCTCGGCCGGCCGGCCCGCCTCCCGACCCCGATCGGCACCAGCGCGTCTACGGCGACACTACGCGATCTTTTCGCCCCGACCCGCAAGCGGTAGGGCTAGGTCCGCGATGGGGGGCCCCAGCGCCCTCACGATCGTGGCCGCGGGCGGGCCGACGCGGGCCGGAGACTCAGGGAACGCAGACCCGGTTGCGTGCGGACCAACAGATGAAGGTCGGCGGCCGTCAGTCGCAGATCCCGTGAACCGACCTCCCGGAACGGCGTTCGATTTCGGAACCGAAGAAGGCCGACGGCGGAGCCGAGCGCTCGATTCTCCCACAGATCCTCGCGACGGGGGACGCGCTGAGGGTCGACGGAGGAGCCGACGATCGGGAGCGGGGGATCGAAGAGTCCGTCGCAGATCGTGCGGGCGCCCAGGGCTTTCCATCGTTCTTCGGCTTCCAGAAGATGGCCCCAAGCGACCCACGTGGGCGGGCCCGGTAGACTCTGAAGAAACAGCACGAGCTGACCCGGGACCTTACCTCCGGATTGGGCGTCGAGCCACTGGTTTTCCCCGCCGACGCGTAGCCAGCGAACGAGCGGCTCGTCCTCCCCGGCCTGGATCACCCACCCGATGGTGAGGTCCGGTCGGAACGGGAGGGCCCAACGATCGACCGGAGAATCCACCATTTCGTCTCGGATGCCGCATCCCCCCAGTCCAACGCCCAGTATCTGCTCTCGGCCCCCACCGAGCCGAAGAGCCGGCTGTCCCCGAAATCCCTCGCCCACCCATGAGCCTGCCTCGGGAGGGGTTCCGTGACCTCCATGACCCCCGTCATGGACTCTCCTACCGTCGGAGGTTCGCTCGAAGGGTACGACCCGATGCAACGTCAAAGGATTCTTGACCCGGGAGGGGGAAGCGCGAGCTGACGGGGATGTTCCGTGGTGACCGACAGGAACATCCCCGGGCCAAGGAGCCCACGATCGGCTGGCGGCTGCTCCGCCCGCACGACGGGCTACCGGAGAACGACGGGACGCCCGGACCCCGACGCCGAATCGCGCTCTCGCACCCGATCTAGGCACGACGCGCGCAGATTGGGCAGCGCCACGAGGTGTCCTTCGGGTCCTGCACGAAGAACACCGGCGTCGCATGCTTCCGGCGGTAGCAGACGAACAACCGGCGATCGGATCCGTCGCGGGCGCGGAACGGATAGACCCTCCAGTACACTACACGGACGTCCCTTCGGGGCCGGGACCGGGCCAGAAAGCGTTCGGCCGCTCGGCCCAGTTCAGGCCCATGCCGCGTCGCCACCCTCAGATCCCGCGCACGTACCAGCGAGGCCGGTACGGACCATCCGCGTAGGGTCCGCCGGACGCGGGGCGTAGGGTCGCGCGAACCCCATTCTGCGTAGGTAGTGACCGAGACCACGCCCGAAGGGCAGGCGCGAATCGACCAGATCCCGGGCAGCGAACTCCGCACCGATCGTACTCGGATCGGTCGATCGCAGTGACGGTAGCAGTTGCCTCCCGGCGATGCGAGGGCACGCCGTAGGACCGACGGCACCGATCCGCGCCGAGTCACGAACTCGCCCGGGCCCGAGCCTTGCGTATCCAATCGCTCGCCAGTAGGTCCCGCCACGCCTTGGCCGTGCGAGGGACCTGCTCGGAGAATCCGGTCAGGAGGTGGTCCACCTTTCCATCCGACCACTCGAGGAACACTTGCGGGATGAGGTAGTCCGGCGAGGCGTCGCCATGCGCCCTCACCATCCGGTCGGCGAGCTTCACCTGGTTTCCTCGATCGATATCCAGAATGCGGAGCGGGACCCTCAGCCGGGCGGCGAGCCGCGTACCGTTGCGGACCGACAACGGCACGCAATGAGGGCACCACTGCGCAAGGACGATGGTGAGGCGGCGGGGCCGGGACGTGGGTTTTCGGCTAGGCACGAACGACGTACGCCTCGACACCTCAAAACCTCGGTGAACGCGCTACGGTGTCGTAGACATTCCCGAAAGCGGTACAGAGGATTGATTCTTACGAGAGGAGTCATATCGCCGTTCGCGGTCGCGAAGCGTGGTGGCCCAATCCAAGTACGGGGTACGTATCGAGCGGAGGGTTCCGACACGCCTCTATCCGTTCACCCGCTACTTCCACGGTTTTGACAAGGTTGCGGCCGTTCGCGAACTCTTCGGGCGCTCGACGCCCAAGGTACTGCGCGCGCTGCGCGTGGAGTTCTTCTCGGCCCGGTTCGGATACATGGGAACGAGCGACATCGACGGCCATCTTCTGATGAGCACACACCATCTCGAGGGCAGCGACCTGCGTACGCTCTACCTCGACATCGTCCACGAACTCTCCCACGTCCGGCAATTCCGCCGGCACCAGCCGTTGTTCTATCCGAAGCTGAGCTACGTGGACGCTCCATCGGAGATCGAGGCGTACCAGTTCACCGTCCGCGAGGGTCGGCGTATCGGCATGACCGACCGCGAGCTGATGGACTATCTCCGGGTCGAGTGGATCTCACCTCAGGAACTTCGCCGACTGGCCCGACTCTGCGGGGTCAAGGTCTCGCAGCCGCGACGGATGGCGCGCCGCGGACGGCTACGGCGCTGAGGCTCGGCAGTCCAGGACCAGTGCGCCGTCGACCCGGCCGGACTTGAGGTCGGCGAGCGCCTCGTTCGCATCCTCGAGCGGACGAACCTCCACCGTGCTCTGGAGGTGCAAACGGACCGCCAGGTCAAGGAACTCTCGTGCGTCGGCCCGCGTGTTCGCTTCGACGCTCGCGATTCGACGCTCGCCAAACAAGAGGCGGTCGTAGTCGATGGATGGGATCGGGCTCACGTGAATACCGGCGATCGCGACCGTCGCTCCCTTGCGGACTTCCCGGAGCGCATCGATCACGACCGAGCCCGCCGGGGCGAACACGATGGCGCCGTCGAGCGTGGGCTCGATCGACGTTCGAGGCTCCGTTGTCAGGACGCTCTCGGCCGCCCCGAGCGACCGAGCGAGGGCGAGGTGGGCCGCGGTGCGCGAATAGGCGACCGTGTCGAAACCGAGCCTCGCGGCGAGCTGCAGCGTCAGGTGCGCCGAACCGCCGAAACCAAAGAATCCAATCCGCCCGCCGAGCCGGGGCATGGCCGTCTTGAGCGCGCGATATCCGATGAGCCCCGCACAGAGCATCGGCGCCCAGCCCGCCGAGTCTCCTTCGGTAGGAAGCTTCAGCACGTAGCCCTCCTTACCCACGACGAACGGCGCGTAACCGCCGTTCTCGCTGTAGCCCGTGAACGTCTTCTCGCTGCAGAGGTTCTCGCGTCCGGTCAAGCAGTACTCGCACCGGCCGCACGTACTGTGGAGCCACGGGACGCCGACCCGATCTCCGACGGACAACGTTCGCACTCCCGGACCGAGCTGGGCGATGGTCCCTACGATCTCGTGGCCGGGGATCACCGAAGGTCGCACGGGGGGCAGATCCCCCTCGACCACGTGCAGGTCGGTGCGGCAAACGCCGCACGTATCGATCCGGACGAGGACCTCGTTTTCCTTCGGTTCCGGCACCACTACCTCTTCGGGCCACAGCGGCCGGTTCTCGACCGGGCCGGGTCCGTGGAGCACCATCGCCCTCATCGACCGCCCTCCGTAGCGGCCGTGAGAGCTGCGCCGATGTCCTCGACCAGATCGTCGGCGCTCTCGCAACCGGCGCTGAGCCGGATGAGTCCCTCCGGTAGGGACTCTCCGGCCCATCGACCCCGCCGCTCGGCCGTAGTGTGGACCCCGCCGAAGCTGGTCGCGGTAAGGACCAGATGGCACGCGTGGAGGAACCGTTCGGCAGTCGCTCGGTCCGCGAGCTCGAAGCTTACGATCGGCCCGAAGCGACGCATCTGGCGGGAAGCGATCGGGTAGGAAGGATCGTTCGGAAGCCCCGGATAGCGCACCTGCCGGGTCTCGGGGCGCGTCCGGAGGAACCTCGCGATCGCGAGGGCGTTCGCGCACGCGCGCTCGAGACGGACGTCCATCGTCTCGAGGGACCGATGCGCGAGCCATACCTCCATCGGTCCGGCGATGGAGCCCTGCTCGTCGCGCCCGCTCTTCAGACGAGCCGCACGTTGGGGATCGCGCACCGCAACGTGGCCGAGGATGAGGTCGCTGTGTCCGCAGAGTGCTTTCGAATCGCTGGCGACGGAAAAGTCGGCACCGAGCTCGAGCGGCCGCTGGGCAAGTACGGTCGCCGTGGTGTTGTCGACGGCGACGAGCGCTCCCCGCCGGTGGGCCTCGGCAATCATGGGAGCCAAGTCGCACACATCGAGCATGGGATTGCTCGGTGACTCGAGCCAGACGAGCGTCGCTCCCTCGAACAGATCCGCGAACTTCGGATCCGCCGTCGGGGCCATTCGGACTTCGACGCCCAGCGGGGCGTAGAATTCCCGAGCGACCCGCCGGGCCAGGTTGTAGCCGTCGGAAGGCATGGCGAGGACGCGGGAACCCGAGGCACGCAGGAGCGTGTCGGTCCACACCGCGTTTACGGCCGCCATCCCCGACGCGTAGACGAGCGTGGGCCCTCCTTCGAGGTCGGTGAGGGCCCGTTCAAAGCGCGTCCAAGTCGGGTTGCCGTTGCGGCCGTAGGTGTAGGGGGAACTCGAAGGCTCGCCCTCCAAGAAGAATTTCGACGCGAAGGTCGGTCCGGGCAAGAACGGCTCTCCTTGCGCCGGAGCGGGGAGCCCCGCCTTGATCACGCGGGTCGCGTCGCGCATGCGGTGCCGGACGGCCCCGACCGTCAAACCCTCTTCGGGGGCCCTGAACCGGGGGACGCCCGGCCCGCGACCGGCGGTAGGGCCACGGAGCGGACGAGAGGGGTCTCCGGCGGCCCGACCGATGCGGGTCGCGCTAGGCCGATGGAGGAATCAGACCCACGGCCTCGAGCACGTCGTCGTGAGAACGGGCCATCTCCTCCCGCTTCAACGTCCGCGTGTCCACGAGCGCGAGGTCCTTCCACGCCGGGGCGGGCCCGAGCTCGGACTCGGAGACCGGCCCTGTGTAGACGAATCCGATGTCCCAATGGTGGGCGAGGTCGGGAAAGTGCCGGGGCGTTGCGACCTCGGAGAAGATCCGCGGAGGCTCGAGCGTGCGGTCGCGCCGCAACCCGAGCTGTTCGACTAGAATGCGGCGGGCCGCCGCCTCCGGCGCTTCGCCGAAGATGAGGTGCGAGGACGGGATCATCCATCCCTTCGAGTGAATCTCGGCGCGTCGGGCATCGAGGGCTCCGATGTGGTCCCAGGGAGCACGGGGATCGAGATGCCCGAGGAGGATGCGGTGCGCGTCCGATGGGTCGTGCAGCATCACGAACGCCGACAGGCACATGCCTCCCTTCGGCACCTCGGTGATCGATAGAGAGGTCCCCGACGGAGGGTACGCGAATCGACAGAACGCACGGTCAGTCGTCATGCTCGCACGAGCCTCCCTTGGGATATCGGTCTTGCCCCTAGCTCTTCGCTCCTGCTCAAATACGAGGCGGGGAGTGCTCGCGGGTCATGCCCCCGCGACGATCGGCGAAGCGCACGCCAAGGCCCCGGGCCCGGCCGCCTCCCCGGCAGCGGCGACGAACCACGACGGTCCAGGATCGTCGACGGATCCTCCACCTCCCCGAGCCTCCGCACGGCCACATCGTCTGTCGCAGTTGCGGGCGGATCCATCCGCTCGATCTCCTACCGGCCGACCGCGACGTCCTCCTCGAGATGACTGCGCGCGGACCGGACGGCTGGGCGGTCGAACGCGTCGCCTACTCAATCGCCGCCGTGTGCCCGAGATGCCAACGGAACGTAGCCGCGACGTGAGACCCGACCGCTCGCCGGGGGGGCGGCCGCTTCGATGATGGGGTTCTTCACTAGCCCGCGCATCGGTTTCGGTCCGGGAGCGATCGAACAGCTCGCCGGCCTCGAGCCCCACCGAGTCCTGTTGCTCGTTGCTCCGAGCGTGAGCGGACTCGACGGGGTACGTCGGATCGAGGAGTTCGTCCGGCATCTCGAGATCGAGATCTCGACCCGGGTTGTGGGACGCGGACCGACGACGATCGAGCAGGCCGAACAGCTCGCTTCGGAGATCGGCACCTCGTTCGACACGATCGTCGTGGCCGGGGGGGGTCAGACCATCGACCTTGCGAAGGCGGTCCGAGCGCGTCTCGCGCGACCGGACCTTCCCCTGGGAGACTGGACCCCTCTCACGGACGTTCCCGTGAACGGGATGGCTCGCCTCGTGGCGCTTCCCTCCACGGGAGGTAGCGGCAGCGAGATGACCGGGGCGGCCCACCTCTACGATCCGGAGGGCGGCACCGTCGAGCTTTCCCACCGGGCGCTCGCTCCCGACTGGGCGCTCCTAGATCCGGCGATGGCTAGCGCCGTGCCGGCCTCGCTCGCGATCCCGATCGGCTTCGAGGTAGTCGCCCATGCCATGGAGGCGTTGGCCTCGGAATGGGCCAATCCGTTCACCGACGCACTCGCTCGGGATGCCCTGTCCACGAGCATCCCGAGCCTCTCGAAGCTCGCGCGCCAACCCCGGGGCATGGATGCCCGGACCGAGCTCTACTACGCCGCCGGTCGCGCCGGCCTCGCGGGCGCCAATGCCTCGCTTGGGCTCGCCCACGCGCTGGCCCGCGCTCTCGTCCCCGAGTTCCCGGCGCTCGGCTACGCGCGCCTTCTCGCGATGGCGCTCCCTCCCACCGTCGACTACAACTTCCCGTCGGCCCGCGATCGTTACCGCGAAGTCGAGGAAGAGTTCCCCGGAGGCGGGGATCCCACGCCCGCGTCTCTCAGCGAGCGCGTACGCGGGTTCGTGAAAGAGGTGGGCCTCGCGCCCGACCTCGCGGCCGCGGGTCTGGATGCGGTTCCTTCCCCCGCCCGCCGGGCTCTCGTCGTCGAGCGCGTGCGCCGGTCGACGTCGATCGTGGGGAATCCGAGGGTCCCATCTCCGGGGGAGATCGGACGGCTGCTCGACCTGATACAGTGGGGAGCTCGGGGGGCTCCACCATAGCTAACCCGCTACCTATCGAGATGGTTACGAAGGGATGGTGGCGGCCGACGCGCGGCGACCGGGCCGCTCGGGCGGGGCGGGCGCACGGGGAGTCGGTGTGACCTCGGGACTCTCGACCGCGTGGTTGATCGCGAGCTCGCACAGGTCGCTCGCATAGAGCGCCGTTCGTTCGATGCTCTCTAAGATGTAGGCCAGCCCGACGGCGATGCGCCCTCGACGGGTGACGACCTCGCTTAGGACGTGAGCCCGTTCTTCGACGAGCCGGTGGACCGTGTCGATGATCGCGTTCGCGTGGGGGATGTCGCGCCGCTCAAGGGTGCCGAGCGCGTCGGCGAGGCTCTGCGTTGCGGTCGAGGCCATCTTCTCGAGCTCCGTGACGACCGAAGCCGGGGGCTTCTCCTTCTCGAACATCTGGACGGTCTCCGCGATGCGCACCGCGTGGTCGGCGACCCGTTCGAGCAATCGGGAGGTCAGGAGGTAGGTCGTGCACTCGGGCAACGTCAGATCGAGCGAGGAGAGGACGCGGGCGTCCCGCAGGGCCGAGTTCACCTGCTTTTCCATGAACCAGTGAAGTCGGTCGACCTCCCAGTCGCGCTCGATCACGTCCCGCGCGATCGATGTATCGTTGTCGCGGAAAGCCGCCATCGCGTCCGTATGCATCGCCCGGACCATCTGGTGCATCCGGCGGATCACCGAGCGGATCGGGAGAGGGTTCGCGCCGACGACATCCTGGAGGATGACCGACTCCGCCGTTTCCTCGAGGATCTCGGGGCCGATGACCCGCTGGGCGAATCCTCGAACGACATCGCGGGTACGCGCGCTCATGCGGCCCTCGGTACGGATCTCGAGCAGCGAGGACCCCGCGATGTACTCGGCGATCAGCCGGCGAATGAGGTACTCCTCCTGCATCTCGTTCGAGACGAGGACCACGCGTCGTTGGACCTCCGGGTTCCCGGCCTCCTCGGGACTCACCGTGAGCGTACCGTCGGGGCGCGGCGTGAACGCCAGCGAGTCGCCTGCATGGAGCCCGCGGCTCGTCACCCAGTTCTTGGGAAGCGAGATGATGAACGTCGAGCCACCGGTCTTTTGGATACGGCGCCCGTGAAACCCACCGGTAGAACGCATCGTACCGCGGGGGCCTTTACAGACTATATAGTTTAGGGTGAGCGCTCAGAGGCGAAACGAAATCTACGACGGCGCCGCGAGTGGCCGATCTCCCCCCCGCGCTCCCGCGAATGGTAAGACCCCCTTCCGCTCGTTGGGCCTGGCTATCGAATGACGAACCGCAGAGAGGGAGGGCGACGGCTTCCCATCCTGCAACGATCGATTCGTTACCATCGACCACGCGCCCCGTTCTGCGGGGTCGGGTACTGTACGAACTGCCTGGTACGCACCGACCAGCGGCTGAACGTCCGCGCGTGCCGGGAAGGGTTCCCGACCCGGGGGGTCCGAACGACATCCCATGCGTGGCCCTCGCCGCAGCACGATCTCCTCGGCGTCCTCGACTTTCTCTTTCCCCACGGGATCGACACCCTGCGAGGGTTCCGCTGGCCCGCGTGGGCCGTGCCGGCGTACCAGCGCATCGTCCGACGACTGGCGGGCTACGATAACCCCGATAGCGTCGCGCCTACTCCGTCTTCCGGCCCGCCCCGCATCCGCTCGGTGGACGTCCTCGTGATCGGCTGCGGCACGAGCGGAGCCGCCGCTGCGGACGAGCTTAAGGCTCGAGGGATCGACGCGATAGCTGTCTTGGACCGCAACGGGGCCGAAGGCGACGGCACGATGCCGGGTCGGACCACTGCGGTCTTCCTTCCACCCCCCACCCGCAATGCGGCGTATCCGTTCCGGGTCCTGGCGAGCGAAGGTTCCGAACGGGCGGCGCTCGTTTCTGCGCGCAAGGTGATCGTGGCCACTGGCGGATACGATGCGTCGCTCCTGTTTCCGGGGAACGATCGGCCGGGGGTCATGACGGCCGACGGCGCGTTCTCCTTCGAGCGCGACGGGATCGAACCGTTCTTCCGTGCGGTCGTCTTCGGAGGAGGCGATCGGGCCCGGAAGGTGGTAGAGAAGCTCGGCGATCGGGTGGTCGCCGTCGTAGCGCCGGGCGAGATCGGGCCGGACCTCGCGCGCGCCGCGTCCGATCGCGGTATCCCTCTCTACCCTCGCTCGCTCGTTCTCGGGGCCCGGGGTCGCTCTCGGGTTCGGTCGATACGCATCCGGGCTCGGTCCTTCGGCCCCCGTCAGACCCTGAGCGCCGACGCCCTCGTGCTCGCGCATCGTCGTATCCCTCACCCGCAGTTGTTCTTTCAGGCGGGTGCCCGCATGGTCTGGCGCCCTGGGGTCGGGGCGTATCTGCCCGCGGTCGATGCCCACGGGGCCACCACCGTCCCGGGCCTCTACGCGGCCGGGTCCGCGGCCGGGGCCTTGGATCCGGATTCCTCGCGCGCCAGCGGGCGGGCCGCGGCCCGGGCGGTCGCCGAGGGGGTCGAGCCCGGCGTCGACGTCACCCGTTCCTCGCCTCCCGAACCTCTGAACGAGATGCAGGGATACTATCGCGAACTTCTCGCAGAGCCGGAAGGATTCGCGAAGTGGATCGCGTGCCCGTGCGAGGATGTCCTGCTGCGCGAGCTGCGCCGAGCGAACGAGGACGGCTATCGGGGGATCGAGGTCATCAAGCGGTACACCGGCCTCGGTACCGGGCTCTGCCAGGGTCGCTACTGCGTGCCCGACGCCGTGCTCCTCCTATCGATCTGGGAGGGGAGGTCTCCCCCGGAGGTCGGCTACATCACCCAACGTCCTCCCGGGGTTCCCACGACGCTAGGCCAGCTCGCTACGTTGGAGACTCCGCTCTCGGGCCCGGAGGCGCCGTGAGCACACCGACACGCTCGGAGTACCGCACGGTGATCGTCGGGGCCGGCGTGATCGGCCTCTACACCGCGTACTATCTCGCGCGCGCCGGCGCCGGTCCGATCCTGGTCGTGGACCGGGGATTCCTATCCTCCGGCGCGTCGGGCCGCAACGGGGGCGGAGTGCGCCAACAGTGGGAGACCCGGGCGACCGTCCGGCTGGCCCGAGAGTCGGTGGGTGCCTACCGCCGCTTCGCCCGTGACTTCGGCGTGAACCCGTGGTTCCGACAGTCGGGCTATGTCTTCCTCGCGGAGAACGGGGCCGAGCTCGAGCGGTTGCGACGCGTCCACGACATCGTCGCGAGCGAGGGACTCCCGTCCGAGATCCTCGACTCCTCCCGCGTCGCGCGACTCGTGCCCGGGATCGCCCCCGAGGCAGCCGTGGGGGGAACCTACCTTTCGACCGATGGCACGCTCTATCCGTTCCCGGTCGTTTGGGGCCTGTACGAAGCCGTCCGGGCCATGGGAACCGAAGTTCTGCTCGGAGCGGAAGCGCTCGGTGTCCGAAGCACCGCCGGACATCTGACCGGCGTCACGACCTCGAAGGGAGCGGTAGCCACCTCGACGTGCGTCAATGCGGCCGGAGGTTGGTCGCGCGACTTCTCCGAACGGGCCGGGCTCACTGTCGCGAACGCGCCGACCCGGCACGAGATCCTTGCCACGGAACCGCTGAAGCCGTTCCTCGACCCGATGGTCGTCCGGGCCCGCGACGGCCTCTACTTCAGCCAAACGATGCGCGGTGAGATCGTCGGCGGGCTCTCCCCTCCCTCACAGAACCCGGTGACGAGCGCGATGTCGAGCAGCCCGGCGTTCTTGGCACGGATGGCCGGAGCCCTCGTACGGATCCTCCCGTCGTTGGCCAGCGTGGGAGTGCTGCGAGCCTGGTCCGGGCTCTACGACGATACGCCGGATGGCCTGCCCGTACTCGGCGAGGACCCTCGCTTGGGGGGATTCATCCACGCGAACGGGTTCGGAGGTCATGGCATGATGCTCGCCCCCTCGTCGACCGCCCGGGTTGCGCGAATGATCTTGGGCGAGCGCGTAGACCTCGACCCCGCGGAGTTCGGACCCCAGCGCTTCGACGGCGGGCAACCCTCGCACGCGACCGAGGCTCTGCAACTCGGCTGACGGTTGCCGTCGGTTTGATATGCGCTCGGCCCGCTGGGAAGGACCGTGATCGGCCAGTTTCCGTGGGACCCGTTTCCCGCGAACGTTCCCCTGCCCAAGGGCCCCGATCCACTGCAGATCCACGCCTATCGGTCGGCCGTGACCTCGGCCGACGCGTACCGAGGCGTTCGGGAAGGCCTTCGCTTCGAGCACGATCTCCTGCGCATCGGGAACCGCTTCGTTCCCGTCGGTCGGTACCGTGAAGCGGCGTTCGTTGCCGTGGGCGAGGCCGCGGGGTCCATGGCGCAGGGGGCGATCGACGGGCTCGGCGAGTTCGTGACGGCGGGATTCGTCGCGGGGCCGAAGGACTCGCTGCATCAGGTCCCGTTCCCCCGCATCGAGGTCCCACTCGGTCCGCCGGTCTCGCCGCGCTCGGAGGACGTGGTGCGATCGATGATCGAGATCGCGGAGACGATGTCTCACGACCAGCTCCTGCTCCTGCTCCTCTCCCCCGGAGCGCTCAGCGCTCTCGCTCTCCCCCCGCCCGGAATGACCGGGGAGGAGGTGCAGGACCTTTGGGGAACGCTCACGGAACGGGGAGCCTCCGGGCGGGAGATCGAGCGGACGATCCGGGTCCTGGCCCAGGGTGGAGTGGGCGGAGGGGTGGGAGAGCGCTTTGCGACCACCGACATCGCGGCGTTCGTCGTGGACCGAGGGGACGGAGCGCGCCTCCTCGGAGGAGGACCGGTGCACCCCGTAGATCCGTCGGAGCGCGAAGAGGTCCGGGCCCTGCTCGAACGGCACGGACTGCGGGATCGATTGCCGGCGCCGGCCCGCGAACGGTTGACCCGGGCCGCCGGGCCCCCGGGCGGGCCGGTGCATCGGCCGGTCTACGTCGCGCGCCCCTCCGACGCGATCACGGGCGCCGGCGACGCTCTCTACGACCGCAAGTGGCGCATCCGTCTCGGGATGATGGATCTCGCGGGCAGGCCCGAGTCCGCCGCGGAACGATTCATCGCCCGGGTCGAAGAGGTCCTGGCCCACGAGCCGGACCTCGCCAAGGATCGCAGCCGCGGGATCGCGGTCCCTGCGATGACGACGCTCGACCAGCCCGAAGGGATCGACGATGGGCCGGCCATCGCGCGGTTTCTCCAGCACGCCGAAGGGCAGGTGCGGCGTCGGGAACTCAGCGTCGGGATCTTCCGGACGGTCGGCGCTCTCGGAGCTTCGGGATTCCCGGCCGGGGCCGTGATCGGCAAGCCGGGGAATCCCGAATTTTCCCGTCACGCCGGTCGCGCGCGCGCCGTTCCGATGGAGCCCGGGATCACCGACGTCGGCCACCTGGTCCTCGCGCTCTTCCCCGCGGACGAGGCCAGCGCTTCCAAGTAGGCCCCCCTCGACGGGAACGCCGACGCCGGCTCAGGGAGCCCGTGACGTTAGCGACTCGAAGTGACGCTTCAAGGACATGTACTCGTCAAAGGAGATCTCGCGACGCGCGCGGATGATCCCGGCCTGACGCAGGGACTCGATCCGATACTGCCGGATGAGCGTGTCGACGCTGCGGGTCGCCGTGGGCGGTGCTGTGGAGGGCCGCTCGGAAGCGGGAGGGG
Source organism: Thermoplasmata archaeon (assembly GCA_021826685.1). Lineage (GTDB taxonomy): Archaea > Thermoplasmatota > Thermoplasmata > Lutacidiplasmatales > UBA184 > Lutacidiplasma. Next base: position 43,902 of record JAKAYT010000003.1, read on the forward strand.
TTATCGCGGGTGGTGAAGCAGGCGTCGGCGGCGGGGATCGCGCGGGCGCGCCGGTTTCGAGGTGGGCGCGCAGTCGCTCGAACTCCGTCGCCGTGAGTTCTCCCTCGTCGAGAAGGAGCTCCAGCAGCTCGGGCTGGCGAGGTCGATACGTCTCGATGAGTTCCTCAATCGATCGATCCGGTCGAGGCTCGCCGAGGGCGAGGGTCGCGACGGCGCGTCGCAGGCGCTCGAAGGCCGCTTGGATCGCCTCGGCCGGTGGCCCGTCCGTCCCTTCGTCGAACTCGAGATGTTCGGCGAGGCGAACGGTCCCTTCTCCGGCGGCTCCTCCCCGATGGATCGGTCGCTCGACCGAAATCTCGACGTCGCGACGGCGAGGAGGCATGACGAGCCGACGGAGGTCGTGGTCCGCAAAAAGGTACGCTCGGAGTGAGGAGGAAGGATGGTCCCGAATCAATTACCCGCGGATATTCGATTGCGACAGGCCATCAACTACCATACGGTAACTATAAGAACCCACACGCCCTATTGTTTCCGATGAGGCCCATGGAACGTTCACGAAACCGTGGCCCGATCGCCGAAGACCTTCGCGATGGCGAGACGTGCGATAGCCAGGGCCGCACTCTGTGCCCCGTGCTGGCCGCTGTAGGCGTGATCGGTACCGAGTGGCGGCTCGCCATCATTCACCGGCTCCTCGACGGCCCCCAACGGTTCAGCGAGATCCTGAAGTCGAACCCTCGGTTGAACGCGAAGACCCTCAGCGCGACGCTCAAGTTCCTGGAGGGGCAAGGCGTGGTTCAGCGCCACGTCATCAGCACCCGTCCCTTCTCGGTGACGTACTCTCTTACCGAGATGGGGCTCAGCCTCGCGCCGGCAGCTCGCGAGTTGCAACTCTGGGGCGAACGCTGGCTCGTTCCACGGGCCACCGCTCGCACCAACGCACCCCCCGCCCGGCCCACGCCCGTCATCGAGGGGGAGTTACCGCGAATCGTCGTCCCCGACGCGGGGACCCCCCGCTCGCACTGAACGGAACGCTCCCTGAGAGAGGCGTTCCGCCACCTCTCCCTTGTCGGTTGAAATACCCGAACGACCGATGGTTTCCCCGCATACCACCCCGAAGGGTCGCGTAACATCGCCGATAGGGGACTGCACCGTCCCGGGCGTGCACGCGACCCTTCTCAACCTCGACTCTTACTTCGGCGATGGTCTCGAACGAGCTTTCGCCAGAAGTACAGCGTGGCGTAGCTGCCCCAGCCGGGGTAGTGCTCGTCCGCCCACGCCCGTGCGGCCCCTTCGGGGGCGCGCCGCGACAGGACGCCGTACTGCGCGAGCGCCACGCGCAGCCCGAGGTCCCCCGCCACGAACAGGTCCGTACGGCCCGCTCCTCGCAAAAGTGCGTTCTCGGCGGTCCACCGCCCGACCCCGGGCTCGGCGTCGAGCCGGTCGATCGCGGCTTCACGGTCTAGGTGACGGAACTCCTCGGCGTCGAAGCGCCCGTCGATCTCGCCTTGGGCGAGCGAGAAGAGCGCGGTCGACTTGGCACGACTGAGGCCGAGGCGTCGAACGCCGGAGATTCCGAGACGGCGGACCGCCCGAGGGGGTGGAGCGCAGGGTAGAACGATATCGTCCACCCGCAGGTATGCGTGCGTCGCGTTCAGGATCCGCCGCCACAACGTGTCGGCGGCCCGCACCGATAGCTGCTGTCCGACAATCGCCTGGGCCAACGACTCGTACAGCGAAGGATCCCGGGGCAACCGCACTCCGCGGAAAGTTCGCTCCGTTCCCCGAAGCGTCGGATCCCGTCGGACCCATCGGTAGAACGCAGGGAGGTCGTGTTCGAGGCTGAACATCTCTCGCACGGCCGAACGCGCCGCGCCGGCGCTCGCGCTGCGAGCCTCGATCTGCCAACGTCGGCCGTGGACCGAGACTCCGAGCGCCCACGGTCGATCGGCCGGACCCCACGCGCGCCACAACGTTCGTCCATCGGAAGACCAAGCGGTCGATCGTGTGGCGTACTCGAGCTCGTCCCCGTACCGGGGGAACCGGGACAAGGGCGGAGGTTGCACGTGCGTCCGGACTCGGTCCCCAACGACGCCCCCCACGAGGTGCCCAGGGTCGCGCGCGCGATAACGCTGCCCCGGTCCCGGCGGAGTTTCGGGCGTTTATCAACGAAATAGTCTATAAATTCCGGTCGCGTCTCCGAGTCGATGGCCGCCGACGAAGGGGAATCGACCCAGGGCTTCGCCGGATCGAAGCAAGCGATCCTCCTCTATCTGAAGCAATCCGGTTCGACCAGCCTTGCCGAGATCGCTCGAGCGGTCGGCATCAGTAAGACCGCCGCCCTCACCCACCTCGAGCAGCTCGAATCCCAAGGGTGGCTCGAGCGTTCGTTCCAGCGGGGCGCCGTCGGTCGGCCGCCGGTGTGCTTCCGACTCGCTCCGCGATCGACCCAGCTCTTCCCCCAGAGCTATTCCGAGGTCTCCCGGGCCGCGCTCGAATTCATCCAGCGGCGCCTCGGCCGACCGGCTGTCGTCGAGCTCTTCCAAGAACGTGCCCATGATCTGGCCGATCGAAACCGGAGCCGGATCGATGGCGATCGGTTATCCGAACGCGTCGAGCGTCTCGCGGCCGTCCGCTCCGAGGGAGGATACATGGCCGAGGTCGGGATCCGGCGCAAGGGGGCCGTCGAGCTCCGGGAGCACAACTGCCCCATTCTGGCGCTCGTGGGACAGTACCCGGAGGCATGCGACATCGAGCGGCGGATGTTCGAGAGCGTCCTCCGCGCCCGGGTCGACGTGAGCCACCGGGTCGTCGTCGGGGATGCGGTCTGCCGCTTCTGGATTCGGGAGAGGGAGAGCAGAGGATGATGCCGCGTCGGGCGCCTCCCACCGGGTTCCGTCGCAGGTCGGGAGCGACGATCGCCCCGTTACCGCGACGCGGTTCGTGATCGCGTACCGATAATCGCCGAGCGGCGGCACCTAAGGACGGGGGACGTCCTCCGTTCCGCTGCGGCGCTAGGACATCCCACCGAACGCCGGAGCTCCGAAGGGTGGGCCCCGTCAGCCGAAATACAGGCCCCGCTTCGGCCCGTCCATGCAGATGCGTCGACTCGGCCGAGACGGCCCCCGGGTCTCCGCGATCGGTCTCGGATGCATGGGGATGTCGCAGTCCTATGGAACCCCCCAGGACGAGGAGTCGCGGGCGACCATCCATCGCGCGCTGGAGCTCGGTGTGAATTTCCTCGACACGGCCGACGTCTACGGTCCGTTCACCAACGAGCGGTTGGTCGGCGAAGCGATCCGGGGCCGACGGGACGAGGTGATCCTCGCCACCAAGTGCGGACTGAACCCCGCGGGCGAAGGTCCTCCCGTCAACGGTCGACCGGAGTACATCCGCGCGGCCTGCGACGCCAGCCTCCAGCGTCTCGGGGTCTCGACGATCGACCTGTACTACCTCCATCGAGTCGACCCGGAAACCCCGATCGAGGAGAGCGTACGGGCCATGGCCGGCCTCGTGAAGGAGGGGAAGGTCCGCTACCTCGGGCTCTCGGAGGTGAGCCCCACGACGCTCCGCCGGGCCCACGCGGTCCACCCGATCACGGCCGTACAGAGCGAGTTCTCGCTGTGGACCCGCGAGCCCGAGAACCGGATCCTGCCGGTGTGCCGCGAACTGGGCGTCGGCTTCGTGCCGTTCAGCCCGCTCGGACGGGGCTTCTTCTCCGGCAAGGTCCGGTCGCTCGAGGACCTGCCTCCGAACGACTTCCGACGGGGACTCCCCCGTTTCGCACCGGGAAACTTCCCACGGAACCTCGCGATCGTCGACCGGTTGGCGACGCTCGCGGCCGCGAAGGGATGCACGCCGGCCCAGCTCGCTCTCGCGTGGGTCCTCTCCCGGGGGGACGAGGTCGTGCCGATCCCCGGAACGAAGCGACGAACGTACCTGGAAGAGAACGTAGCGGCCACAGAGCTGATGCTCTCTCCGGCGGATCGGGCGGCCATCGACGAGATCGCTCCCGTAGGATCCGCGGCCGGAGATCGGTACTCGCCCGAACGGATGGCGACGGTCGATCGTTGATCGAGGGACCGACCCGACCACCGTCGGGGCCCTCTATGTAGCCCATGTCCTGGCCCGGAGAGCGCGCCCATGGCAACACCCGGCCCCCGCTTCGCTCCCTTGGACGTCGTGTTGCTCATCGTGCTAGGAGCCGTCTGGGGCTCGGCGTACATCTTCATCCGGGAAGGTATCGTTCTCGGGGCGTCTCCCTTCCCGTACGCGGCGGTGCGCTACGCGTTCAGCGCCGCCGGCTTCGCGATCGTCGCGGCGAGCCTGCGTGAGAAGTTCCCGAACCGGCGCGCGCTCGCGGTCTCCGCCGGGATCGGCGGGATCTTCGTCATCGGGCTCTACGGGGGATTCCTGTACTGGGGCGAGCAGTTCACTACCGGGGCGTACGCCTCGATGCTGTCGACGACCTCCCCGATCCTGACGGTCGTCGTCGCTTCCGTTCTCCTACCTCATGAGAAGCTCGGCGCCCGGTCGCTCGTCGGGCTCGCCGTAGGATTTGCCGGCGTCGGAGTATTGCTCTACCCTCAGCTCCAGAGCGGTCCGGGCGGATGGACCGGCCCGACGGTGATCGTCGGAGCGTTCCTGAGCGCGGCGGTCGGCGTGGTGTTGATCCGCCGGTACGGCATGGGCCGGCAGGGCCTCTGGCAGATCGGTGCGCAGTTCGCGGTGGGCGCGGTCCTGCTCGGCGTCGCCACCGTCGTCCTCCCGGGCCCCGAAGGATTTCCCGACACTGCCGGCGTGTGGGCGTCGCTCGCGATCCTCGTGCTCTTCTCTTCGCTGTGCGGCTACTTCATCTACTATCTGCTGGTCCACCGGGTCGGCCCGGTGCGCGCGAACGCCGTCACCTACCTGATCCCACTATCGGGGATCGGGCTCGGAGCGGGACTCTTCGGAGAACCGATCGGCGCGATCGAGGTCGTCGGGTTCGTCATCGTCCTCGTTGGCGTGGCGTTCGTCATCCTCGGCTCGGGCCGGTCGACCTCGCCCGGAAGCTGATAGGCCCGCACCGAAGTGCCGGGTCGATGCGGCTCTTCTTCGCGGTCGACGTCCCTCCGCTACCCCCCTGGGATCCCGGCTCGCGCAGCGCTACCTCGGCGGCGCCCGAGCACATCACCGTCCGGTTCCTGGGCGACGTGCCGGCGGAACGGTGCGCCGACCTAAACCGCGCCGGCTCGGAAGCGGTCGCGGGGCTCCGACGGTTCCCGATCGAGCTCGCATCGATCGGGGCCTTCCCGTCGGAGCGCTCGCCGCGCATCGTCTACGTCACCGCAAACTCGGGGACGGCGGATCTTGAAGCGCTCGCGGCGCGCCTGACCGAGGCCCTGGCCCGGATCGGGATCCCGCCCGATCCTCGGCCGTTTGCGGCCCACGTGACGTGGCGGCGCATCCGCTCGGCCCACGATCAGAGCGTGGCGCGCGTCCGGCTCGCCGAGGGAACGCTGGGGCACCCGATCGTGACGGTGGTGCGTGCGCTGCTCCTCAAGGAAAGCGAGCTCTCCTCGGCCGGCGCCGTACACCGGGTCATCGCCGAGTTCCCGCTGGGGGCCGCCCCGAATCCCTAGGACGGGTCGCGGCCGACGAGATCGTAGTACCGATACGCCGCTTCCCCCGCGCCGAAGCAGTACTGGAGGGTGGTGAATCCCGCCTTGAGCTGGGCCGCCTCGGTGCGGATCTCGTCCGATGGTCGGCCCTTGTGCAGGAGGCCGTCGAACAGGTCGGCGATCCGCACCATCTCCCGCTCCTTCATCCCGACGCGCGTGACCTCGGGCGAGCCCAGCCGGATGCCCTGCGGGTGCTTCGGGCTCGCGTCGCCCGGGAGGAGGTTCTTGTTGGAGATGATCCCCGCATCGGCGAGGGCGCGGGCAACCGTCTCTCCGCCCCCCTCGTTCGTGACCCGAACGGCGATCGTGTGCGACTGGGTGAACCCGAGGCGCTCGGCCAGCACGTCAAACCCCCGTTCGTTCAGGGCTTGCGCCAGCGCCTTCGCATTCGCGATCGTCTGGCGCGCGTACTCGCGTCCGAACTCGAGATGCTCGGCCAGGCTCACCGCGAGGGCCGCCATGGTGTGGAGGTGGTGGTTGCTCGTGACCCCCGGGAAGGCGCCCGAGGCGAGGCGCTTGGCCGCGTCGGGTTCGAGGCCCTCTCCGAGCAGGATCCCGTGCTGTGGACCCGGGAGGGTCTTGTGGGTCGAGGAGCTGAGGACCTGACATCCCTCGCGCAGCGGGTCCTGGAACTGCCCGCCCCCGATCAGGCCAAGGACATGGGCCCCGTCGTACCATCCGCGGGCCCCGATCTCCTCGAGCGTCGGGCGAAGCTCGTCGATCGGCATCGGGAACAAGAAGAGGGAGAGGCCGAACAGGCACAGCTTGGGCCGGACCGCGCGCAGGATCTCCTTAGTGCGCGGGACGTCGATCGTCATGCGTTCCTCGTCCCACGCGTAGTAGACGGGTTTGACCGAACGGAGGCCGAACGCGCCGAACGAGGCGCTCGAGATGTGGGCGCCGTCCGCGAGCCGGCTCGTGCCGACGAGCTCGAACGGCTCGGCGAGACCCTTGAGCACCGCGAGGTTGGCGACCGTTCCCGAGATCGGTCGGACGTCGGCGAACGAGCACCGGAAGAGACGCCGGGCAAGATCGAGACAGACGTTCTCGATGTGATCGACGTCTTCGTTTCCCTCGTAGTATCGCTCTCCGGGAAGCCCCTCCGCATAGCGGGAGTGGAGGTCGCTGATGAGCAGCTCCTTGGCGTACGGGGACAACAGGTTCTCGCTCGCGATCAGCGGGATGGCGCTCTCGAACCTCTTCGAGTGATGCTGGGCGGTGGCGCGAATGTCCCGCACCACCTGCGCCATCTCGCCCGAACGAGGCGGCGGCGTTTGCGTTGACCCTCCCACCCCTGTGTTTCCAGTGGAACGGTCGGTCGGGGCCACGCCCGAATTCGTAGGAAGAGACATAGGTCACCCGGAAACGGTCACGCCACCACGAGCGGCCATATATGGCCCCGTACCGGTTCCCAACAGACTATGTCGCACCCTTCCTCCAGCCCAGACCCTTCTATCTCCATCCCTCCCTGGCCCGTCCAGCGACGCTTCCCCATACCCTACCACGATATCGACGTACTCAACCACCTCAACCATGCCGCATACTTCCACTACATGGAGACGCTGCGTTGTGACTACTACCTTCCCCTCCTCCCTTCGCACGATCCTAGCGATCTCGACATCATCATCCTCGATGCCTCCTGCCGCTACCTCGCTCCCGTCCCGTACGGAGAGATCCTCCTCGGAGAGGTCGCGCCGGCCCGTCCCCTCGGTCGCACCAGCTTCACCCTGCTCTACCGCTTCACCGACTCCCATCATCGCCTGACGGCTCGGGGAAAGACGGTGGTCATCTGCTACGATTACTCGAAATCGACGAAGCGAGAGATCCCTCCCGACCGCCGGAGGATCATGGAACGCCAAGCAGTCGACCCTACGGCCGAGGGGTGGTAGTGCCTCGCCCCGGTTCCAGTGGAAAGAGGGGGGTGGGGGCCTTGCCTACCGTCTCGACGCGTTCCCGTGCTAGGCCAGCAGGATTGCCACCCGAGGAAGAGGCACGGAACCCCCAAGCGTTCCTCAGCCCCGTCTCCCCGCCAGCGTCGACGGGTCACGGTAAGGCTGCTCCCGTCAGGACCTAACCCGGTTCCCGTGATGGATAACCGCTAGGCCGCTCCTCCGAGCGGTCGTCGCGATGCCCGCGGCCCAGCGGAACAGAGCTTCGACGGAACAACTTGGGACGTGCCCCTCTCCTGAGCGTCGCTCCTGCTTGTCACCCCCGCTAAGGACGGTTTCGGTGTGTAAGGGGACGCCCAACCCCCCGGTCAAGCCTAGCAAGGCGCTAACGATAGGGGTCCTATTTAATCCGGGCCCCAGCCCGAATCGGGGCCGAAGACCCCCCAACATCAGCTAAAGAGCCGGCATCGTTCCCCGGGACGTGGACTCGGAAGCACGGGTAGAACGGGTGCTGCGCTACACCCGGGAGGCGCTCACTCGGGAGGAGATCGCCGCGCTCTTCGCGTCGAACGAACACCCTCGGGCCTACATCGGGTTCGAACCGTCGGGCTCGCTCACGATCGCGCACCTCGTCACGACGCGGAAGATGATCGACCTCGTCGAGGCGGGCTGCGATCTCACGGTCTTCCTCGCGGACTGGCATGCGATGATCAACGACAAGCTCGGGGGCGATCTCGAGCGGATCCGGGCATCGGGCCGCTACATGCAGGCCGCGTTCACCGCCCTGGGCGTCGACCCCGACCGAGCCCGTTTCCGCTTCGCGAGCGAGCTGGTCGCGCGGCCGGCATACTGGGAGCGGGTCATCCGGGTCGCGAAGTCCACGACCCTCGCACGGACGAAGCGCGCGATGTCGATCATGGGGCGGCAGGAGGAGGAGGCGAGCCTCGACACGTCGAAGCTGTTCTACCCGGCGATGCAGGCCGCCGACATCTTCGAGCTCCCGGTCGAGCTCGCCTACGGGGGCATGGACCAGCGTAGGGCGCACGTTCTCGCTCGCGAGGTCGCGCATCAGCGCGGCTGGCCGGTCCCGTGCGCGATCCACACCCCGCTTCTCTCGTCGCTGAAAGGGGGAGGTCGGATGGATCCCACCGAGGGAAGGACCGAGCGCAAGATGTCCAAGTCGGACCCGGGCAGCTCGGTCCCGATCCCGTGCACGCCCGAGACGCTCGCCGAGCGCCTGAACGGGGCGTTCTGCCCGGCGAAAGAGACCGAGGGGAACCCGATCGTCGAGCTCGTCGAGTACGTGATATTCCCGTGGACCGGGACGTTCGCGATCGACCGCGCGGCGAAGCACGGTGGGCCGGTCTCGTTCGCCTCCCCGGAGGAGTTCCGCGCGATGTGGACGAGCGGCCGGCTCCATCCCCAGGACCTGAAGGCGGCGGTCGCCCACGCATTGGCGCCGCTCGTCGCGCCGGCGACCCGTTACTTCGCCGATCACCCCGAGCTGGGGCCGAGCTCGTTTGCGCTCCCTTCGGCGGACAAGTCTTAAGTAAGGCGCTCCGTAGGCGGTCCCTACCCGTGAGCCGAGGGCCCCCTGGGGGTACCGCTGACGCGAGGACACAATGGCGCGACCAATCTACGTGCGATTTGAGACCCCGGCCGACGTCGCCGACAAAGCCCTTCAGCTCGTTCAGGTGGCGAGCGAGACGGGCAAGGTGCGCGTCGGGACGAACGAAGTCACGAAGTCGACCGAGCGCGCCGAAGCGAAGCTTGTCGTGATGGCCGAGGACGTCGACCCGGTAGAGATCCTGATCCACATCCCCATGCTCTGCGAGGAGAAGCGGATCCCGTACATCTACGTCGGAAAGAAGGCCCAGCTCGGGCAGTCGGCCGGGCTCTCGAAGTCGGCCGCGAGCGTCGCCATCGTCGAACCGGGCGAGGCGAAGGGCCTCCTCGAAGAGCTCGCGCAGTCGTTCCCTTCCCTGAAGAAGTAGGCGAGCCGGTCGAGCGAGGGTAGAAGCGATGGCGGAAGAGAAGGGCTCCCCGGCCGAGGTCGTGGAGCTGATCGGCCGCACGGGCATGGCGGGGGAGGCGACCCAAGTCAAGGTCCGCGTTCTCGCCGGGCGGGACCGCGGTAAGATCATCACCCGGAACGTCGCCGGACCGATCCGCCTCGGGGACGTCCTCATCCTTCGCGAGACCGCGCGCGAAGCGCGCAAGCTCTCGGTGCGCTAGGAAGCTGGGCGGAGGCACGCCGATCGATGGTCGTCAAGCGTCAGTGCTCGTTCTGCGCGAACGAGATCGAGCCCGGCACGGGCATGATGTTCGTCAAGCGCGACGGCACGATCTATCACTTCTGTTCCTCGAGCTGCCGCAAGCAACAGCTCCACCTCGGCCGCGTCGGTCACCGGCGCAAGTGGACCCGCGCGCACATGATGAAGCGCGCCGCGAGCCAGGCGGCCGCCCCGGCGATCTCGCCGTCGGAGCTCGTGTCCGTTCCGGTTTCCCCCGCGCAGTCCGAACCCGGCGCGGCCGTGCCGCCACCGGCCCCGGTGCCCGAACGGACGACCCCAGCGCCCTCGTCCGAGCCCGCCGCTACCGAAGCGGAGGCAGCGGCGGCCCCGACGGCAGAGCCCGGCGGAGGGCCGGCGGAGGCGCCGGCCCAGCCCGTCGCGAAGCCTCGCCGTCGAACGGCCGCCCCGAAGGCGAAGGAGAAGGCGGCCGATACGCCGACGAGCGGGTCCCCGCCCTCCTCCTGAGCCCGCGCCCGGATTTCGCCTGGAAGATCACCGATAAGCTCCGGCGTGCCGGCGCCCGTTCATGGCTGAGGGCTCCGACTGGGTCTCGGCGAGCGATCTCGCCGAGTACTCCTATTGCCCTCGAGCGCACTGGTACCGAGAGCACCCTCCGGCGGGCTTCTCGCCCCGGGGGTCGGTCCGTTCTCTCCGACACGGACAGCGATTCCACCGCCAGGAACTTGGCGGCGAGCTACGCCGCGAAGCGCATGCGGGAGTCTACGTCGCGCTCGTCCTGATCGGCATCGCGCTCGTCGTCGCGGCCCTGTACCTCGGGGGGTTAGGATGACGGTCCCGGTGCTCGGAGAAGCCCTTCTCGTTGCGGCGGGCGCCGCGATCATCGCAGTCGCAGCGATCCGGCTCGCCCGTCGGGCGCGCGACCGGCGCTACGGCCGGCTCGTGTCGGTTGACGCGGGACCCGACGGCGGCGCCCGGCTCCGTTCCGAGCGCTTCCGCATCTCCGGTCGGCCGGATGTGGTCCGCCGACGGCGCGACGGCCGTTCGATCCCGGTCGAGCTCAAGACCCATCCCCTACCGGCGGGCGGACCGCCTCGCTCGCATATCGTCCAGGTATGGGCGTACTGCCTCTTGCTCGAGGAGACGGAGGGGGTCCCCCCTCCGTTCGGAGTCCTCCGCTACGGAGATGGTCGAGAGGTCACGGTCCCGTGGGGCCGTGAGGAACGAGGGATCCTGCTCGGGATCCGACGAGCGATGGACCTACCGTACGATGGCCGTGCCCGGCCGTCTCGCGCCCGATGCGCGCAGTGCCGATGGCGCGCGATCTGCGACGCCCGGGCCTAGGTCGACCGGAGCCGGCGCGTGAGATACACGTCGGCTCGGTACGGCAGCTCGATCCGCGCGCGGCCACGGGTTTGCGGGTCCCGCGCGAGAATCCCCCGCAGTTCCCGGGCGATGCGCGCCCGTTCACGAGCGGGCAGGACGGCAATCGCGCTCACCGAAACGAACCGATCCACGGCCGTCGCGGGAGTGAGCAGCTGGACGTGGCGGAAGGAGCGCTCGACGACCGGGCCGAACGGGAGATCGCCCCGCTCCAAGACCCGCTTCCACCGTCCCGCTCGCGTACGAGGCACCGTCCGGAAGAAAGGGTCGATGAGGTGACCGACCGCGCGGACCCAGGGGACGGACTCGTCCCGTCGGTTCCAAATCAACGCGACTCCGCCACCGGGGCGCAGCACGCGGGCGATCTCGCGGAAGGCCGGACGCGGGCGGAACCAGTGGAACGCTTGGGCCGCGACGACCGCATCGGCGATGCGCGGCGGCAACGGGATCGCTTCGGCGACGCCGTCCAGTACCGGAAGGTCCGGGATCTGGCGCGCGAACTCCGCGCGCATCCCGGGCGTCGGCTCGATCGGAACGATAGCGGCTGCGGTCGTCCGTAGGAGGCGGGTGAGCTTCCCGGTTCCGCTGCCGAGCTCGACGATCGTAGACGTCGGTCCCAGGTGGAGCTGACGAGCGATGTACCGGATCGCCGCGGTCGGGTACTCGGGCCGCCCCCTCTCGTAGGCCCGCGCGGCCCGATCGAAACCTCGCACGGCCGGATGCGTTCGGGTTCGGGGGACCGTTCGGGGACCCATCGCCCGGCACGGAGCCTCCCGACGCTTAACACCGTCGCGGGCCGCCGATGCGAAGCGTTAGGCTTCCTTCGGCCTGACCGGACGTGATTCGCGCGCGATCGGGTCGGTGCGCTGTGGTCTTCGACCTCGGCGGAGTCGCGATCCGGTGGAGCGACGAGCGTCTGTTCCGCAAGGTCGCGCGGCACCTCGGCCTTCCGCCGGACCGGGTCCGTGCCGTGATGGAAACCGCGGAGAAACCTCTCGAGCTCGGCCGGCTCTCGCTCTCGGAGTACTGGAACCGAGTGGAGCGTCGGCTGCATCGCTCGATCCCGCGATCGATGCGCCGCTGGTGGATCGACGAGTTCGAGAGGTACGCGCGACCGGATCCTACCATGACGCATTGGTTGGCCCACCTCCGCGATCGAGGCATCGTCGTTGCCTGCCTTTCGAACACCGATCCCTCGCACGTGCGGATCTTGCGGCGGAACGGTTGGTTGCGCCCGTTCTCGCCCGCGCTGATGTCCAACGAGTTGGGCGCTCTCAAGCCGACCCGGCGGATTTTCGACCTCGCGCGTCGGCGGCTCGGGGTTTCGCCTCGGGATATCTATTTCCTCGACGACAAGGCCGCCAACGTCGCCGGCGCCCAGCGGGCCGGCTGGACCGCCCGGCGCTTTCGAGGGACCGCCGACGCCCGTCCTCACGTGGAACGGTGGCTGGCGCTACGCACCCGTGGACACCAAAGGCTTTGACGCACACCGGGCTCGGTCGCGCCATGCCCGAAGCACGGACGGAACGCACTCTCGTGCTGGTGAAACCGGACGGCGTCCGCCGCGGACTCATGGGGGAGGTCGTCGGCCGCCTCGAACGTAAGGGACTCACTGTGGTGGCGGCTCGCATGCTGCGGATCTCCGCGTCGACCGCCCAAACGCACTACGCCGAGCACAAGGACAAGCCGTTCTATGGCGAGCTGGTCGATTACATCACGTCGGCGCCGGTGCTCGCCATGGCGGTCGAAGGACGCTCGGCGATCGCGGTCGTGCGCTCGCTGATCGGGGCCACCGATCCCGCGAAGGCCGCGCCCGGTACGTTGCGCGGGGACTTCGCCCTCGCCATGACGTCGAACCTCGTCCACGCCTCGGACTCCCCGGCGTCGGCCGAGCGGGAGCTCGCTCTCTACTTCCACGAAAAGGACTACCTCCACTACACTCGCGCGGACGCCGAGTACCTCTAACATGGAGCCATCGATCCGCAGGGCCATCGAGCGCGTGCGAGACGGAGGGTTGGTGGTCTACCCGACCGACACGCTCTACGGGATTGCAGCCGATGCGACCAACGTCGAGGCGGTCGAAGCGTTGATCCGTCTCAAGGGGAGGGCCGGGAGCCAACCGATCTCGATCGCCGTCTCCTCGACGGAAGAGATCGAACCTCTCGCCGAACTGGGCGAAGAGGCGCGATCCTACGCGCGGACGCATCTCCCGGGCCCGTACACCCTCCTCGCCCGACCTTCGGATCGCGCGCGCCGGGAACTGGCAGCGGCGGTCGTCGGCGATAACCCGACGATCGGGATTCGGATCCCGGACCATCCCCTCGCCCGCGAGCTCGCCCGGGTCATCGGGCCAATCACGGCCACCAGCGCCAATCCCCACGGATCCCCTCCGGTCCGATCGCTCGACGAAGCGCGCACGCACTTTCGAAATAGCGTGGGGTACCTCGACGGAGGCCCTCGTCCTTCGGGACACCCGTCCACGCTGATGGACGTCGCGGGCCCCCTCCCCCGCCCGCGATCTCGCCTCTGAGGGACCTTGACCCCGTACCCCGCCGACCTCGACCGGTGGCGGACCGCGGCCCGGATCTCCGCCCGCGCCCGCGACCTCGGCGTTCGCTCCATCGCCCCCGGGGTCGAACGACGCGCGGTGGCCGACAAGATCGAGTCGTTCATCCGCTCGCAGGGCGCCGAGCCCGCGTTCCCCGCCAACCTCTCCCGGAACGTGGAAGCAGCTCACTACACCCCATCGATCGATGACACCGTGACCTTCGACGAGGGGGACCTCGTGAAGGTCGACGTGGGAGCCCATATCGAGGGCGCGATCGCAGACACCGCCGAGACCGTCGAGGTTGGAGGGACTCGGAAGCACGAGAACCTGAAGCGGGCCGCCGACGAAGCGGTCATGGCCGCAATCGCGCAGGTTCGGCCGGGCGGGGCCATCGACGACGTCAGCCGAGCCATCGAGACGACGATCCATGCGCGTGGGTTTCGACCGATCCAGGATCTTACGGGCCACAAGATTGATCGCTACCTGCTCCACGCCCACAAGTCCATCCCGAACGTGGGAGGAATGACCGGAGAACGGTTCGAGGAGGGCGAGATCATCGCGATCGAGCCCTTCGCAACGAACGGCATCGGGCACATCGATAACGGGCCCTTCGGCAACATCCAGCGATTTCGCCGGGATCCGGGGAACTCGGATCCGGTGCTCGCCCGCCTCTTCGCGCGGTTTCGAACGTTGCCGTTCACTGCGCGGTGGTGCGCCGAACCCGCCGAGCAAGAAGCGCTCCATAGAGCGCGCAAGCACCTGCAATTGTATCCGGTCTTCCTCGAGCGGGCCGGGGGCATCGTCGCCCAAGCGGAGCACACGATCCTCGTAGGACCGAATCGGGCCGAGATCCTGACGGCGCGAGACTAACGCGCCGCCCTCAGGCGCGAGGCCGCTGGAACTCCGCGCGCGCGATCGTCGCCCCTTTCGTCATCGCCTCGAGCTTGGCGTACGCGACGTCGAGCGAGCGGGTGCGCAGCCCGCAATCCGGGTTGACCCAGATTCGACGGGGGTCTTCGAGGACCTTCACCGCCCGGCGGATCCGGTCGGCGACGAGTTCGGGGGTTTCGAGGTCGTCGCGATGGACGTCCGTGACGCCGAGCCCGACCTCGCGCGTGTCGCCGTACTCGCGCAGAACGTTCAGAACCTCGTAGCCATCGCGACCGTCCCGGTCGCGGTTCGCGAACTCCCAGGCCCATTGTCGGCACCGCTTCGCCTCGAGCAGCCCGGGAAACAGGTTCCGGTAGTCGCTGAAGCAGATGTGCATCGTGAATTCGCCGTCGAGCCCGTCGGTGGCGATGTTGAACGCTTCCGCGACCAGATCTCCTTGGCCGGGATGCGTTCCGGCGGCCGGTTCGTCGATCTGGATGACGCGGCACCCTCGCTCGATGAGCGCTTGGATCGTCGGGCGGAGCGCGTGGCGCGCGATCTCACCGACAAACTCGCGTTGGGCCTCGCGGCGTGCGGTGCGCCCCTTCCAACCGGGGTGACGGCCCAGATAGAATTCGTTGTACGACCAGTCCGCCAGCGTGTAGGCTCCCGTGATCGGCAGCTTCGGCTCGCCGACCGCGTGCGCCCTCACGAAGTCGAACTCGTCGAGATGGTACGGCGCCACGAGACGGACCTCGCCGGTGCTTGCCGCCTTGAGATAGTACTTGTTGTCGAACGAGCGGACGTGGCCGACAAACTGGAACCCCCGCATCTGTCGGATCGGGTACTCGTACATCTCAATCCGTCGGGCTTCGCCGTCGTACACGCGCGAGAGTCCGGCGTGTTCGAGCAATCGTAGGGCGAACACCGCCCCGAGGTCTCGGACGGCGTCGGGCCTCGCCTCGCGAGGGCGAGCGCTGCGCAGCGCCTTCGCGACCTCCTCGAATCCGCGGGTGAACGAGAGCCGGCGGTCCCACGTGTCGAAATCCGCGCGGGCCCGGTCATCTAGCGGAATGCCCCGCTGGCCCAGGAGCTGCCAGCGGGGCTTCATCAAGCTCCCGATCTCCTGGCCCGGAAAGAGGGGTCGTTCGCTCACGAACGCCTTCCGTTCGCCGGGGTCAGGGCGGTCCGGGCGGCCGCGAGCACGTGGAGCTTCTTCGCCGCAGGTTCCGCGGGCAACAGATCGAGGGGAGCGCCGTTGCCGAGCCACACTTCGCGCGGCGAGCCCTGCTCCTGGAGTCGCCGGACGATTCGAACGATCTCCCCCGGATCCTCGCTCAACGTCGTGCGGGGATCGATGACCCCCAGCCCGAGGGCGCGGCCTCTGAGGTCGATTTCGAACGACGCGGGGTCGGTCTCGGCCAGATCGACGCCGATGACGGAGACCGGGAGGCGAGCGAGCACGGAAACGGCGGGCGCGGCGTCCCCGAAGTACGTCCACACGATCGAGGTCGAGTCGCCGGCCGCATCGTGGATCGCCCGATAGGCTTCCACCGTGGACTCCGCGGACGGGCCCGTCGGGGTCCGGGTCACCAAGAGCGGTTCGGCCCACTCGAAGGACCGATAACCGAGCCCGCGGAGTTCGCGAACCTCCTCGGCGAGCAATCGTCCCAGGCGGTGGGTGAGCGCCTGCGGGGCTTCTCCCGAGCGGTTGTCGAGGAGGCCGGCCAGGGTGTACGGTCCCGGAAGGATCACGAGAGCGCGGGCGGCTCCCTCTCCCCGAAGCGGGAGCGGCAGCCGAGAGGCGATCGCGCCCGGAGTTCGCTCGGGGGGCGCGTGAAGGATCGGTTGTCGGTAGAAGGTGTTCGTTTCGAACCAGCGCGTGATCGGACCGACGGCAAACCCGCCCCAGCTCTCGGAGATCGGGCGAAACAGATCGGCCCAGCGCAGGTATCCGGCGGTGCATCGATCGGTGCCCAGACGTCGCTCGAGGTCAACGACCTCGATCTCGGTCCGCGCGTAGATCTCCTCGACGGCCTCCGGGCTCTGGCGACCGCGGTCGAGGTCGCGCGTCGCCCGGACAAGCTCCTCGGACCGTGGGAAGGGCCCGGTGAGGGTGATGCGGATCTCCACAGGGCGTTCGACCCGGGTTCGCGCTTAACAGTAACGTGACTCGGACGCTGTGCGAAGTGAGAAACGCGGTTGCACGTGAGGTAACGAAGGCCGACGCTTCCTTTCCCGTCTCTCGCGGACGACGATGGCCGGAATCTCCACGAGGATGCCCGGTTCCTCCGCGGGCCCACCTCCCATCCGATGGTCGGGATCTCGGCGGCCTTCACGAGCGTTCGAGGACCCGGCGCGTATCCGGTCCGACGAACGCCGGACGCGAGCCGGATCCCGGGAGCCGCTAGTGCGGTGCAGATAACCCTCTCGAACCTCAGGAAAGTCGTCAATTGACGAACCTTCCCTTCGTCTCGTACGAAGTGTTAATAACGACCGGTCTCGATGGGCGCGCGTCCTATGGTTCAGGCGACGAGCCCGTCCGCCGAACCGCCCCGAGGTTCTCGACCTCGGGCGGTTCTCGGCGCGGACGACGAAGCGCGTACCGATGCGCTGGGGGAACGAGCGCTGGCGCTCGCTCGGTTCTACCAAGGCAAAATCGAAACCGTCCCCAAAGTACCGGTCCGCTCGCTCGCCGACTTCTCCGTATGGTACACCCCCGGCATCGCCCAGGTCTCCCGCGCGATCGAGAAGGACCCGGACCTCTCGTTCGAGCTCACCGGGCGATGGAATACGATCGCGATCATTACGGACGGTAGCCGGGTGCTCGGCCTCGGAGATGTCGGACCGGCCGCGGCGATGCCGGTCATGGAGGGAAAAGCGCTCCTCTTCCGGTACTTGGGGGGCGTCAACGCGATCCCGGTGCCGATTGCCATCGATACGGACGAGGAGTTCATCGACACGGTGATACGGCTCTCCCCCGCCTTCGGCGGGATCAACCTCGAGGACGTCGCCTCTCCGAAATGCTTCCGCATCCTCGGCGAGCTCCAGCGCCGGCTTCCGATCCCGGTCTGGCACGACGACCAGCTCGGTACTGCGGCCGCAACGATTGGCGGGCTCCTCAATGCGCTCACGCTCACCGATCGTGACATCCGGACCACGCGCACCGTGCTCCTCGGCGCCGGCGCGGCGAACATCGCGACCGCCCGGCTCCTCCTGTCTCTCGGCCAGGATCCTCATCAGCTCACCCTCGTCGATCAGAAAGGAATCCTCTTCGCTGAACGCGACGATGTGGACAGCCTCTCGCTGCGCAATACGTGGAAGTACCATCTGGCCCTGTCCACCAACGGCGGCGGCCGCCGCGGGGGTCTGGCGGAAGCCCTCAAGGACGCGGACGTCCTCCTCGCCGCCTCACGGCCCGACCCGACGATGATCTCGCCCGCGGCCATCCGATCCATGGCGGCCAAGCCGATCGTGTTCGCGCTCGCGAACCCGGTGCCCGAGATCTGGCCGGACCAGGCTCGAGCCGCGGGAGCCGCCATCGTAGCCACCGGCCGGAGCGATTTTCCCAACCAGGTGAACAATTCGCTCGTCTTCCCCGGTGTGTTCCGGGGCGTTCTCGACGCTCGAGCCCGCTCGATCCCCGACGATATCGTGATCGCGGCGGCCCGCGAGCTCGCAGCCCATGCCGACGACCAGGGCCTCACCCCGGACCACATCCTCCCCACGATGGAGGAAGTCGGAATCTTCCCGCATATCGCGGCCGCCACCGCCGAGACCGCGGTGCGTCTGGGCATCGCTCGCGCGAAGCGTACTCGCGAAGAGTTCTACGCGCGGGCCCTCGAGATCATGCAGCACTCGGTCCGCCTCGCGACCCGCCTGCGCGAGGAGGGTCTCACGCTCCCGATGCCGGACGAACCCTCGGGAGGAAACGGAACACCATGAGTCATTCACCGCACGCGCCGAAGGAGCCGAAGGGACACGAAGCCGGACCCAGCGCCAGCGCGGGCCTCCCCGTTCACCTGCGGACGGCCGTGCTCGACGACGTACCCGCGCTCGTGCCGCTCGTTCTCCGTCTCAAGAGCCTCAACGAGGAGTTCGACCCGCTCCTCAAGGTACGCAAGGACGCCGAGAAGATGGCGGCGGAGATCCTCACGCGCGACATCAAGGACCCGGAGGCGATCGTCCTCGCGACCGAAGGGGTCGGGGCCGACAAGGACCGTATCGTGGGAGTCGTTCGCGCCCGGATCCGCGAACGCCCCTTCTACACCCCCGAGCGCGAGGGCGTGATCCTCGACATCTATCTGCTCCCGCTCTACCGCCGGCACGGCGTGGGGGAGTATCTCCTCGAGGAGATCACCAAGCTCGTGAAGGAGAAGGGCGCGGGCGTGCTCACGGCCGAGTTCCCGCTCCAAAACCACATCGCGGCGAGCTTCTACAACAAGCGCGGTTTCCGCCCGACGACGGGTCTGTACTCCCGACCCCTATAGGCCCGCCGACCGCCGACCTTATGGCTCCCGACCCTCCATGGCGGGTATGTCGTCCGCCGCGCCGCCCCAGTACCTGCGTCGGGGCAAGGTGAAGGAAGTCTACGCGATCAGTCCTACCGAACTCGAGTTCCGATTCACCAACGACATCAGCGTCTTCGACAAGCACATCCCGAGCGAGATCCCGTACAAGGGCGAGAGCCTCGCGGGTACGGCCGAGTTCTGGTTCCGCCTCTGCTCGAAGATCGGCGTGCATCACCACTTCATCGGCCAGAGCGGACCGACGCGCATGCGCGTGCGGCGGGTCCAGGTCGTGCCGGATCCGCGGAGCCTCGGACCCTCCCCGAAGAACTTCCTCGTTCCGCTCGAGCTGATCGTGCGCTACTACCTTGCCGGATCGATGTGGGACCGCGTGAAAGCCGGGAAAGTCCACGCCGCCGACCTCGGGTTCCCCTCGGGCAAGGAGTTGCGCTACGGCGAACAGCTCCCCGATCCCCATTTCGAGGTCACGACGAAACTCGAGCCGGTCGACCGCCTCCTGACAATCGAGGAAGCGCTCCGACTCTCCACGCTCGACCGAGCGACCTTGGACGGGATGCGCGAGACGATCCTCAAGATCGACGAGGCGATGCAGAAGGAGATCGCGCCGCGGGGCCTTCTCCACGTCGATGGCAAGAAGGAGTTCGCGATCGACGCGGAAGGAGTGCCGATGGTCGTCGACACGTTCGGCACCGCCGACGAGGACCGGTTCTGGGACAAGGACGCGTATGAACGGGGTCGGCCGGTCGAGTTCTCCAAGGAGTTCGTCCGGCAACACTACCGCTCGATCGGCTACTACGATGCCCTCATGGACGCCCGAAAGAACGGAACCCCCGAGCCGGACATCCCGCCGCTGCCGCCGCTCCTGATCGACGAGGTGAGCCGGCTCTACACCACGGTCTACACCCGGCTCACGGGACGCCCGTTCGTGCCGGCGACCGGCGCCCCTACGTCCGCCGGCTAAGGGCGGAACCCACCGTTTCGCGACCTCTCCCCCACTCTTATCTCTCCCGGTCGCGGTCGGTCCACCGTGCCAACGAAGACCGTCTCCAAGACCGCCCCTCCCGGCGCTGCGCCGGCGGCCCCCGTGCCGTTCGATCTCGAGGACCTCGAAGGCGTGGGAACGACGACCGCGGACAAGCTCCGCGAGGCCGGTTACACGGACCTCATGGAGCTCGCAGTCGCGAGCCCGAGCGACATCGCGGAGGCCGCCGAGGTCGGTGTCGCACTCGCCCAGAAGATCGTCAACGAAGCCCGGCGTCGGGCCGACGTCGGAGGGTTCGAGAGCGGCACGACCGTCCTCGAGCGCCGGCAAAAGCTCGGGCGGATCACGACGCACTCGAAGGCGCTCGACGAGCTCCTCGGCGGCGGCGTGGAAACGCAGGCGATCACCGAGTTCAGCGGGGAGTTCGGCACGGGCAAGACCCAGCTCGGCCACCAGATCGCGGTCGATGTACAGCTTCCCCCGGCGCAGGGGGGGCTCGAAGGCGAGGTTGTCTACATCGATACGGAGAGCACGTTCCGGCCCGAACGCATCGTCGACATGAGCCGGGCGGCGGGAATCGACCCGAACGAAGCGCTCAACCGCATCCACGTCGCGCGCGCGTTCAACTCAAACCACCAGATGCTCCTCGTCCAGAAGGCGCAGGAGCTCGCGCGGGAGCGCCCGATCCGCCTGGTCGTCGTCGACTCGTTGACGGCGCACTTCCGGTCGGAGTACGTGGGCCGCGGCGAGCTCGCCCCGCGCCAGCAGATGCTCAACAAGCACCTCCACGAACTCCTTCGGTTCTCCGACACCTACAACGCATCCATCGTGGTCACGAACCAGGTCAGCTCCCGGCCGGACGTCCTCTTCGGCGACCCCACCCGCCCGATCGGCGGGAACATCGTCGCGCACGCGGCGACGTACCGGGTCTATCTGCGCAAGTCGAAGCCCCCGAAGCGGATCGCCCGGCTGATCGACTCGCCGAACCTCCCGGAAGGGGAGGCCGTGTTCTCGCTGACGGGCGAGGGAATCCGGGATTGACGGGCTACGGGGCGCGTCGGACGGCGACGGCCTTGAGGTACAGATAGACCCGGATCCCGGGCGCCAGTCTCAGGCGGTCGACCGAGGCGCCCGTGAGCGCTACACGCACCGGTCGCCCTCGCCAGCGAGCGGTCAGAGTGGCCCGGCCCGAGGGCCGGCGCACGAGGGCGACGATCTCGGCCGGAAGTACGTTCCGCGCGCTCGATTCGAAACGGCCCCGCGCCACGAACACCATCTCCGGGTCGATCTCGACCCGGACCCGTTCCCGGTCCTTGGCACGGAACGCGACCTCGAGGTGCGCTCCTCGCCCGAGGTCGACGCTCGCGGGAGAGCCCACATGATAGGTCCCGGACCAATGCTGTCTCACCCTCCGGGAGGAGGGAGCCGCGGCGGTCCGGGCCAAGCGCAGTCCCAGCGGAGTGAGGCGCGTCGATCCTGCCTGCGGCCCGCCCCGCTCTCCCCGCGCCACCGGAGCTCCGTAGAGTCGGCGCAGGCGCTGGAGGCGGTACACGGCCCGGTCCCGCCCGATGCCGACCCGGCGGGCCGCCCTCACGAGGTTCGGTACGCGTCGGAGCGCCGCCAGCAGCCGTCGGTCCGTAGGCGTCAGCCACCGTTCCGCGCTCATCCGGCCGGACCGCTCGAGCCCTCGAGCGGCTTCACCTTGCCAAGGTCGATCCCTACTCCAACCACGGCACCGGGTCGGACCGAAGGAGCGTCGTGGGCGCCGAGCACGTGGAGTCGGAGCGACCCCAGTTCGAGGTCGATCGACCAGGCTGCCGAGCTCCATCGAACGGACCGCACGCGGGCCGAGGTGTCGCCCACCCATCGTTCTACGCTCCAACGGAGCGCTTCCGTCGGGACCACCAGGCCTCCCGGACCTGCGGCGCGTGCGAGGGCGGCGCCGAGCGGAAGGTCCGACACGGCCGCCAGCTCGTGGGGGGCGTAGAGGTTCTCGTACCCGAGGAAGCGCGCGGTGAATCGGTTGAGGGGACCCCGCGCCAGTTCCTCGGGCCGACCCTGGAAGCGGACCCGCCCCTCGTCCAGGACGACGAGCCGGGAGCCGAGGGAGAGCGCGGTCGTCGGGTCGTGAGTGACGAGCAGGAGCGGGAGCCCCTCGCGCTCGATAAGCTCGCGGACGAGGCGGAGGAGCACGTCCCGGCTCTCGACATCCAACGCGCTCAGCGGCTCGTCCCAGAGGAGAAACCGGGGATGCGCGGCGAGCGCGCGGGCCATCGCGACGCGCTGCTGCTGCCCGGAGCTGAGTTCGTGAGGATAGCGGTGCGCGAGCGGAACGAGATCGAACCGTTCCATCCACCGGCGCGCTTGGGCGGACGCATCGCTCGCGCCCGCGATCTCGAGCGGGTAGCTCACGTTCCGCGCGACCCGGCGGTGCGGGAAGAGGCCCAGGCTCGGCGGCACGAACCCGAACCCACGACGCTCGGGGGGCTCGCGGTCCACCGGGACCCCGTCCACCTCGACGGAACCCTCGCGCAGACCGAGGAATCCGGCGATCGCCCGTAAGAGGGTGGTCTTGCCGGCCCCGGAAGGCCCGAGGAGGATCGCGGCGGTCCCTCCCTCGATCGCGAGGTCAATCGGCCCGAGCCGGAACCCGCCGCGCTCGACCTCGAGGTTCCGGACGGTGACCCCCGTCACGATAGCCATCCCCCCCGGGGCGTGTAGAGCCCCGCCCGGTCGACGAGGCGCACGGCGAGGAAGATCGCGAGCGCGACCAGGACGAGGACGCAACTCGCCGCGGCGGCGGCCTCGAGGCCCCCCGAACTCTGATACAGATCGTAAATGTACACGGACGCCGGAGCGGTCGGCGGACCGAACCAGGGGGGGCTCGGCTCGATCGCGTACGCGAGGATCAGAAAGCCTCCGATTTCGCTGACCCCCCGAGCCCACATCAACAAGGCTCCGGTCGCGATCCCGCGCGCCGACTGTGGCAAGGTGACGGTGGCGAACGCCTCCCCTGGGCTCGCGCCCAGCGAGCGGGCCGTGTCGACCACCTCGGGATCGACCGCCCGAAAGGCGAGCTGGCTCGCCAGGACCACGTAGGAGGCGCCGACGTAGAGCA
The DNA here is from genome assembly GCA_021826685.1 of Thermoplasmata archaeon. GTDB lineage: Archaea > Thermoplasmatota > Thermoplasmata > Lutacidiplasmatales > UBA184 > Lutacidiplasma. The sequence continues at coordinate 67,133 of JAKAYT010000003.1, forward strand.
TTACGAGGACCACCCCCCAGATGGCGTCGAAGACCGGGAGACCGAGTCCCGCCATGAACCGGCCCACCGGGCCGTCCGGAGCGAAGAGAAGGAGCAGCGCGATTCCGACAACCAGGTGAGGGATCACGACGGGGAGGAGCACCGCCGACTCGACGAAGCTTCGACCCCGGAACCGGTAGCGGGCGAGCACGTAGCCGAGAGGCACGCCGGTCAGAAGGCCGAGGCCGACGGCGATCCCCGAGGCGAGGAGGGTGAACCGGATCGAAGTGAGGAACCCGTCGTTCGTCGCCTCTTGGACGAACCCGCTCCAGCCGACGTAGAGGAAGAGGACGACCAGCGGGAGGACGAAGAGGAGGATCAACGACGCCGATAGGACCGCGCCGACGAAGGAACCTACGGACCCTCGAGCGCTTGGAGCGACCACGTTCTACCGTTCCGGGGGATCCTCAGGTCGCGATCAGCGCCGTCAGGTAGGAGGGCAGCGCGGGAAGGCCGGGGGCGAGGTAGCCGACCGAGCCGTAGACCCAGACCGACGGTGTCGGGACGAGACCTTCCGAGGCCCAGACCCGTAGGGTCGAGTTCGACACCAGCCACGCCGCGAAGCTGTCGCCCAGGGCGGGGTCCGGTGCGTTGGAGGGGACGGCGAGCGCGAAGATCGCGGGAGCGCCGGCGACGACCTCGGTCGAGGTACCGGAGAGGACGGTCGTGCGGGCGCTCCCGTACGCCGCGACGTCGCTCGCGGTAGTCCCTCCTAGATTGACGGATTCGTTCAGGGTGGTGTAGGTCAGGCCTTCCGCTCTCGCGTACGATTCGTAGATGAGATAGGCCTGGACCTCGCCGATCGAGAGCGCAACGCTCGCATCGTTTTCCACCACGTAGCGGGTGTTCGCCGTCGGCCCGGCGAACCCCCCCATCGATCCCGTGAAGAAGTGGTGGTAGAGCGACCCGTCCAGGCCCGCGAGGCGGTCCTGGAGCTCGATCGTGATGATCGCGTTGACGCCCAGGGGATCGGAGCTCGCGTTGGCGACCCCGAGGACGATCCCGTTGCCGACGATCTTCTCGTACCAGTTCGACGAGGTAACGCCCGAGAGAGCGCTGGGGTTGTAAGCTAGGACCACGGGGTCGCTCGCAAAGACCGCCTCCCCCGTTGCGTATGGTGGGACGTTGGCCATGAGCGCCTCGGGGATCACGCGATAATCGGCGGAGACGAAAACGTCGTACGGCGAGGCCAAGCCGGCGGATACGATCGCCGTCGCGTCCGCATTGCTGCCTTGGTAGAGCTGCGCGGTCCGCGGTGAGGCGATCCCGGGGGTCTGGTTCACGAACGCGGAGACCAGCGACGGCAGGAGCGGCGTGGGGCTAAGGCTGCCGGCCGCGATGACACCGAGCGTCCGGATCGACCCATTCGCGCTCGAGGCCGGGTGCGCGTACCACCCTCCCGCGAACCCCGCCCCGATCGCGACCGCGGCGAGGACAACGATGACCGCGTTGCGGAGGACCGGCCGCATGGATGTGGGACAATCCCACATCCATTTCAAGCCTTTCCGCCGCCCCGCTTACGATCGAGGCGCCCGCTCGAAGGGGACCTCGCCCAAGAGCGTCCCGGTGCCGATGGCATCGGCGATGAGTTCGATCTCGCCCGACGGGCTGTGATCCTTGGTCCACGGGCCGACCCGAAACCGAAGCGCCGCGAGCGCGGCCTCGCTTCCCCGGCCCCCCCGTCGAGGTCGGCGGAGCTCTAGCGCTTGCCCCGCGACGATCCACTCGATGGCCACGATCCGCCGGGCGTTGCCTAGGATGCGATGCAGCTTCGCGCCGGCCCACGCTCCCATGCTGACGAAATCCTCCTGGTCCGCGGACGTGGGAATGCTCTGCGCGCTCGCGGGATGGGCGAGCGTCGCGTTCTCGTTGACGAGCGCCGCGGCGACGGTCTGCGGGATCATGAAGCCGGATTGGAGCCCTCCGGCGGGCGCGAGGAACGCCGGAAGTCCCCGGTTGAGCGCGGGGTGGACGAGCCGGGAGATCCTCCGCTCCGAGAAGGCGCCGAGGGTGTGGATCGCGAGCGCGAGCGAATCCATTGCCCAGGCGAGAGACTGGCCATGGAAGTTCCCACCGTTGACGAACTCCCCTTGGAGGAGGAGGGGGTTGTCGGTCGTTGCGTTGAGTTCCCCGTCCAGGACCGCGCGGGCCGCCCGGAGGGCGTGGCCCACCGTGGCCAACACCTGCGGAATGCAACGGAGCGTGTAGGGGTCCTGGCCGATCCACTCGGCGCGCCGGATCGCGAGCTCGCTATCGGCGAGGAGCGAACGCATCGAGCGGGAGATCGCCCGCTCCTCGGGAGCGTTCCGAGCCTCTCCGAGGCGATCGTCGAAGCACTCCGGCGAGCCTTGAAGGGCATCGAAGGTGATTCCGGCGGCAATCATGCTCGCCTCCAGAAGAGCCCGGGACTGGTCGACTCCGAGCGCGAGGTAGCTCGTCATCAGCGCCGTTCCGTTGACGAGACCGAGCCCTTCCTTCTCCCGAAGCTCGAGTGGGGGGATGCCGGCCCGATTCAGGACCGCCATCGCGGGCTCGATCCGACCGTCCGGGCCCACGAACTCCCCTTCGCCGGTGAGCGCGAGCGCCAGGTGGGCGAGGGGGGCCAAGTCCCCGGACGCGCCGACCGAGCCGCGTTCGGGCACTCGAGGAGTGAGGTGGTCGTTCAGCAGGTCCAGCAGGCGCTCGATTACTTCGGGTCGAACCCCCGACTGACCGCGGGCGAGCGAGTTCGCTCGCAGGAGGATCATGCCCCGGACCACGTCCTCGCCTAGGGCGGGGCCCACCCCGCTCGCGTGGCTCGCGATGAGCCCGTGCTGGAGCTCTCGGGCGCGAGACGGGTCGATCCGTTGGTTTGAGAGCGCCCCGAAACCGGTCGTCACGCCGTACACGGGCGCTCCACGGGCGACGATTCCCTCCACATCGCGGCGAGAGGCCTCGACACGCGAGCGAGCCTCGGGCGGGAGCTGGACGCGGGCACCGCCCCGGACGACGGCGAGGAACCCCTCGAGATCGAGGGATTGGCCGTCCACCGGTACCGTGCGAACCATGCGGCGCGCTCGGTTCCCTCGGCGACCGTCCGAGCCTAGGGAAGGGGAGGGCCGTCTAGGCCGCCGGGACGACGAGATCTCCGCCCGACTTCTGGTGGGAGGGGATCTTGCGAGTAGCGACGTTCTTTGTCTTCCAGAAGATCTCGGCGAACTCTTGGACCTCGTTGAGCAGTTCCTGGGCGTCGGCCAGAGCGATTCCTTGGCGCGCTTTCGAAGCCTGCTTGAAGATCTTGAAGACGAGGTCGCTGGTCTGGGGGAAGGCCTTGAGGTGGTCGGCGGTGAAGTAGTCGCCAAAGATGACCCGGATCTCGTGCTTCGCCTTCTCGGCGTGGAGTTCCTTGACCGCGGTGAAGCGCGCAATCTTTTCGTTGTAGAGCTGGATCTCTTCGGGCTTCGCGCCCGGGGCCGGCGGGGTGGTCTCCGCAATCATCTGATCCATCCGGATCACGGTCAGTGCGGCGATCTGCGCCTCATGGGGGTCGTAGATACCGCAGGGGATGTCGCAGTGGGCGTAGACGGTCTCGGGTCGTCCGGCCAAGGCACGGACGATATTGGTCGCTCGATCATACCACCGAAGGGCGGACATGGCTTGGGCATCTCGGAAGGAGCCATAAGGTGAGCAGGTCGATGCCGATCGCATTCAAGGGAGCTACGACCCCGCCCCCCCTCGGGCGCCGCCTACGTAGCCTGATCTTTGACGTCGTGGACGAGAGCATGAGGCCCCTGCTGAAGGCAGGGGACCGCATTCTGGTGGACACCGCGGCCTATCGCCACCGCGTGCCCGAGGTGGGGGACATCGTCGTCTTCCGAGATCCTCAGGAGCCGCGCCGTCGCTTGGTCAAACGGGTCGCGGCACCGGTGGATCCGACCCGCGGAGGGGGCGTATCCGTCCTTGGCACCGATCCCGAACACAGCCGGGACAGCCGGAGTTTTGGGCCGGTTCCACCCCGGCTCATTCTCGGAAAGGCATGGTACCGAACGGGTCCTGCGGGGCGCGAAGGATCGCTTGAGCAGGTGAGGTAGCCCTTGAGACGCCCGCCTCTACGAGAGGGAAGGCACCGGCGGACGTCTCCGGGTCTCTTGGACGGTGCCACCAAGAGACGCCGCGCCGATGCCCGAGGCCATTCTACACAATTCCCCGACCTCCTATATAGTTATCCCGCCCCTGGGAATGTGCGTTCCGGCCGTTTTCTAGCTCGCTTTTCGATGCGGGTGGCGATGTCCGGTGCTTCCACCGACGATCGAAGGGCTCGTGATCGAGTAGTCTCCAAAGGCGATACCGCGGATACCACGTAGGTCCTCGGCGGCCCGCGCCAATTCCCGACGGCTACCGGCCATGCCTAGGACCTCCATGCACGAGTCGCCGTGAAGGTGAACGTGCCCGGAGAACCGGATGTGGTCGCCCCAACGGTGCTCTTCCGCGACGAGGCGGCGCAGGACGCTGGGCGCATCGTGACGATACAGTAGGGTCACCGTGGCGACCGAATCCGCCTCCGGGTTCCCCAGCGCCTGCTCCGAGAGCTCCTTCCGTATCAAGGTGCGAATAGCATCGGAACGGCTCGGAGAGTTCCGTTCGCGCACCCAAGAATCCAAGAGGCGCAGCAGTCCGGGCTCGAGCGATACGCCGATGCGCGCGACATATTCCTTTCGCTTGCTGCGGTTGGTTCCTCGCATGGTAGTTCCCCCTCCAAGACCGGTAGGCCCTTCACGTTACGCCGCACGCGGGGGTCGTTCCATGGCGCGGGGCCACCGCTTCGGTGCCAGGATGGATCGGCCCACGACCCCAACGGCTCGAAGGCGCCGAGGGCGTTACCCGCTCGGGCGACGCCGGGACGGTTCCCGAGGCCGCCGATCGGAGACGATCCTAAGCATCTCGGCGATTTTCTCGGTGGCCCTGGGCAAGGGGAGCCGCATCAGCTCCTCCGGACGTACCCAGGCCTGAGAGGGCCGGGGCGATGGCCGCTCCTGGAGGGGAATTCGTCCGCCGAACACATGGAGCTCGACGGTGAAGTGGCTGTATGCGTGGTGCACGACGCCGGCGCTCGTCAACCTCGGAGCGGGAGAGCCCACCTCTTCCCTCCACTCGCGCCGAGCGGCCGTGCGCGGGCTCTCCCGAGGTTCGAGCTTGCCGCCGGGAAATTCGTAGAGGCCCCCTAGCAATCCGGTCGGAGCTCGCCGCTGGACGAGGTAGCGTCCTCCGGACTCGACCACGACGACGGCGGCCACCACGGTGGGTCGCGGCGGACGTCGGTGCCTCCGAGGCAGCGACCCCGGGTCGTCCAAAGTCGAGTACGCCCGACAGTGCTCTCGTACCGGGCAGCGAGGGCAATCGGGGCGGGACGGAAGGCAAATCGTCTCCCCGAGCTCCATCAGAGCCTCGGTGAACCGTCCGGGGTGCCGACTCGGGAGGACCCCCTCGAGGTTCCGCACGAGTCGCTTTGTCATGGCCGTCGAACGAACGTCCCCCCGTTCGGCCCACCAGCGAGCGGCGACGCGCCGACCGTTCGCCTCGAGAGCGACTACCGGGAGGTCGAACGCGATCGCCGCGATCGCGCGTGCGATGTACGGGCCGACCCCCGGCAAGGTCTCCAGCTCGTCCACGGTCTGCGGGAATATCCCCCGCCGCTCGGTCACGATCTGCCGCGCGGCGGCGTGAAGGTTCCTCGCTCGGGCGTAGTATCCGGCTCCCTGCCAGGCCTTCAACACCGAAGGGAGCGGTGCGCGGGCGAGCGACCGAACGGTCGGGAAGCGAGCGAGGAACCGCTCGTAGTAGGGCGCCGCCTGAGCGACCCGGGTCTGCTGGAGCATCACTTCGGCGACCCAAACCGAGTACGGGTCGTGCGAGCGTCTCCACGGTAGGGGGCGACGCGACCGGCCGAACCAGGCCACGAGCGCCGACCCGACCGACGCGCTCGGGACGGCGCGCGGCGGTCGCGAAAGGGCCACCGTCTCCTCGGCCCTACGCATCGACCTACAGCTTAAAGCGGGCCCGGCCCTCGAATCGCCGCTTCATCGTCATGAGCGGAATGATCGTCGTCACCGACGACAACTTCGAACGGGAAGTGATTCACTCCCGATTGCCCGTTGTTGTCGACTTCACCGCCGAGTGGTGCGCGCCGTGTCGTATCACCGAGCCGATACTCAAGGAGCTCAGCCAGAAGCTCGACGGACGAGTCAAATTCGCCAAAGTCGAGGTCGACAGTGCCGATCGGACGACCCGTGCCTACGGGATCCACTCGATCCCGACGTACCTCTTCGTCGTGGAAGGAAAGGAGAAAGGGCGCGAGATCGGCCCGGTAGAACCGGCCGAGTTCCGTTCGATCCTGAAGCGCTACTTCGACTTCGCCTGAACCCCGCGCTACCCGTTCCTTCGCGCCGTCGACCCGGACCTCCCACCTCCGGTTCGGGTGTCCTCCCCGAGGGTCCGCGGAACATCCCCGCCGCTCGATGTCGAGTGTTGCCGTCGGTCGGTGGCCGGACCTACTTGGGAGCGCGATCGCTGAGGGTGGCGGGATGATCAATGGCGGAAAACGCGCCAGCCCGTGAAGAGCATCGAGATGTGATAGCGCTCGGCCATCGCGATCACCTCGGGATCGCGCAGGCTGCCGCCCGGCTGGAGTATCGCGCGCACGCCGGCCTTGCCGGCGATCTCGACGCCATCGGCGAACGGGAAGAACGCGTCGGACGCGAGCGCCGCCCCTTTCGCCCGGTCCCCCGCGATCTCACACGCCAGCTGGACCGACTTCGCCCGGGTCGGCTGACCGCCTCCGATTCCCACGGTCTTCGATCCCTGGACGAGGACGATCGCGTTCGACTTCGTGTGACGGACGACGCGCCAGGCGAAGTCGAGCGAGGAGGCCATCTCCCCGGTGATCGGCGGGCCCGCCACGAGACGGAACTCGTGGGGAGCAAGCTGGCGTTGGTCGACCTCCTGAAGGAGAAGATAGTCGAGCGCGCTGTGCGCCTCCCACCGGGTCGGCCCGAGGGTTCGCGGGGTCATCCGGACGAGCTTGATCTTCGGGCGCTTGTCGAGGAGATCCTTGGCCGCCGGTTCGAAGTCGGGGGCGGCCAGGAGATCGACAAAAACTCCCTTGAATCCTGCCAGATCGGCCGGTCCAAGGCGTCGATTGACCGCCACGGCGCAGCCATACCGGGCAACCGGGTCGGTGACGATTGCGCCTTCGACCGCTTCGCCGATTGTGTTCCCGGAGGCGACGCCGCACGGGGTGGCGTGCTTCACTACCGTTGCGCTCGGGGCCCGGAACTCCGCGACCGTAGCTCGCGCAGTCTCGAGGTCCAAGAGGTTGGTGAACGAGAGCGGATCGCCCTTGATTTGCTCGAACGGTTCGCCCGTGAGGCCCGCGCCCGGCGAGACCGCGGTGTAGACGGCCGAACGTTGGTGGGGGTTCTCGCCGTAGCGTAGACGCAGCGGTGCCCGGCGAAAGACGACCTCCGGGGGAAACGGGTCTTCCTGGGAGATGGCCGAAGAGATCCCGCGGGCGATGGCGCCGTCGTAGGCGGAAATCCTTCGGAACGCCTCGACTGCCAAGTTCCGACGAGTTGCCGCCGACAACGCCCCGGACGCGGCGCGCAGCTCGTTCAGGACCGGTGCGTAGTGACGAGGGTCGAGCACGACCGCGACCCGGGAATGGTTCTTCGCCGCCGCTCGGGCCAGGGTGACGCCGCCGATGTCGATGTACTCCTCGTGGTCACTCTGCGTCGGGTGCTCGGCGAGATGCTTCTCGAACGGGTACAGTTCGACGACGACCAGATCGAATCGAAGGAAGCCGCGTTCGCTCAGCTCCTTCTCGCCTTCGGCGGTCGCCGTCGAAAGGATCCCCGCGAGGAGTGCCGGATGCAGTGTCTTGATCCGGCCACCGAACCACGAACCGATCCCCGTGAGGTCCTCGGCGGCTCGGGCCCGCACCCCGGCTACCTCGAGGGCCTGCCGGGTACCTCGAGTCGCCCAGAGTTCTACACCGAGGTCGGTGAGCCCCCGCGCGAAGTCCGCGAGCCCACTCTTATCATCCACCGAAAGGAGAGCCCGCTCGACACGAACCCTTCCGGCTCCCGGCTCTGCCAATCCCTTACCCCTTACGGGGAGCATGCAATCCAGATAATGCTCGCGGGCGGTGGCGGGGCCGATCAGCCCGACAACCCGCTCGCTTTCCGCCGGATCCAGCTCTTCGCGCCGACGAGGGTTCCCCAAGTGCGGATCGTGCGGATCGACCAACGACCTGCGGGGCGCGAGGTGGCGTTCCATCGGGCGCGAGCGAACGTCATCGTATGCTGATCGACGGCAACGATCGCGCGACGAGCATCCGACCGTACCACGCGGTAGCTGAGCGAGGGAGGCGACGGCGAACCGACGTCATCAAGGACCCGACGCCATGCATCGGCGGACCCTACCGGGACGAGCTCCCCCGCCACCTCGATCCCGAGGTAGCGGGGGCGGGAAGGGGTTCGCTTACCGGACGAGGTCGATGACTTCCTCGGACTCACCGGCAGCGTAGCCTCCCTTCTGGCCGAGGAGGCTGGTCGCGCGGACTCCCGTGATGATCAGGAGCACCTTGATGGTGTTCTCCATCTCGGGGGACGACTCGACCGAGCACCCCCAGATGATGCGGGCGCGCTTGGAGATCTTGCCGCCTACGAGCGACGCGGCCTTCTCCGCCTCGGAGACCGTCATCGTCGGTCCGCCGATGACGCGCACGAGCGCGCCGGTGGCGTCCTTGAGCTCCACGCTGCCAAGCAGCGGGCTCGTCAGGGCCTCGGTGACCGCTTCGTTCACCCGGTCGGTGGCGCTCTCGCTCTCGCCGAGGCCGATCAGGGCGACCCCGCCGTCCTTCATGACCGTCAGGATGTCGGCGTAGTCGAGGTTGACCAGCCCGGGGCGCGTCACGATCTCGGCGATCCCCTTGATCGCGGTCATCAGGACTGCGTCCGCGAGTTTGAACGCCGCATCGAGCGGCATGCGCGGGACGAGCTCGAGCAGCTTGTCGTTCTGGATGACGATCGTCGTATCGCAGACGCGGCGTAGGCGCTCGAGGCCGTCGCGGGCCTGCTCCATGCGCGCAGTCCCTTCGCCGGCGAACGGAAGGGTGACGACGCCCATCGTGAGCGCGCCGCTCTCCTTCGCGAGGCGCGCCACGAGGTGCGCGGAGCCGGTCCCGGTTCCACCGCCCATCCCGGCGGTCACGAATACGATGTGGGCTCCCTGGATGAATTGTCGAATCTCTTCCTCGTTCTCCCGCGCCGCCTCTTCGCCTATCTCGGGGCGAGCGCCGGCGCCCAAGCCCTTGGTGGCCCGGCGGCCAATGAGGATCTTCCGAGGCGCGTGGATGGTGAGAAGGTGCTTCGCATCGGTGTTGATGGCGCACATCTCGGCGCCCTGGATGCCTTCCTCGACGCAACGGTTGATCGTGTTCGATCCGCCGCCTCCGCACCCGACGATCCGGATGTTGACCTTCAACGTCTCCGCTAGTTTCGCGAGTTCCGCGTCGTCCGCGCTCGCGTACGTCGGAGCATCGGCCTTCTTCTCCTCGACGAGGGCCTGGTCGTCTTGGTGCTTCGCGATCGCTTCCTGAATGATGGATTTCATCGTTGGCTCCGTTTGTCAGACGAGCGTCATACGCTCTGGCAACGACTCGGAGATTCGCTACTTAAACGTTTGTTTGGACTCGGCGCTTGTGGCTAAAATCCCGTCAAGGAGTGAATTTAGCGACAGGTAGATTGAATTCTGCGACACTCACCACGGTTAAGGGAAAGAGCACCTTGCTGTGGGCCTGTTTCCACTCGCGGAAGTGAAGTTACGACTGATAGCGGCATGGGGTAGAATGCGTTACACGCCGCCCCTGGGAGCCGAAATCGACGATGGCGGCGTCCCCGTCCTCACCCATATCCCGAACAGCTGCTAGAACAGTCTCCGGCCGCTCGGTGCGAGCTTTACTCACGCCCTCGCTCTTGTACCAATCATGGAGTTCCGGCGTCATCACGGTTCCCCGCCGGCTGATCTCATCATGAACCTTCTGCCACCGTTGCCCTCTCGACT
>JAKAYT010000004.1 GCA_021826685.1 Thermoplasmata archaeon
GGAGGGGCTCGAGGGTCGCCGGCCGTCGCGTACGACCGGGGGAGATTGGGGCGCTGCGCGACGGGCTCTCCGCCCTCGAACCCCTCGTGACCTCGCTGGGGAACGTCTCGGGCTCCGAGTTGCTCTGCGGCCTCGCCGCCGAAGCGCGCCCCCCTCCCGAGCTCGCGCGCCGGCTCAACGAGTCGCTCGCCGAAACGATGCCCACGTCGGCCGAGGGCGGGCCCCTCTTCCGGCCGGGCCACCTGCCAGAGCTCGACCGGGCCCGGGACGATGAGTCGGCGGCCATCGCCGAGTTGGAATCGCTCGAGCGGGCGGAACAGGAGGCGACCGGGGTCCGCACGCTACGGGTACGCTTCAATCAGGTATTCGGGTACTACATCGAAGTCGGCCGCGCCCATGTGCATCGGATCCCGGCCCATTATCGGCGCCGTCAGACCGTCGCCCAGGCCGAGCGGTATACGACCGACCGCCTGGAAGAAATCGCCGCCCGGATCCTCGATGCACGCGCCCGCCTTCATGACGAGGAGACGCGGCAGTGGGAGCACCTCCTCGGGGAGATCGACCGACACGTACCGGCCCTCCACCGGATCGGCCGTGCGGTGGGGGCGCTCGACGCGCTCCAATCGTTCGCCTACGTCGCGCAACGCCGGCGATGCGTCCGTCCCGAGGTCGACGCGTCCGGCGCGCTCACGATCCGCGAGGGGCGACACCCGGTGCTCGACCATCTCCTCGGCGAACGGTTCGTCCCCAACGATACCGAGCTCGACCGCGACGCCTCCCGGCTCCTCGTGCTGACGGGACCGAACATGTCGGGGAAGTCGACGTACATGCGTCAGATCGGCCTGATCGTCGTTCTCGCCCAGGCCGGTTCGTTCGTTCCGGCGAAGTACGCCCGCATCGGCGTCGTGGAGGGTCTGTTCACCCGGATGGGGTTCACGGACGAGATCGGCCGCGGCAAGTCGAGCTTCATGGTCGAGATGACGGAGGTCGCCGAAATCCTGCGTTCGGCGAGCGACCGCAGCCTCGTCCTTCTGGATGAGGTAGGGCGCGGGACGAGCACGTTTGACGGCCTCGCGATCGCGTGGGCGACGCTGCGCCACCTTCACGACGTGACGCGGTGTCGGGCCGTGCTCGCGACGCATTACCACCAGCTGACGCAGCTCGTGGAGGGGCTCGAGGCCGCCCGCCTCGCCCACCTGGCCGTTCGCGAGCACCCCGGCGGCATCGTCTTCCTGCACCGCCTCGTTCCCGGAGCTACGGATCGCAGCTACGGGGTCCACGTCGCGAAGCTTGCCGGCCTGCCGACGGACGTCCTGCGGGAGGCCGACCGTCTGGTCCGCCGCCTCGAGACCGAGGGGCTCTCGCTTGCCCCGGGAGGGAAGGACCCACCGGGCGGCGGCCCTCGGTACGCCCAGGCGGTCCTGATGTCGGTCGAGGAGCCCCGCGCTCCCGCGCTCTCCCGGACCGAGGAGGAGATCCGAGCCATCGACGTCGACCGGATCACACCGTTGGAGGCGCTCCGCTTCCTCGCGGAGCTGCGCGCGAAACTGCCGCGCCCGCCGGGGGAGAGGTGAGCCTCCCGGGGCGCCGGCCGATCCACCGGCTCGATCCGACGACGATCCAACGGATCGCGGCCGGCGAGGTCGTCGAGCGCCCGGCCTCCGTGGTCAAGGAGCTGGTGGAGAACGCGATCGACGCGGGAGCGACCGCGGTCTCCGTGCGCATCCAGGGCGGAGGGATCCGCCGCATCGAGGTCGCCGACGACGGGAGCGGCATCCCGCCCGAGGAGCTCGACGTCGCGCTGGAACGGCACGCGACGAGCAAGCTCGGGTCGGGCGACGGACTCGAACGGATCGACACCCTCGGGTTCCGCGGGGAAGCGCTCGCCTCGATCGCCCACGTGTCCCGCCTTCGGCTCGTGTCGCGCACGCCGGACCGGCCGGAGGCCGCCGGGATCGCCACCGCAGCCTCGAGGGACGTGCAGCGGTTCGAGGAAGGTCGGAGCGTCGGTACCACGGTGGAGGTCGTCGACCTCTTCTTCAACACGCCCGCGCGTCGGAAGTTCCTTCACGCGCCGGCGGTCGAGCAGCTCGAGGTCGCCCGTGTTGTCGAGCACCTCTACCTTGCTCGCCCCTCGGTCGCGCTCCGTCTAGAATCCGACGGCCGCGAGATCGCGGAGTTCCCGGCGACGCGCGACCTGCGCGAGGCGTCGGTCCATGTCCTGGGTCGCGAGATGCTCGAGCAGTCGTTCGCCGTCGACGAGGCGCTCCCCGGCCTGGGCCGCATCCACGGCGTTCTGGGCCGCCCTCACTTGGCCGCGGGGAACAGCCGCCGGCTCTACCTGAGCGTCAACGGCCGGACGATCGAGTCACGTCCGATTACCCAGGCGGTCCGAACGGCGTTCGTTCAGTACATCCCCCGCACGCGTTCCCCCATCGGGGTCCTACACCTAGAGATCCCTCTCGATCGCGTCGACGTGAACGTCCACCCTACCAAGCGGGAAGTCCGCTTCGCCCGGGAGTCCGAGGTGGCGGAAGCGGTTCGCGGGGCCGTCCGTCGCGCGTTGATCTCCGCCCCGGACCCGGCGCGACCGCCCGAAGGGGTTCCGCGAGGACGTGCCGCCGAGAGCCGCTCGTTCGCGTCGCGGCCACCCCCGAAGGACTCGGGTCCCGAGGGATCTCCCGTCGCCCAACCCCGTCGATGGGCTCCGACCGCCGCCGTCCAGCGCCGGCTCTCCGATACGCCGCCCGTTCCTGGGTTGGAGGCCCGTCGGGGGCGCCCGGCGATCGCGCTGCTCGGCGTGCTCGACGCGCTGTACTGGGTGGGGACCACGCCCACGGGCTTCGTCCTGATCGATCAGCACGCAGCGAGCGAGCGCCTTCTCTTCGAGGCCCTGCTCGCGGACGGCCGCCTGGCGCGTCAGGTCCTGGTGGATCCCCTGACGATCACGCTCACGGCCTCGGAACGCGCCGCGTGGGAGGCACACCGCGGGGCCGTGCACGACGCCGGCTTCGAGATCGAACCATTCGGCGGGGACCGGTTCCGCGTCACCTCGGTCCCGGCGTACCGAGGGCACCGGGCGCGGCCGGAGGGGGTCCGGGAGCTGCTGGACGAGCTCGCGGCCGGAACCCGACCGACGAATCCGGATGGGATCGTGGAGCGGGTCGCGGCGTCGATCGCGTGCCACGCCGCCCTACGGGCGGGGGACCCCATCGCGCCGGGCGAGCTCGTGCGCGTGCTCGACGCACTGTACGAGAAAGCGCCCGCAGTGTACTCGTGCCCGCACGGTCGGCCCATCCTCCTCGAGCTGCCGCGCTCGCGTCTCGACCAGTGGTTTCTACGGGCCGGGGTCGGACCGTGACCCGTCCGCGGTCCGACCCGCCGTTCCGGCGGGAGACCGACATGATCCCCCCGATGCGGGCGTACCTGGAGGGCAAGGGCTTCCGGGTGTATCCGAACGTGGACGGGAACGACTACTTCGATCTGGTGGCCCGGAGGGGACGCGAGCTCGGCCTCGTCGAGCTCAAGCGCTCGCTCGCCGGGCCGGCGTTCGGGCAAGCCCTGCGCCGTCGAGCTTGGGGCGACTGGGTCGGGGTCGCGTTGGGATCGGGCCCGGGGGCGCGCCGCCTCGCGACCGAGCGCAACGGCCGGCTGAGCTCGGTCGTCGGGATCTGGTGGGTCCACGGAGAGACCGTCGAACTCGTGCGGGCTCCCACCGTGGTTCCCACCGCAAACGTTCCCCGCCGCGAACGCGTCCAGCTGCACGCGTGGCTCGACGCGATCGACCGGGGATGGATACCGCCGGGGACCCGGATGGAAGGCCTTGGAGGGACCCTCCGCCGACTTTCCCAGGGCCGGGCGTACCGGGAGTGGACCGTCGAGGAGGCGGCCGACGGTCCGGTGCGCCAACGATAAGCGCGCAACCCTCCTCCTCGGCCCCGTGCTGAGGTGTCCGTTCTGCGGAGCGCCCGAGACCGATCGCTTCGAGATCGAAGGCGAAGGGTTTCTCGTGTTTGGCTGCATGTTCACCCCGTCGATCGACCTTCATCGCCCGGACGACGAGATTGCCGCCCGGTTGCGCGCGGAATACGGAACCCAAGGCTCGGCGTACTTCCGCCACATGTGCGATCGCCTCCACCTAGTCGTGGCCCAGCCGACCGCGGCCGAGCCCGGTGCGGCGGGGCCGACGCGCTCCGAAAGCTAAGCCGGGCCGTAGTGGCGCATTATCGCCCCCGCGGGGAACGCGATCAGCCATAGGTATGGCGCGACGAAGGCGATGGGGACCGTCGCGAGGAAGACGAACGGAGTGACGATCGACCGCGCGCGGGCGGCGCGTCGCTCGCTCTCGGGGAAGGCGGGGTTGACGAGCTGTGCCGGTCCGAGAGCGTGCCACCAGATCGCGGCGAGCAGGAGCCCGGTGACCCCGGTCACCGAGGCGAAGACGACGACCCCGAGGGTCGTTCCGGAGAACCTGTTGAAGACCTCGAGCGCGAACGGGGTTGCGCCGATGCAGATCAGGAGGAAGATGTTGAACCAGACGAGCATCGTGTCGTACCGCTCGATGAAGCGGAAGATGCGGTGGTGGGTGGTCCACCACAGGGCGACGACGAAGAACACGATCCCGTAGCCGATGAAGACCGGGACGCTGTCGGCGAGGCCGCGCGCGAGGACCGACTCCGAGCACGGCAACGCAGCGCTCCCGCAATTGAGGAAAGAGAGGCCCGTGAGGTTCAGGACGAGCAGCGTCATCGCGAAAGCGAAGACGCCGTCGCTGAGCGCGAGGATGCGGCTCAGGTCGTCCAGGTCCGGGGGAGCCCAAGCGTTCGGGTTGGGCAGTTCGGTGGGGTCCCGCTGCTCATCGAGCGCCACGGTGGCCCCCCCAGCTCAGAGGGGTGCCTTCCCCTACAGGTTCGTATTACGCGGAAGGGGAGGTTCCCGCGCTGGGAGCGATCCGCGCGAGCGCCGGGCCGGTCGGTACGAGGTGCCGGGGGAGGCCGATATCGTCTGGGGTCGCGCCGAACGCGAGCGCGACGAGCTGCGGGAGGTGGAAGACCGGCATGTCGAGACCGCGGCCGACCGCCGCCTCCGCCTTGTTCTGGAACGAGTCGAGCGAGATGTGGCACAGCGGGCACGGCGTCGCCATCGCGTGCGCGCCGTGGTCCTTCGCGTCGGCGATCTGACGGCCCGCGATCCGGTTCGCCGTCTCGGGCTTGACGAAGAGGATCGGGAACCCGCAGCACATCACGCGCCCGCGGTACATCACGGGCTCGGCGCCGATCGCGGAGAGCAGGTCCTCGAAGGCGTGAGGCTCTTCGGGGCTGTCAAAGCCGGCCTCCGCGCCCGGGCGCAGCAGGTGACAGCCGTAGAATGCCCCGACCTTGAGCCCCGCGAGGGGTCGGCGCACCCGGGCCTTGACCGCGTCGAGGCCGATATCGCTCGTCAGGACCTGGAGCAGGTGCTTCACCTTGACCGTGCCGCGGTACGGGACTCCGATCTTCGCGAGCGCCGGGTCGACGCGCGCGCGCATCGCCGGATCCCCCAGACGGTGGTTCGCAAGCGTCAGCATCCCCTGGCAGGTCGAGCAGACCGTCAGCACGTCGAGGCCGGCGCGCTCGGCGATTCCGAGATTGCGGGCATTGATCGCGACGTTGAGCGTGAGGTTCGCTTCGTCGACGAACCCGGAGCCGCAGCACGAGAAGTTCGGGAACTCGACGAGCTCGATCCCCAGCGCCTTCGCGACCCAGCGCGTCGCGAGATCGAGCTCGCGGCCGGACTCCTGCGCAACGCACCCCGGGTAGTAGGCGATCCTCATGTACCGTCCTTCGGCGGTGCGTCCAGCTCGCGGTAGAGCGCCTCGAGCTGATCGAGGTCCTCGATGGCCCTCGGTTTCTTCGCGATCTCGGGCTTCTTGCGCCACAGGCGCAGGCCCTGGGGAGCCTGGGCCAGCATTCCGCCCACGCCGTCGCTCTGGCGGACGAGCTTCATTTCTTGGAGCTGTCCGCGCTCTCGAATGTTCTCCTTGAACCCGATCGCGTGGCGCGAGCCGGGTTCGGTCCCTCCCTGGGCCGCGATCGCGAGCTCCTTCAGGTCCCGGATCCGCTCGGAGGGCCGTACGTCCTTGGGACAGGCCTCGGTGCACAAATGGCAGCGGAGGCATAACCAGAGCCCATCGGTCTGGATGCGGACGAGTCGGTCCTGGTGCGCCTGGTCCCGGGGATCGACGACGAATCGGTAGAGCTTCGCGAGCGCCATCGGGCCCGGGAAGTCGACATCGGCCTCGACCGCCGGGCACGCGGAATAACACGCGGCGCACGCAATGCATCGGGGCGTTTCGTAAAACCGCGCGACCTCCTCGGGGGTCATCGGGTTCGGTTTTCCTTCGGGCATCGGATGCCGAGGGTCGAGCTTCAGGTGGGGTTCGATCCGGTCGTAGTGCCTCCAGAACGAAGCTTGGTCGACGACGAGATCGCGAAGGACCGGTTGATTGCGCATCGGCTCGACGACGAGCCGGCCGTGCTTCTCGATCTCGGGCCCGATCGGGGTCTGGCAGGCGAGCCGGCTCTTCGAGTTGATCTGCATCGCGCACGAGCCGCAGATCGAGCTCCGGCAGGAGTAGCGCAGGGTGAGGCTCGGGTCCAGCTCGGTACGGATCCGGAGGAGCGCGGTCAGGACCGGCGTGTGCGGTTCGACGGTCAGAGTGTAGCGATCGTAGCGCGGCTTCGCGTCCTTGCCGGGCTCGAATCGATAGACCTCGATCGGCGCTTCCAGCGTCTTTGCGACCGCCATCAGTAGACCCGCTCCTTGGGCTCCCAGCGCGTGTACGCGACCGGACTATACGAGAGCTCGGGACCTTCCGGGCCCTTGCGCGCCAGGGTGTGGCGCATCCAGCGGGCATCGTCCCGTTTCGGATAGTCGATGCGAGAATGGGCGCCCCGGCTCTCGGTGCGGGCGTAGGCCCCGACGACGATTACCTCGGCGAGCTCGAGCATGTGCCCTACCTCCAGTGCGTCGGTCAGGTTCAGGTTGTAGACCTGGGAGTGGTCGACGATGCGCACGTTCGCGTAGCGCTGCTTGAGCGCCCGGATCCGCTTGATCCCCTCGAGCATGTCGGCGTCGTTCCGGTAGATGCCGACGTAGCGCTCCATCGTCGCCTGCATCTCTGCGCGGAGCTGAGCCGGGTCCTCCCCGTGGTCCCGCGCCATCATGGCACGGATCGGGGCTTGGGAAGCCTCGACGTCCGAGTCGGTGACCGTGGGGCGTCCGGTGGCCTGGGCCGCAAAGGCGGCGGCCGCAAGGCCCGCTTGCTTGCCGAAAACGAGCGTCTCGAGCAGGGAGTTCCCCCCGAGGCGGTTCGCTCCGTGGATCGAGACGCACGCCGCCTCGCCCGCGGCAAAGAGCCCGGGCACGCTCGCCTCGCCCTTCGCATTGGTGCCGATGCCGCCCATCATGTAGTGCGCCGCGGGGTAGACCGGGATCGGCTGGGTAACGGGGTCGACGCCGGCGAAGTTCCGGCAGAAGTCGCAAATCTCCTGCAGGCGGCTCTCGATGCGCTCCTTCCCAAGATGCATCAGCTCCAGGTGCACGAAGCCTCCCTCGAAGCCATTCCCCTCGGAGACCTCGGTCACGATCGCGCGCGAGACCACGTCGCGGGAGGCCAGGTCGAGGACGTGGGGAGCGTACTTGGACATGAACCGTTCGCCCTTGGAGTTCTTCAGGATCCCGCCTTCGCCCCGTGCGCCCTCGGTGATGAGGATCCCCGAGTCCGGCAACGCCGTCGGGTGGAATTGGACGAACTCCATGTCCTTGAGCAGCGCCCCGGCCTCGTAGGCGGTCGCCACGCCGTCGCCTGTGCAGCTGTGCGCGTTCGTCGTGCGCGCGTAGATCCGGCCACTGGGCCCGGTCGCGATCACGACGGCGGGGGCGGCGATTCCCTCGAACCGTCCGTTCTTGCGGTCGAACGCGACGATCCCCTGAACCTTCCCGTCCCGCACGACGATCCGGGTGAGGTCCCACTCTTGGTAGAGCGTAAACCGGGTCGCTTCGGTCGCGAGACGCTCCCAGATCGCCTGGAGGAGCGCGAGCCCGGTACGGTCCGCGGCGTAAATCGTACGGGGAAAGCCGGCTCCGCCGAACGGGCGTCGCGCCAGGGAGCCGTCCGGCGCCCGGCTGAAGATCGTGCCGAAGTGCTCCATCTCAACGACGGTCGGGCCCGCCTCGCGGCAGAAGAACTCGATCGCGTCCTGGTCGCCGAGGTAGTCGGACCCCTTCACCGTGTCGTAGATGTGGGTATCGACGGAGTCCTCCGCTCCCACCGCGGCGTTGATCCCGCCTTGGGCGGCGCCGGAGTGGGAACGAAGCGGATGAAGCTTGGAGACGACGGCGACGTCCCGTCCGGCCTCGACCGCTGCGAGAGCGGCTCGTTGACCGGCCAGGCCCGCACCGACGACTACGACCTCATGTCGACGCATCCGGACCGGGCGGCCGAACTCCGTCGAGCATTAAGCATCACCGCCCAGATCCTCCGCGCGAACGTGGCCGCGCACCCTCGAGTCGGTTCCCTTCCTTTCGTCGGTGAAGAGCGTGTAACGCCGTCGTGAGCCGTTATATACGCACCCCAGCGTCCCCCACCTGTTTCCCATCGGAAGAACGGAGCCTTGCATGTCGAACCTCATCAGCACGGAGGAAAGGGATCGCCTGCTCAAGGGAACCACGACGATCGGCATGGTGGCGAAGGACGGGGTCGTCCTCGCGACCGAGCGCCGCGCGACCGCGGGCAACCTGATCGCCAACAAGCAGACGTTCAAGGTCTTCAAGATCGACGAGAACATCGGCGTCACGATCGCCGGCGGCGTCGGCGATGCGCAGACGCTCGTCCGCTACCTCAAGGCCGAGGTCTCGCTCTATCGCCTTCGTCGCAACGCGCCGATCTCGGCCGAGGGCGCCTCGACGCTTCTCTCCAACATCCTTTCGGGAAACCGGATGTTCCCGTACTACGCCTGGTTGATCCTCGGCGGGGTCGACGCGAAGGGCGGTCACATCTTCTCCATCGATCCGGCCGGTGGCGCGATCGAGGACCGGTACTGTTCGGTCGGCAGCGGCTCCACGTTCGCCTACGGCGTCCTCGAGGAAGCGTACGCCCGGGAGATCACCGTCAACGACGCGATCGACGTGGCCCTACGGGGCCTGACGGTCGCGATGAAGCGCGACAACTACAGCGGGGACGGCTATCTCGTGCACACGATCACTCCTAAGGAATACCACGAATTGACCGAGGACGAAATTAATAAGCGCCTGAAGTCTCTCAAGATTCCGTTGCCTCCAGCCCTGCCCTAGGCAGGCGGGGCGCAACGCCCCAACCCATTCCGCCCAACCCCTTCCTCGAACGATGAGCTACGATTCTCTGATTGCACAGACCCGGGAGGCCCTGACGGAGGTCCTTCCGGAGACCGTAGAGGTCACGGACGTCGAGCTAGAGGGACCTCACGTGGTCCTCTACACGAAGCAGCTCGACGCGTTCTTGGACGGGGGAGACCTCCTTCGTCAGGTCGCGCAGCGACTCCACCGGCGCGTCCTCGTCCGCAGCGACCCGGAGTCCCTCATCGACCCGAAGGAGGCGGAGAAGCTCATCCGGGAGGTCATCCCTACGGAGGCCGAGATCAACCAGATCTTCTTCGAGCCCGAGACCGGCGAGGTCACGATCGAAGCCGCGAATCCCGGCGTTGCGATCGGTCGCAGCGGCTCGGTGCTGAACGACCTCAAGCGCCGGATCGGCTGGGTCCCGACGGTCGTGCGCACTCCCCCGATCCCCTCGAAGACCGTCGAGGAGGTCCGCACCCACCTGCGCAACGTCTTCGACGAGCGCCGGACGTTCCTGCGGAAAGTAGGGGTCCGGATCGCCCGCGAACGCCTACCCGAGAAGATCTGGGCGCGGTCGACCGCGCTGGGCGGATACCGGGAGGTCGGCCGGAGCGCGAGCCTCCTCTCCACCCAGAATTCGAAGATCCTGATCGATTGCGGCCTC
Organism: Thermoplasmata archaeon; assembly: GCA_021826685.1. Classification (GTDB taxonomy): domain Archaea; phylum Thermoplasmatota; class Thermoplasmata; order Lutacidiplasmatales; family UBA184; genus Lutacidiplasma. The sequence continues at coordinate 10,022 of JAKAYT010000004.1, forward strand.
GATCCGGGCTCGGACCGGACCCCGTTCTTCAGCGCGCCCGAGCTCCTGCCGCTCGATTCGCTGGACGCGGTCGTCGTGACCCACGCCCACCTCGACCATTGCGGGCTCGTACCGGTCCTGTTGAAGTACGGCTACAAGGGTCCGATCTATTGCACCGCGCCGACGCGCGACCTGATGACGCTGATGCTGCTCGATGCGATCAAGGTCGTCAACGCCGAAGCCCGCAAGGGCCTCTACGACTCGTCGCACGTTCGCGAGCTGGTCGCCCGAACGATCCCGTTGCGCTGGGGGGAGACGACCGACATCGCGCCGGATGTACGTCTCACACTCCACAACGCGGGCCACATCCTAGGTTCCTCGGTCTGCCACTTCCACCTCGGCGATGGGGACTACAACCTTGCCTACACGGGGGACATGAAGTTCGAGAGGACGTGGCTCTTCAACCCGACCGCGAACCGCTTCCCCCGTCTGGAGACGCTCATCATCGAGTCGACGTACGGAGGGTTCCGCGATTTCCAACCGAGCCGACAGCAGGCGACGGAAGCCCTCTGTGCGCTCGCGACGAAGGTCCTCGAGCGCGGCGGCAAGTTGATCGTGCCCGTCTTCGCCGTGGGACGCTCGCAAGAGGTCATGCTGGTGCTCGAGGACAAGATGCGCGCGGGCAAGATCCCGCGCGTCCCCGTGTACCTCGACGGCATGATCTTCGAGGCGACCGCCATCCACACCGCCTACCCGGAGTACCTCAACAGCCAACTGCGCACGCAGATCTTCCAGCAGGGGGACAACCCGTTCCTCTCCGACATATTCCACCGCGTCGACTCCCAGCAGATGCGCATGAACATCCTCGACTCGAAGGAGCCGTGCATCGTGCTCGCCACGTCGGGCATGATGAGCGGCGGGCCGGTGATGGAGTATTTCCGCAACTGGTCCGCCGACGAGAAGAACGCGCTCGTGTTCGTGGGCTACCAGGCCGACGGCACGTTTGGGCGCCGGCTCCAGCGGGGGGTCAGCGAGACGACGTTCATGGACGGTCCTCGCCAGGTGCCGATCCCGGTCCGCTTCGAGATGACGACGATCGAGGGCTTCAGCGGGCACTCCGACCGCGCCCAGCTGATGAACTACATCGCGTCGGTCGATCCCCGGCCGCAGCGCGTCCTGGTGAACCACGGCGACGAGTCGAAAGCGCTCGATCTGGCTTCGAGCCTGCACAAGCGGTTCAACATGGAGACCCGGGTCCCGTACAACCTCGAGGCCGTGCGGCTCCTGTAGACGGCGGCCGGTTCACTCCCACTCGATCGTCGCGGGGGGCTTGTCGCTCAGGTCGTAGAGGACCCGGACGACCTCGCCGGCCAGCTCGCGGGTGATCCGCTCCGCGATCCGGGCGCCCACGGCGTGCGGGAGCGCGACGGAGCGCGCGGTCATCGCATCGATCGAGTCGACGATCCGCACGCTCACGGCCTCGCCATGGAAGCGATTGTCGCCGAGGACGCCGACGGTCCGCACGGGCAGGAGCACGGCGAAGTACTGCCAGGGCCGCGCCAGTTCGTTCGAGCGGATTGCGCGCTCGACCTCCTCCTCGACGATCCGGTTCGCGACCCGGGCCCGGCGCAGCCGTTCCGCGGTCACTTCGCCCACGACGCGGACCGCGAGGCCCGGTCCCGGGAAAGGCTGGCGAAGCGGATCGGGGATCTTCAGCTCTTGGGCCACCGCTCGCACCTCGTCTTTGTAGAGGTCGCGCAGCGGCTCGACCAAGCGCAGCGTCGAGTCCTTCGGGATCCCACCGACGTTGTGGTGGGTCTTGATCGTGTCCCGCTTCGCCGAGCCGTCGCTGCCCGACCCGCCGCTCTCGATCCAGTCCGGGGCGATCGTTCCCTGGATGAGCCGGTCGGTGCGAATCCGCGCCGCTTCGTGCTCGAACAGACGGATGAACGTGTGGCCGATCCGCACGCGCTTGTCTTCGGGATCCGTTACCCCTTCGAGGGCGCTGAGGAACTGGTCTTCCGCCGGGACGACCTGGACATGGGTTCCGCTCTCGCGGAAGTAGGCGCGCACCCGGTCGACCTCCCCATCACGCAGCAGTCCCGTGTCGACGAAGAGACAGCGAGCGCGGTCCCCGAGCGCGAGCTCGGCGAGGCGCGCGGCCACGGTCGAATCGATCCCCCCCGACGCCGCCACGATGGCGCGTTCCGGGACGTCCGCGCGCAACCGTTCGATCGCGTGCCGAACGAACTCGGCGGGATCGTTCACGCGCCGCTCCGGGCCGGCGGGGGGGCTTCCTCGCGCCACTTCGCGCGGTATCGGTCGAGGGAGGCGCGGAGCTCGGGGTACTTCAGCGCGAGGATCTCGGTCGCGAGGAGCGCGGCGTTCTCCGCCGCATCCAGTCCGACCGCGGCCACGGGAACGCCCGGTGGCATCTGGACGACGCTCAGGAGGCTGTCGAGGCCTAGCCCGCGGTGCAGCGGAACGCCGATCACGGGCCGGACGGTGCGCGCGGCGATCGCGCCCGGCAAGGCCGCGGAGAGGCCGGCCATCGCGATGAACACGTCCGTGCTCGGATCCTGGGCCATCCGATCGACCTTCTCGGGCGTGCGGTGGGCGCTCGCCACCGCGACCTCGCACGGGACGCCCAGGTCGGTAAGCCGGGTGCGGACTTTTTCGGCGATCTCGAGGTCGGACTTGCTCCCCACCACGACGGCGACCTTCATGGCGAGGTTCAGAAGCCGTCACGCACATAGCCGTCGCGGCCGGAGGGCGGAGTAATGGCCCCCGGGCCTTCGGGGGAAGGTCCGATGCAGTTGCACCGCCAAGGTCGCTTCCGTAGCTGGCTCGGGAGCCGGTTCGGCGGAGATGCCGCTCTGGGGGGGCGACTCGGCCGGAGGTTCCTGCACGCGGGAGGCGCCCTGACCCTGATCTATTACGCGTTCCCGCCCCATCTACTGATCGTCATCCCGAACTGGGCGATTCCGATCGCCGCCCTGGTCGCCCTCCTCGTCGTGGATGGGCTTCGCCTCGCCGGGCGGCTCGAGGTGCCCGAGATCCGGCCCCACGAGCGGGTGCGCCTCGCGAGCTACTCCTACTTCGGGATGGCGATCGTGGTCGCTCTGGTCCTCTTCCCGGAACCGATCGCCGTTGCGGTGATCCTCGGGACCGCGATCGTCGATCCGATCATCGGGGAGTCCCGCGGAACGGCCGCGGGCGCCGCCTTCTACCCCGCGCTTCCGTTCGTCGTCTACTTCGCACTCGCTGCCGTTTCCTTGGCCTGGGTGGGCCATGCATCCCTGCTCACCGCATCCCTGTTCGCGGCGGCGGCGGGGGTCGTGGCGATCGCGTCCGAGCGCCCCCAATGGACCTACCTGGACGACGACCTCATGATGACGGTGATACCGGGCCTCGTGCTGCTCGGGCTTGGGCTGGCGTTCCCCGGATCGATCTAGTGGGACCCTCGGCTCCCGGGTCCGGTCGGTTCCGCCTCCGAGGTCGGGGATCCGGCGAGGCGGCGCGCCTCGGCCCGGGCGTCCTCGAGCGCGGTGGCCAGCGGAGCGCCCGGCTCGCCCACCGCGGTGGCGGCCGACGCGCTACCCCCTCCCTTTCCCTGGAAGCGAGCCTTCGCGCGGTCGACCAACGCGTTCGCGGGGACGCGGGCAGCGGTGGAGCCGACGAACAGGGTTCCGCGCCCCTCCCGCTCGGCCGCGAGCAGGACCACCCGGTTCGGCTCGCGGGACAGCAGGCGGGAGAGCTCGGCCAGCTCGGTGCGATCGAGATCCACGCGCGCGCGCACGATCGTGACCCCTCCGACGGAGTCGAGGTTCTGGGCATCGGAGGCGAGGCGGCTCGCAACGGCCCCGAGGTCCTCCTTGCGCCGATCGCGTTGCGCGCGCCGAGCGCTCTCCATCTCTTCGTAGAGCCGATCCACTCCCTCCGGGGCCTTCTCGGGCGGGACGCCCAACCGCCGCGCTACCTCGCGCAAGGCCCGGTCGCGCTGCTCCCGGATCTCGAGGGCGCGTTCGCCGCTCGCGTAGGTGAGACGGATGACCCCATCCTGGATGCGCTCGACATCGAGGATGTCGATCGCGCCGACCTCGCTCGTATGCGTGCAGTGCGTGCCTCCACACGCCTCTACGTCGACGTCGTCGATCTCGACGATCCGCAGGTCCTTCCCCGGGACCGCGCCGCCCTGGTACAGGGAGAACCCGAACCTTCGCTCGGCTTCGCTTCGGGGCTCGAAGTAGCTTCGGACCGGGTGGTTCTCCCGCACGACCTGGTTGATGCGCCGAGCTACCGACCGGAGTTCTCCGTCGGACAGGGGCCGGTAGTGGGTGACGTCGATCCGTGCGAACTCGGGTCCCTTGTAGGCCCCGGCTTGCCAGACATGCGGGCCGAGGAGCCGACGGAGGGTGCCGTTGATGATGTGGGTTGCGGTGTGGTGCTGCATCAGTTGCGTCCGTCGGGCCGCGTCGATCCGGCCGTGGACGCGATCGCCGGCGCGGAACGGGCTCGGGCGGTCGAGCCGGTGGTAGATCCAGGGACCCTGGCGCTGGACGTCGACCACCGGTACGTCTCCGAGGTGACCGGTGTCGTGGACTTGCCCGCCGCTGGTCGGATAGAAGTAGGTCCGGTCGAGGACGACCCACGGTCCCTCGGACCCGACGACATGCCCCTCGAACGAGACCGTGTAGGGGTCCATGTAGTAACCCACGTCCGTGGCCGGGGCCTGGACCGGAAGCTCCGGCAGCGCGTCGCGCCTCTCCGCATAGTCGTTCGTCGGGGTCTCGTTGACGTGTCGGTCCGCGACCCGAGAGTAGAAATCCTCCGGTACGGGAGGGGGATGCGCCAATATTCCCGCGGCCACATCGGGAGGGACGCCGAGGGAGTCGTACCACTCGATCAGCTCCTCCGTGCCCGGCGTTCGACCCTCGGAGCGGAGCCGCTCCTCCTGCCGGCGCAGGACGGGGCGGGCCCGGTCGATCGCTTCGTCGAACCGCTCGATCTCGGCCTGGAGCACGCGGTCGCGGTCCTCGCGGTTCTGTCCGACCTCGGGAAAGTGGCCGACCAGGTCCCGACTGACCCGCTCGATCACCCCGATCAGGTCGAGGGGCTCGCTCGAGCGGGCGAGGAGACGGATCGCGCGTCGGATCAACAGGCGCGCGAAATAGCCTTCCTTCGCGTTCGACGGAACGACGCCGTCGGTGAGCATGAGGCTGAGTGCTCGGGCGTGATCGATCACCACCGCCGACTCGTAGGGAGGCAGGCTTCGGCGCAGTTCGTCGTAGGTCGACCCGAAGACCGCTTCGTAGGCGTTCTTCGTTCCTTGGCTGATCCATGTGTACCGCTCGAGGCCGTACCCGGTATCGACGACGGTCAACGGCATCGGTCTGAGGCGTTCGCCGTCGCGGGTGTACTCCATGAACACGAGGGTCGCCACTTCGAGGCCCTGGAGCCCGACGCTCAGTGAGGGGCCTAGGTTTCCCCCGCCCTCCCACTCCTCCTCCTTGTAGGTGATGAGGGCGGGATCGACCCCGAACTCCCCGGTCAGGAGCTCATGGCAGAGCTCGGTGCAGCGATCCTTGAAGTAGACCTCGTGGTCGGGCCGGTTGAACGCGTGGTGCGCCATCATCTCGAACATCGTGAAGTGGCGGCCGCTGCGCCCCACCTCTTCGAGATCGATGAATCGCAGGCACGGCTGGGAGATCGTGAGCGGGTTCGCCGGCGGGGGGATCGCTCCGCTCGTGACCCATGGCTGGAAGTCGTAGATGCTCGCTTGCGTGAAGAACACGTCGTTGCGCCAGCGGGCGACCGTCGGATAGCGCGAGAGTCGCGTGTGGCCCCGTCGCTCGAAGAAGGAGAGGAACGCCTCTCGCATCTCGTCCAGTTGGTACGTTCGGCGAAACGGCGAATGGCCGACGAAGCCGTACGGGGCGCACGGGGCCTCCTGGCAGACGGTGTGCTCGCCGAGGGTCCAGAAGGCGCGCCCGCACTTCGCGCAGGCGCGACGGTGCATTCCCTCACGATGGAAGAAGGCGAGGTCGTACTCGCTCGCGTCCATCATGACGTTCGGCGGACGGCGCCGGGCCCTTAAGGCGTTCGGAGGGAGCCGGCCCGTGTCGCTGGGCTGATGAGGGGCAAGGTCCCTTGCGCGGGCGCATGAGTGGCGAGGTCGTCTCCCTCGCGGAGGGTCCCGCCACGCTCCCCGCGACCGGTCTTTCGGCCGCCTCCACCCGCCGCGCGACCACGATCATGATCGCGGTCCGGGCGGGATATGCGTACAACTGGTACACCGTAGGGCCGGCCCTCCCCGCCATCGGCGCCCAGTTCTCGGTGGGGCCGGCCGAGTGGGGCCTGCTCCTCGCCATCTTTCTCGTGGCCGCCGGGCTGCTGCAGGTGCCCGCCGGAGTGCTTTCGCAGCGATTCGGCTCGCGGCCGGTCGCTCTGGCCGGGGCCGCGTTGCTGGGAGTGGCAAGCATCGCCTCGGGCTTCGCGCCGACGTTCGCATCCCTCGTCGCGCTACGAGGGTTGGCCGGCGTGGGCGCGGCCCTGTTCTTTTCCCCGGCCATCGGGCTCGTGGGGAGCCTGTACCCGGAAGGAAAGCGCGGGCTGCCCGTCGGAATGTTCAGCTCGGCGTTCAGCGGAGGCGCGGCGGCGGGCGTGCTCTTGAGCGCGATCGCGGTCGGCCCGCTCGGCTGGCATTGGACCCTCGCGCTCGGCGGGGTCGGTCTCCTCATCCTCACGTTCGGGGCGGTACTCCTGATCCCCCGCGGCGTCGGGGCGGCGCCCCCGGCACCGGTCGCCCGGCCGAGGCTGCCGGCGGCCCTGCGACTCCCCGCCCTCTGGGCGATCGGCTTCGCGTTCATCGGCCTCGAGGGCGCAACCTTCGCCACGGGGCAGTTCCTGGTCCCGTATGGGACCGTCGAACTCGGATGGAGCGCCGCGGTCGCGGGAGGAGTCGGCATGGCCTTCGTCCTCCCGAGCATCGTCGGGGGCCCAGTCGGCGGCTACGTCACAGAACGAAGGGCCGACCGTCGGACGCAGTTCATCGTGGCCGGCGGCATCGCGACGGTCACGGTGGCTCTGATCCCGTGGGTCGGGCTCGTCCCGATCGTTTTCCTGGGGATCGCATTCTCGTTCGCCTACGGGGCAACCTACGCGATCATGTACGTGCTGCCGAACTACCTACCCGGTCTCCCGGCCGGGGAGATCCCGATCGGGATCGGCCTGTTCAACTCCATCCAACTCGCCGGGGGAGCGATCGTCGCGTGGGCGTTCGGCCTCTGGGTCGCGTCCGTTGGCTACGCGTTCGCCTGGCCCCTGCTCGCGGTCGCGGTAGCGGTACCGCTCGCCCTCCTGATCTACGTCCCGCGGACGGGCGGCGGCCGACCCGCGGGCGCGCGTCGGCCGGGCGGGGCGGACGACGCCCCGCGGCCCGAGCCCGTCCCGTAGCGCACCAGACCGCGATCGGGCATCGTTCGCACTGGGGTCCGATCGGCCGGCATAGGTTCTGCCCATGCTGGACCAGGAGCGGGTTGAGCGGGATCCAGTAGCGTCGGGGGACGGAGCGACGGAGCGCCTCTTCCGTCTGTTCCGGGGTGCGGGTGCGCACGAGCCCGAGCCGGTTCGCAATACGGTGGACGTGGGTGTCGACCGGGATCGCCGGGATCCCGTAGCCGAAGACCAGGACGCAGTTCGCCGTCTTCGGCCCTACCCCCGGGAGGCTCGTGAGCTCGGCAAAGGTACGGGGGACGTCTCCATGAAAGCGCTCGAGAATCGCTCGAGCGCTCCGCGGCAGGACACGGGCCTTCGAGCGGTAGAACCCGGTCGACCGGATCAAGGGCTCGAGGTCGGACGGACTCGCGCGCGCGAGGAGCTCCGGGTTCGGGTAGCGCGCGAATAGCCGGGCGCTGGCGACGTCGGTCGCCTCGTCCCGCGTCCGCTGCGATAGGATCGTGCCGATGAGCACCTGGAACGGGTCCTCGGCATGGTTCCGCAGGTACGGGACTCGCCAGTTCCCGGTCCCGTAGAACTCGCTGAGTTTGTCGAGCACCCGGGGCCAAGGGAACCCCGGCCGGCGCCTCATCCCGCGGCTCCCGGAAGGCTCATCCGACCGGGGTCGGAGAGGTCGGGTTCCTCGATCGACACGCCCGCAGTCCCTCGCTTCAGCTCCCCGATGAGGTAATCGCTCCCGAGGGCGAGCAGGAGCCCGCCGTCGCCGGTCGCGGCCCGCGCCAGGCGGTAGCCCTCGAGCGCGGACGGTGCGACGACCACTCTCGGAAATCGCCCCGTCGCGACCACCCTAAGCTCCGACGGGGCGAGGCCCCGCTCAGAACGCACGGGGACCAGAACGATCGTGCGGGCGAGCGGCCGCAGCGCCTCCAGGATCTCGGCGGCCGGCTTGTCCCTCAGGCAGCCGAAGACGATCGCGCTCTCCGCCGGTTCCGCGAACGGAAGCACCTCGGCCAGGCTCCGCGCGACCGCGCGGGCGCTTTCGGGGGTGTGAGCGACGTCGAAGTACGTCGGGGGGTCGCGCGCGACCCGCTCCATGCGACCGGGGATCTCGAGGCGGGCGAGTGCCGAGCGGGAGCGCGTGACGCTCCAATGCGGCCCCTCCGAACCCATCTCGAGGAACCGGTGCGTTGCGGCGAGAGCGAGCGCGGCATTCGTCGCCTGGAAGTCTCCCTCGAGCCGAAGCCGCACCGGGAACCGTTCTCGGCCGGGCCAGGAGATCGCGAACTCCTGGTAGGCCCGGGTCCAGTGCCGGTCGCGGACCGCGATCTCCTCACCGAGGTGCCAGAGCGGTACTCCCAGCGATCCGGCGGCGGCATCGAGGACGGCACGACCTTCGTCGGGCAGCTGGCCGACGATCCCGTGCATCCCCGCGTGGAAGATCCCGGACTTCTCGCCCGCGATCGCCGCGAGGGTGGGGCCGAGGATCTGCACGTGCTCGAGCTCGAGCGTGGTGACGACCCCGATACGCGACGCGAGCAGGTTCGTCGCGTCCCAGCGACCCCCGATCCCCACCTCGACGACGAGCGCGTCGACGTTCTCGCGCCGGAACCAATCGAAGGCGAGGGCGGTCGTGACCTCGAAGAACGTAGGAGGCCGGTCGATCGCGCCGGTCCGCTCGAGCCGGCCCGCGACCTCTTCGATGCGATGGATTCCGTTCACCACCTCTTCCGGTGGGATCGGCGCGCCGTTCACCCGGATGCGCTCCCGGTAGCTGACAAGGTGGGGCGACGTGAACAGCCCGGTCCTCCGGCCATGCGCACGAAGGATCGCCTCCGACATCGCGGCGACCGATCCCTTTCCCTTGCTGCCGGTGATGTGGATGGACGGGGCGCGACGCTGCGGATCGCCGAGCTCAAAGAGAAGGCGACGGGCCACCTCGAGCGTCGGCTTCATCCCAAAGCGGCGCCGGTGGAACAGGTCCTCCAGCACCCGGCGATACTCTGCGTTCGATCCGCCCTCGCTCGGGGCCGAGCGGGGGCGACCCATCCCTCGCCGACTCTCAGTACGTCGAGCGCTCGCGGTAGCGACCGTAGACATCCTGGAAGGCCCGGACGATCTCTCCGAGCGTCGCGCGCGCCTTCAGCGCGTCGAGCACGGCCGGCATCGTGTTCTCTCGCTCGGTCTCGGCGACGCGCCGGAGCCGGTCGAGCGCCGCGGCGTGGCGCGACGGGTTGCGGCGGCTCCGCAGCGCGGTCAGCCGGCGGGCCTGATCGCGCCGTGCGGCTTCCGAGATCTTGAGGCGCGGAACGCGCACCGGCTCGTCGATGGTGTACGCGTTCACGCCGACGACCTTCGCCTCGCCCCGCTCCACCGCGCGCTGATAGCGGAACGAGGACTCCTGGATCTCGCGTTGGAAGAACCCGCGGTCGATCGCCGCGACGACGCCGCCCATCTCGTCGATCCGGTCGAAGTAACGGAAGGCCTCTTCCTCCATCCGGTCGGTCAACCACTCGACGTAATAGCTTCCCCCGAATGGGTCGATTGCCTTCGGGACCCCGCTTTCGTGCGCCAAGATCTGCTGCGTCCGCAGCGCGATGCGCACCGCGTCCTCGCTGGGCAGCTGCAGCGCCTCGTCGTAGGAGTTCGTGTGCAGCGACTGGGTCCCCCCGATCACGCCCGCGAGCGCCTGGATGGTGGTCCGCACGATGTTGAGCTCGGGCTGTTGGGCCGTGCACGAGCACCCGGCCGTCTGGGTATGGAAGCGCATCCACCACGAGCGCTCGTTCTTCGCGCCGAAGCGATCGCGCATCACGGTCGCCCAGACTCGGCGCGCGGCGCGGAACTTCGCGATCTCCTCGAAGAAGTCGTTGTGGGAATTGAAAAAGAAGCTCAGGCGAGGAGCGAAATCATCGACCGGGATCCCGCGGGCGCGCGTCGCCTCGACGTACGCGATCCCATCCGCGAGCGTGAACGCAAGCTCCTGTACTGCGGTGGACCCCGCTTCGCGGATGTGGTAGCCCGAGATCGACACCGGGTTCCACTGGGGCATCTCTCGGGTCGCGAACTCGATGGTGTCGACGACGAGTCGGAGCGCGGGCGCGGGGGGGTACAGAAATTCCTTTTGGGCGGTGTACTCCTTCAGGATGTCGTTCTGCGTCGTGCCACCCAGCCGGGCGCGAGGCACGTGCGCAGCTTCCGCGCTGAGGACGTACATGCCCCAGATGATGTTCGCAGGTCCGTTGATCGTCATGCTGGTCGTGACGCGGTCGAGGGGCACGCCACGCAGAAGGCGCCGCATGTCCTCGAGGGAGCTCACGCTCACTCCGCACTTTCCGACCTCTCCGAGCGCCTCCGGGTCATCCGCATCGATCCCGTACAGCGTGGGGTCGTCGAAGGCGATCGAGAGGCCCGATTCACCGTGGGACAGCAGGTAGCGGAACCGCCGGTTCGTGTCTTCGGGGGTCCCGAATCCGGAGAACATCCGCATCGACCACAGGCGGCTGCGATACATCGTCGGGTGGATGCCGCGGGTGAACGGGTACTCGCCCGGCATCCCGAGACGCGACGGATCGCTCGAACCGGGAAGATACAGGCGATCGACCGGGATGCCCCCCATGGTGGCGAACGCGTCCCGACGCTCCGGGGACCTGGCCAGCGCGGGGCCCAGAACCTCCGCCTCCCACCGGGCGCGGGCGCTCGCGATGCGGCCGTGCTCGGGAGCGCGGTCGTACGCGCCGGAGGGTTCCGGTCTCGGGCGGCTCGCGGCCATCGGTATCCGAGGCCCTCCGCGGGACTTAAACTTCCCGGGAGCGCCCTCGGCCTGCGCCTTGGGTCAGTTTGCGATGGCGCCCGACTCGGGTACCACCAAGCCCACCAAGTCGCTATGACCCCGCCGCCAGACCCTCGCCCCAACCCGCCGAGCGAACCGGGGGAACGCTTGCCCGGTCCAGACCGTGTTGTCGGCGAGCACGATCGCGCCCGGAGAGAGGCGGGGGGCCACGGTGGCGAGCTCGAAGGCGAGGTGGCCCGGAGTGTGACGGCTATCGTGCAGGAAGAGGCCGATGGACGGCAGCGACCGGACGAGTCGCGGGAGCAAATCCTCGCTCGGCCCGATTCGGAGGTCCCAGCCGGCCCGTAGCGCCTCGGGGACGGCCCAACCGCTCCTGCGCCCGGCCGGCAAGGCGACCGGGGTCTCTCTCGCTCCGAGCGTGGGGCCCCGCTGAGGCGTCGGGAGGTCGATCGAGTGGAGCACCCCCCGGCGGTTTCGCCTCAGGGCCAGCAGGATGTGGGCGCTGGAGACCCCGCTGCTGACGCCGGTCTCGACCACATGGTCCGGGCGGGTCGATCGAACGAGGGCATAGAGTTCGAGCGGAGCTCGGAACTGAGCATAGTTCGCCCGCCCCCCTTCGAGGTGCCGTCGACGGATGGCCCGATCCACTCCGGCGAAAGTGGAGGATTCCGCGAGAATGTCGCGGACGGCGCGAGGGGGCCTTCCGAGCAACTGCGAAAGCCATCGCACGTTCGGTCTCGCGCGGGGATCTCCGAGCCGGCGAGCGGCGGCCGCCCCCGGGACCGCGTGTCGTCCCGTCGTTCCCACCCGGGTCATCGGCGGGCGATATCGCCAGGGCATTTGGACTCAACCCACCGGGACCCCGTGCGGAACGAGATGGGCAGCTTCGACGGCCCATCGGGCCCATGCCCCGCGGCGCTCGATCCTCGCGCGATCGAACGACAGGCGCGAGCGCCAGAACGGCGCATCTACCACGAGCGTTTCGTATTCTCCTCCTTCCCCGGCCGGATGCACCGCCGCACGGGAACGGGACAGGGCCGTGAGGCGTCGCGCCCGATCGGCATCGAGCCGCTCGCCCAGCCAATCCTCCCCGAGCGCTTCCGCCGCCACCTGCACGAGGCGGATCTCCAGCCCGGCCGCAATCTCCTCCGCGACCACGCGCCGGGGGTCGACCCGCCACAAGGGGGCGTAGACCCGTCGCCCGACGGCCTGGGCCGCTCTCAGCACGCGGGACCATTGGAAGGAAGAGGCGATCGCTCCCACCGAGACTGGGCCGCGGCCCCCCCCGCGCATCGCGTCCTCGAGCGCCCGGGTCTCCGCCTCCGCGTCCCCGGGTGCGACCGGATGGACGCGCAGCGCCTTGCCCCACGCCTCGGCCTGCCAACGCACGAGATCGAGGTTCGGAGTATGGAACATCCACGAATCCGGATCCTCGGGTCTCATCACGAGGAGTTCGTGGACCGGCCACCCTTGGCACTCCGCGAGATAGGCCGCGTAGATCGAGTCCTTCCCGCCCGAAACGAGGGCCGTGGTGCGTTCCATCCTCGACCGATGCCTCACTTCGCCGCGGGCGAACCCGGTCCTTCGCGCCAATGCGCGTACAGGGACGGGAGGTCGAGGCTCGCCCGGGTCTCCGATCCCCACGCCAGGCGCGCGGATCCCGCGGTGACGCTTCCCAGCCGGATCCAGGATCGGCGGCCAAACAGAGCCGACAGTCTCGCGGTCTCGTCCGGGCGAACCTCGACGATCCATCGAGAGCCACCCTCGGCGGCGAGGGCCCGCGCGGCCGTCGCGAGGCCCAGGTTCTCCAGGTCAACGTCGAACCCGAGGCCGCCTCCGAACGCCATTTCGGCCAGGCAGACTGCGAGGCCACCGTCCGACACATCGTGGACGGCGCGGACGGCTCCGGAGCGGATCGCCCGGAGCAGGCGTTCCCCGTCCTCTCTCAGCCCGAGCGGATCGGTCGGGGGGAGAGGTGCGTTCGCGACCGCGTTGCTACGCGCCCACAGCGAACCGCCGAGCTCGGGGCGGTTCGGGCCGAGCACGAAGAGCGGGTCCGAGGCGGACTTAAGATCGCTCGTGGCCGCGCGACGGAGGTCATCGACGATCCCGGTTGCCATCACCACCGGGGTCGGCAGGATCTCGCGGCCGATGCCCCCGTTGTACAGGCTCACGTTCCCGGAGGGTACCGCGAGGCCGAGCGCGCGGGCGCCGGCCGCGAGGCCCCGGACGACCCGATCGAAGTCTCCCAGCACGCGAGGGTCCTCGGGGTTCCCAAAGTTGAGGCAGTTCGTGAACGCGTCGGGCCGAGCTCCGACGGCATACAGGTTTCGAGCGGCCTCCTCGACCACCGCGATGCCGCCCGCGTACGGATCCTCTCGACAGAACCACGGCGCCGTGGCCACCGTCACCGCCAGTCCGCGGTAGCTCTCGGCTCGAGGGCGAAGAACGGCGGCATCGCCGTGGGAGGGAGACTGCGGGCGACCGTGGAGCGGTCGAATCGAGGTGCGTCCTTGGACCTCGTGATCATACATGCGGATGACCCCCTCGCGAGATCTCGATGCGGGGTCGAGGACGAGTCGCTCGAAGAGGCCCCGCAGATCCGCGTCCGCCGGGCCCGCGTCCCGCCGACGAACGCTTCTCCGCGGTCGGATCGGTCGGCGTCGCGTCGGGGGATCCACCCGGAAGGAGAGCCGCAAGCGCGCGGCGGGACCGTCCTCGTACCGGATCTCCTCGTACGGGCTCCGTATCACGCTCCCGATGTCGGTGGCGGGGACGTCGTATTGGTCGAAGATGTCCAGCACACGGTCGACGTGTCGGGGGGAAACATCCAGGATCATGCGCTCCTGGGATTCGCTGATCCAAATCTCCCACGGGAGCAGTCCTGCCTCCCGCCGCGGAACCTTCGCGAGATCGATCGATTGGCCGAATCCACCGGCGTAGACAAGCTCGCCCGAGGCTGTCGCGAGACCGCCACCACCGAGGTCTTTCATCCCCGCGATCAGCCCCTCATCCGCGGCTTCGAGGCACGCGTGGATTAGCGGCTCCTTCATGATCGGGTTCCCCAGCTGGACCGCGCCGCGCGACTCGGACTCGCTGCGCGGGGTGAGCTCGCGCGACGCGAACGCGACGCCGCCGATGCCGTCGCGGCCGGTCCGTCCCCCCGCGAGGATCAAGCGATCCCCCGCCCGTCGAGCGCGGTTGGGTATCAGGCGGCGGCGAGGAAGGAAGCCGACACATCCTACGTTCACGAGAGGGTTGACCGTGTAGCAAGGATCGAGATAGATCCCCCCGCTCACCGTGGGGACGCCGACCCGGTTTCCATAGTCCCGGATGCCGGCTACGACTCCGGAGAACAGGTACTCGGGCGTGCGAACCCCCGTCGGCACCCGGTCGGCTACCGTGTCCAGCGGGCCAAAGAAGAGCGGGTCCGCGAGACCGATCGGCTTTCCTCCCACGGCGAGGACATCCCGTAGGATGCCCCCGATCCCCGTGGCGGCCCCGCCGTACGGCTCCACCGCGGACGGGTGATTGTGCGACTCGATGCGCAGCGCGTAGGCGAACCCCGCGTCGAAGCGCATCACGCCCGCATCGCCGGTCCCGAGGACTCGCGCGTTCGCGCGGAGCGGCCCGAAGTGACGGCGCAGGAACGGTCGGCTCGTCTTGTAGCTGCAGTGCTCGCTCCAGCTCTGCGCCAAACCCGCGAGCTCGACGTCCGTGGGATCACGGTCGGCGTTGCGAAAGTAGCGCTGGATTCGGTCGAGTTCGATGGCGTCGAAGCCCCAGCTTCGTTCCCGGTTCGTCCGCACTAGGCTCGCTCGCGAGGCCTTCCGAACGGGGATCGACGAGACCCCGGGGCTCCAGTCGAGCTCCGACGCCGTCATGTTCGCTAATCGGGCTGGGCCACGACGCGGACCGTATGGATCACCGGGTTCGCGAGCAGTCGATCGGCCGCTTCTTGGGCACGCGCCCGCGCGTCCTCCTCCGACAACCCTTCGAAGACGAGGTCGTAGACCCGCGCGGTACGCACTTTCGGAGCGGGGCGGACGCCGAGGAGGCTCAACGACTTCTCGATATTCTCGGCTTCGGCGTCGAGCACTCCGGGCTTCAAGGCGACACGAACTTCCACCGTGACCGATGGTCGAGTCGGCGCTACCGCCATTCGCGGCGACGCGATGGGGCGGCCTCTCTTAAGGACCCGGACCCTGCGCGGTACACTCCAGCCCAGAGGAGAGGCGGAGACGATCTCGTTTCGAGGTTGGACGAAAGATTATGCGGAGTGGGCCCCCTGAAAGCCCGCCCTGGGGAAGGATCGGGCGGGAACTTCGCATGCGACCGGGGTCACGACGCGAAGGAATTCGTCCGTGGGCCGCGCTAGCCGCGGGCCTGATCGGAGTCCTTCTCGTGGGCAGCGGAGCTTCGCTCGTCGCCGGTGCCGCGTCGACGTCCGTCGGCGTTTCGGGCGGCGCGACAAGCCTTTCCCTATCGTCGTTGCTCGTGGCGCCTCGGCTGGAGGTTTCCCAACTCGCGGGGGGCCCGTCGGACCTCAGGCCCATCGCTCCGTACAACGGTAGCATCAGCGTCTTTGTGGCGTTTGCATTTTCGAACCAGTCCCAACTCGCCCATCTTCTCGAGCGCCTTTCAAACACTCCCGCGGGACCCGACCGCACGTATCTGACCGCGGCCCAATTCGACCGCGCGTTCGCCGCGAACGCGAGCGCGTACGCAGCGGCGCGGGCGTACTTCGGCGCTCTGCGAGGGGTGAACATGACCACGTACGCCGATCGTTCCGGCGTTTTCCTGAGCGGGCCGGCGCCTACGATCGCGCGGGCTTTCGGTGTCCGCATCGCGGAGTACTACCAGCCGAGCCGGGGCTCGTACTACGCCGTGATAGGAGCGCCGACACTTCCCGCGCCGATCGCCTCGTCGGTGATCCAGGTGACCGGACTGTCGGATTACGTGGCGTACCACAGCGACATCGCGTCAAGGGCAAACCTCGGAGCTGCGGAAGCGCCGGTCCGGTTCGACGGCTATCCGGTGCCGAACGAGACCGCGGGCGCGCAGCTGCTCTACGGGTCGGACCTGCAGGTCGCCTACGACGAGCAGGCGCTCCTGAACATATCGGATGCGAGCGACGAAGTGGTCGCGACGATCCTGTGGGCGGGCTGCAGCGTCAATACCACGGCCAGTTGCCCCACGAACGATCTTACCGCGCCGTTCGATCCGTCCGACGTCTACGCCTACTTCAACGACACCATCCCCGCGGGCGAGTCGCATGCCACGGTGTACGGAGTTCCCTTGAATGGCGCCCCGCCGCCCGGGCCTTCGGCCGCTTTGGACCAGTCGGGTGCGGTCGTGGAGAACTCCCTCGATCTCGAGATGGTCGGCAGCACTGCGCCCGGCGCACAAATCTACAACGTCTACGGTACCAACTCCGGGGTGTCCGAAACGGACAACGCGATGGCGTCCATCCTGAACCCGCCAGCCGGATCCCCGCTCGAGAACGTTCAGGTGGTCTCGAACTCGTGGGGAGGCCCCGATGAAGTGAACGCTGCCTGGAGCCAGGACATGGAGGAGGCGGCGGCTCGCGGAATCACGGTCCTCGCGGCGACGGGAGATTCGGGAGACAATACCGAATCCACGAGCTACCTCGGCACCACGGTCGAGTTCCCCTCCACGGTCGCCTACAACACCTACGGCGTCATAGCGGTCGGTGGCACTACCCTCCGGTTGGATCTCCAGCACGGGGCCAATTATCTTCACATGCTCAACCAGACGGCATGGTACGACGTCAATGCCGATGGTGGCACGAACGTTCTTGGGAGCACGGGAGGCACGAGTTCCCTATACTCCGAACCCTCGTGGCAGGCGAACTCCGAAGCCAACTCCTACATCGTCTCCTATGCGAGCCAGCACGAGGCTACGAGCGGCCAGCGCGGCGTGCCGGACGTCGCGGCGATCGCGAACAATACCTACGTGTTCTACCCGACCCCGGGCGGACGTCCCACGCTCGGGGCGGTCGCCGGGACCTCCGTCGCCGCGCCGGTCACCGCGGGGCTCGTCGCGGAGATCGACGCGGTCCTCGGCCGGTACGGTCAACCTCCGCTCGGGTTCGCCGATCCCGCGATCTATCAGTGGGCGAACGAGTACGATCAGACACCGCCTCCGCTTGCCAATGGTGGCGCGACGGGAACAGATCCCGTGGGCTCTTGGACCTCCATGTTGCCGAGTTCCCCCGTATCGTTCATCACGAGCGGACACAACCTCCTCTTCCCCGCCCAGGCCGGATATAGCCTCGTCACGGGATGGGGATCTCTCGACGCGTACAACTTCACCGCGTATCTCCTCGACGATAACTACTCAGGATCGGGGTTCGCGCTCAACGGAGTCGGCGCCCAACTCTCCCTATCGGGGCTCTCCGTATACAGCCGCGGAGGGAGCTACAACGCGTCGGTCCAGTTGAACGCCGTCATCGCGAACAGCTTGGGAGCGCCGCTCTACTGGGTCCAGAACGTGATCTATCTCAACGCGACGTCGGGTGGAGCGTGGGCCGCAAATTACACCGGCTGGATCTCCTACCCCTATTTTGGCCTCTATCCGGGAGCGACGATCTACACCTACGACTTCCCGGTATCGGGAACGACGATCGTGACCCCGAAGGTCTGGTCGATGACGATCTCGTTGTCCGGCAGCGGAGCCGGTCGGACGCTCACCTTCGGTGTCAACGGCCAGGTCCTTTCGCTCTCCGTCCCGGGCGCTTCGTTCATCATCGCAGGGTACAACTACGATTACTTCTGGCAAGGGCAGGAGTTCACGAATGGACCGTTTGCGAACAGCGCGTTTGCCGGCGACTCGGGAGGGCTCGACCCGCAGCTGGCCTTGGTGGGAGGACCTACCCTCGGACAGGGCATCTTCGGCCCTTCGACGACGGGCCAGCTGACGCTCACGGTCCAGGAGACCGGCCGATCGGCCTTCGTCGATGCGCCCGGCGCCGCGGCGATCCACGGGAGCGTGAGCCAGACCGGGGAGACGGCCACGAACCTGACCTGGGTCGGTAGCGGGTCGAACTGGAACGTTTCGTACGAGGCGGGCGCGAGCGACCAGGGAGTGGTCCTGTACAGCGTGCTCGATGCCGGGAACCCCGCGCTCGTCGGTTCGGCGAGGTACTCGGTCAATTTCACCGAGACCGGACTGCCGAGGGACTCGACCTGGACCCTCGCTCTCGAGGGCTCGGGCGCCCCGCCGGCCATCACGTGCGTCGTGGGGAGCGTCGGAGCCGGTTGCAACGGAACGACGATCTCGTTCGAGCTCGGTAACGGGACCTTCAATTTCGAAACCTGGACCTTAAGCAACTACCTGCCTCGGACGGGTTCGGGCGCCCTGAGCGTTCACGGGGCCGCTCTCAACGAATCCGTCGAATTTGCCATGCCGCCCACCGGCGAGTACGTGATCACGTTCGAGGAGTCCGGACTTCCCCGCGGTACGATTTGGGCGGTCACCTCGATCGGACCCACCGGCCCGGACAACGGTTCCTCCCCGGGTCCGGTCGTTCAGTTCCCCTTGGCCCCAGGTGCCTACCGGTATGCGGTGGCCCCCACCGCCGGCTACGCGGCGACTCCCGCCTTCGGATCGTTCCGCGTGGTGAACTCCACGCAGGTACTGTCGATCTCGTTCGCGCCGATGGGGTCGTCGGGTTCAACGTTCGCCGACCTAGGCTCGCTGTGTGTCGCCGAGACCTGCGGATTTCCGCTCATCTACCTGTTGGTGGGTATCGCGATCGTGGCCGGAGCGATCGCCGCAATAGGATCGCGGTTGAGCCGCCGGGCCGAACGCCGGGAGCGAACCGCGCGTGCGGCCCGGGCGACGGCCTCCCCACCGGTCGGTCCTTCCGACGCGGCGGTCCCATCCACCACGTGGTCGCCTCCCGGCCTTCGTCACCCCGCCGAGCCCTCTTCGCCGGGCCGGGACCCGGAGCTGGCGGCTCCGGGATCGCCGCCTCCCGCGGACCCTCCCCTCTCCATCGTCTGCCCGACGTGCGGGTCCTCGATCCCGACCACGGCCCGATACTGCCCCTCCTGCGGGACGGCCGCTCCGCCCTCGGTCCCTCCGCACCGCTGACGGATCGCGATCGTCCGCGCTCCGCCGGCCGCCGCCGGGTTTGCGGCGGGGGTGGGAGTCCGCGAACTCGCTCGCCGCTTAGCATATATAGGGGTCCTTTTTCGAGTCGCCGGCTCGGGGGTCCGGCCACTGATGGAGGAGCTCATTTGCAACGTAGAATTCCTCCGAAGCGGCTCGGAGACCGTCGCTCGGGTTTCGAGCGAAGCCGGCGGCGTTCGCGAGTACCACGCCCCGTCGAGCAACGCCGTCATCGACCAAGTGATCAACGACCTCCAAGAGGAGTTCGAGTCGAGCCCCGAGACGTAGGTCACGGGATTGAGGCTGGCATTCGCGGGGAGAGGAGCGGAGCGTCGCGTCCGAGCGTACGGAGGAACAGGATGAATAACCCAACGCCCAAAGGGCCGGTCAGCCGAACGGTCGAGAGCGCCTTCACGAAGGTCTGGGGCGACGAGCATGTGGTGGCCCTGATCGCGCTGAAGGTCGAGACGAGCGAGGCCGACACTGTGGCCAGCGAGGTCGCGAAGTTCACGGAGGTCGACGATGTTTTCCTCGTGACCGGGGACACCGACATCTTCCTCAAGGTCCGATTCCCCCGCTACGACGAGCTCAAGGAGTTCGTCCTGCACCGGCTCCCGGCCGTCCGCGGGATCCGCGAGACGCGGACGCTGCTGGTCGTTACGGCCTACAAGGAGAGTGGGGAGGTGAGCCGCCCATGAGCGGACCGGCAAGCCCGCCGCCTTCGCTGGAGACGCTGCCCGCCGACGGCCGATCGGAGGAACTGGCCCGGATCGGCTCGTCGCTCGGTCAGCTCGCCGAGGATCTCTCGGTTCCCCGCAACGTCCGGCGCGGGGCCCAAGCCGCTCGCGAAGAGCTCGCCCGTCCTCGCGCGGCGCTAGACGTACGGATCGCATCCGCGGTGAGCGTCCTCGACGACCTCGCGAGCGATCCGAACCTTCCGACCCACGGGCGGACGGCGATCTGGTCCCTCATGTCCCAATTGGAGAGCATCCGGTGAATCGCGTTGGGAATACCCTGAAATACGTTGACCCGGTCTCTCGCGCCGAGGGCAGGATCGGGCCCGTAGCTCAGCCCGGTAGGCCGCAGGCAGGCGCCTTCGGCCCGGGACAGAGCAGCTGGCTTTTAACCAGTTGGCCGGGGGTTCGAACGCGGGTGCCGCTCGACGTGTCTCGGACCCGCCGAAATTCCCCCCGGGCCCGCTCCCCCCTCCGCATCCCCTCTGAGGTTCCATGAGTCCTACTCGAGCCCGCGCGTCCTCGCGCTCCAGGAAGTCCGCCGCCAAGACCGCAACCCCGCCACGCCCGTTCGTGGCCCATCGTCTCGTCCCGCCGCACGAGCTGCTCAGCGAAGAGGAATCGAAGCGCGTGCTCGCGGAGCTCCGCACGGTGCCCGAACGGCTACCGAAGATCCTGCTACAGGATCCGGGCCTCAACACCGATCCCGAGTTCGTGAAGGCGAAGGAGGCGGGGATGCCGCTCGGAGGGCGCCTCGTGCGGATCCGTCGCCCCAGCGATACGGCCGGCCTCTCGATCGCCTATCGGGTGATTGTCGCAGGTACCGGGGGTCCGTAGCCATGCGCGAGATCGTCGACGCCTTCTTCCGGGAGCGGTCGATCGTCAACCACCACCTCGCGAGCTTCAACGATTTCCTGCCGACGAACGACAACCCCAATTCGCGCATGCAGCGGATCGTCGACGAGTCGCGCGTGAGCGAGGACTCCACGGAGCGCGGGATCGTTCGCCTGGACGTGCAGAAGACGAAGAGTTCCATCTACGTGCGCGTCGGTCGGCGTCGTGACCCGCGCACCGGCCAAGTGAGCCCCTCGGCGGAACCGACGATCTTCGTGGGCCAGCCGTTCGTCAAAGAGCCGGTGGGCTCGAAGCCGACGCTCACCCCCATGGAAGCGCGACTGCGGAACCTCACCTACCAAGCGCCGATCTTCCTCAATGTGACGGTCGTCGAGAACGGCGTGGAGCGCGCGCCCGAGAACGTGCACATCGGCGATCTCCCGATCATGGTCAAGAGCCGGCCCTGCAACCTAAACCGAGTGAACATCGAGCGCGACTCCGGTTTCCCCATCTCCGACGAGGAGTACCGCGCGAAGCTCGTCGAGTACGGCGAGGACCCGCTCGATCCCGGAGGCTACTTCATCATCGGCGGCACCGAGCGCGTGATCATCAGCCTCGAGGACCTAGCGCCGAACCGGATCTTCGCGGAGTACAGCGAGCGGTACGGGACGCCGGTCGAGAGCGCGAAGGTCTTCAGCCAGCGCGGTGGCTACCGGTCCCTCACCGTCGTCGAGAAGAAGAAGGAGGGGATTCTCCAAGTCAGCGTCCCGACGGCGAGCGGCCAGATCCCGCTGGTCGTCCTGATGAAGGCCCTCGGGATGAAGAACGACGAGGAGATCTTCCAGGCGGTTCTGGGAGAGCTGCTCCCGTTGGACGAGCCATTCGTCCAGACGATGAAGCATCTCCTCAACGTCAACCTCGAGGAGTCCCTCTCCAAGAAGACCTACCCTCCCGAGGGGATCCTGACGACCGAGGACGCGCTCCTCTTCCTAGAGAAGAAGTTTGCCACGGGCCAAGCGAAGGAGTACCGTCAGCGCAAGGTCGATGGCATCCTCGACCGGTCGCTCCTCCCCCATCTCGGGGACACGAGGGCCGACCGCCTGAAGAAGGCCCTCTACCTCGCGCGCATGGCGCGTACGGTGCTCGAGCTCCACCTCAAGGAGCGCGGCGAGGACGACAAGGATCACTACGCGAACAAGCGCCTCAAGCTCGCGGGGGATCTTATGGAGGACCTGTTCCGGGTCGCCTTCAGCCTGCTGCTCAAGGATCTCAAGTACCAACTCGAGCGCTCGTTCGCCCGCAAGAAGGACCTGAGGATCGCGAGCGCGATCCGGCCGGACCTCCTGACGCAGCGGCTCGTTCACGCGCTCGCCACCGGGAACTGGGTCGGCGGTCGCGCCGGCGTCAGCCAGGTGCTGGACCGGACGAGCCACATGTCGACGATCAGCCACCTGCGCCGGGTCACAAGCCCGCTCACCCGCACGCAGCCTCACTTCGAGGCGCGCGACCTGCATCCGACCCAGTTCGGACGCCTATGTCCGAACGAGACCCCCGAAGGGCAGAATTGCGGGCTCGTCAAGAACTACGCGCTCTGCGTCGACGTCAGTGAAGGCGCCGACGAGGACGAGGTCGCCCTCATCCTACGCGACCTCAACACGCGCGAGATCGGACCCGAGGTATTCCAAGAGGGAAACGCCCCGAAGGGCAAGCGCGCGGCGCGTATCTACGTCAACGGGAACCTCGTCGGCCTGCATTCGAGCCCCGTGGAACTCGTCCGCGAGATCCGCGAGCGGCGCCGAGCGGGCACGCTCAGCCCCGCGCTCGCCGACCGCACCGCGGAGGTCAACGTGCGCTACGACTCGGTGATGAACGAGGTCATCGTCAACTGCGACTCGGGCCGTCTCCGCCGCCCTCTCATCGTCGTCCAGGACGGAGTTCCACGCGTAACCCAGCCCGACCTCGACGACCTCCGCAACGGAGTGCGCAGCTACTCGGACCTTGTTCGCGGCGGGCAGGTCGAGTGGATCGATGCCGAAGAGGAAGAGGACGCGCTGGTCTCGATCGATTCCTTCGTCGCACCGGAGCGCTGCCCGAAGTGCAGCCACGCCCTGTCGCGCAGCGACGTCCGATGGACGGGCGTATCGCCCGGCGGCGGCAAAGCCACGGTGGAGTGTCGGCATTGCCACGCCGGCTTCTCGGTGGCGAGCCCGCTGGATTCCCGCTACACCCACCTCGAGATCGACCCGAACCTGATGCTCGGCGTCTGCACGGGGCTCATCCCGTACCCCGAGCACAACAGCGCTCCGCGCAACACGATGGGTTCGGCCATGGCGAAGCAAGCCCTCGGTGTCGAGTCGGTGAACTACCGCCGCCGTCCCGATACCCGCGGCCATCTTCTGCACTACCCCCAGGCGCCGCTCTTGCGCACGCAGACGATGCGCTACGTGCATTTCACCGAGCGGCCGGCGGGCCAGAACTTCGTCGTGGCGGTGTTGAGCTACGAGGGCTACAACATGCAGGACGCTCTCGTCTTCAGCCGCGGCGCGATCGAGCGCGGCCTCGGCCGCTCGTCGTTCTTCCGGACGTACCGCGGAGAAGAGCGCAAGTATCCCGGGGGCCAGGAGGATCGCTTCGAGATCCCCCGGCCCGACGTCGCGGGCGCTCGGGTCGACACCTCCTACCGTAACCTCGCCGAGGACGGTCTCATCTTCCCGGAACTCGAGGTCGGAGAGGGCGACGTGCTCATCGGTAAGACGAGCCCGCCCCGGTTCCTCGAGGAAAAGACCGACCTGCTCACCCCGCAAAAACGGCGCGAGACCAGCGTCACGGTTCGTTTCGGTGAGTCGGGTTGGGTCGACAACGTCGTTCTTACCGAAGGGGAGAACATCTCCAAGCTCGTCAAGGTCAAGGTTCGGAACCAGCGCGTACCGGAGCTCGGCGATAAGTTCGCGAGCCGGCACGGGCAGAAGGGAGTCATCGGTCTGATCACCCCGACCGAGAACCTGCCGTTCGCACGGAACGGCATGACCCCGGACCTTCTGATCAATCCGCACGCGATCCCGTCGCGCATGACGGTCGCCCACGTCCTCGAGATGCTGGGCGGCAAGGTCGGTGCGCTCGAGGGACGCACGATCGATGGAACGGCGTTCGGTGGCGAGCGCGAAGGCGCCCTGCGCGAGGCTCTTCAGGGCCTCGGCTTTCACCCGTCCGGCCGAGAGACGTTGTACGACGGTCTGACGGGCCGCCGGTTCGAGGCGGAGATCTTTGTCGGCGTGATCTACTACCAGAAGCTCCACCACATGGTTGCCGGTAAGATGCACATGCGCTCGCGGGGGCCGGTGCAGATCCTGACCCGACAGCCGACCGAGGGCCGCTCGCGCCAGGGCGGCCTACGGTTCGGTGAGATGGAGCGCGACTGCCTGATCGGCCACGGCGTCGCGATGGTCATCAAGGACCGCTTGCTCGACGAGTCCGACGGCACGGTGCAGTACGTCTGCGGGAACCCCGAGTGCGGGCACATCGCCATCCCCGACGCGCGGGCGGGATCGCTGCGCTGTCCCAGCTGCGGGAACACCTCGTCGATCTATCCGGTCGAAATGAGCTATTCGTTCAAGCTCCTCTTGGAGGAGCTGATCAGCCTCGGCGTGATCATGCGGCTCGAGCTCGAGGAGATGCGGTAGGGGGGATCATCATGGCGCAGGGACTTTCCAAACGGATCAAGAGCCTCCAGTTCGCCTTCCTGTCCCCGGACGAGATCCGGCGGATGAGCGCGATCAAGATCATCACGGCGGACACGTACGACGACGACGGCTTCCCCATCGAGATGGGGCTCATGGACCTCCACCTCGGGGTCATCGAGCCGAACCTGCGCTGCCGCACGTGCGGGGGCCGCGTCAACGAGTGCCCCGGGCACTTCGGGATCATCGAGCTCGCGATGCCGGTGATCCATGTCGGCTACGCGAAGGAGATCAAGCGCCTCCTCCAGTCGACGTGCCGCGCCTGCGGCCGACGCCTTCCCGACGCGCCGTCGAGCCGCGGCGATAGCTCGGCCGAGCCCGAGGACGGCGCACCGCGCACGCGCGGGCCTAAGGAGGAGCGTTCCTGCCCGTTCTGCCACGAGATCCAGCAGCGGATCCTGCTCGACAAGCCCACGACGTTCCGGGAGAACGGCCACAAGATCACGCCGAAGGAGGTGCGGGCCCGTCTCGAGCGGATCCCCGACGCGGACGTGCGCGACCTGGGCTTGAACCCGAAGTTCGGACGCCCGGAGTGGATGGTGCTGACGGTGCTGCCGGTCCCCCCGGTCCAGGTCCGCCCGTCGATCACCTTGGAGAGCGGCGAACGCAGCGAGGACGACCTCACCCACAAGCTCGTCGACGTGCTCCGGATCAACCAGCGCCTGCGCGAGAACCGCGACATGGGCGCTCCCCAACTCGTCGTCGAGGATCTGTGGGAGCTCCTTCAATACCACATCACGACGTACTTCGACAACCAGACGAGCGGCATCCCACCGGCGCGGCACCGCTCCGGTCGGCCCCTGAAGACCCTCGCGCAGCGCCTCAAGGGGAAGGACGGCCGGTTCCGGTCGAACCTGTCGGGCAAGCGGGTGAACTTCTCCGCGCGCACGGTCATCAGCCCGGACCCGCTCCTCTCGATCAACGAGGTCGGCATTCCCATGGAGGTCGCCCGCGGCCTCACCGTCCCGCTCGAGATCACCGCCCACAATCTGGAGGCCGCGAAGGAGCTCGTACGGCGGGGGCCGAGCCCGCCACCGACCGAGGAGGGGCGCTACCGATGCGGGGTCAACTACCTCGTGCGCGAGGACGGGCAGCGGATCAAGGTCATGGAGAAGAATGCCGACGCGTGCGCCGAGCTCGTGACGCCCGGCGGCATCGTCGAGCGCCAGCTCATCGACGGCGACATCGTCCTGTTCAACCGCCAGCCGAGCCTGCACCGGATGAGCATGATGGCCCACTTCGTCCGCATCCTACCGAACAAGACCTTCCGCTTCAACCTGTGCGACTGCCCCCCGTACAACGCCGACTTCGATGGCGACGAGATGAACCTGCATGTCCTCCAGAGCCAGGAGGCGCGGGCGGAGGCGAAGGTCCTCATGAAGGTGGAGGAGCACATCCTCTCGCCCCGCTACGGCGGACCGATCATCGGCATGCTGCACGACCACATCACGGCCGCGTTCCTGCTCACCTACCAGAACCCGACGTTCACGATGAGCGAGGTCGCCTACCTGCTCTCGAAGCTGAACTACCCGACGCCGCCGCCCGCCGGGACCGACAAGAACGGCCGCCCCTATTGGACGGGCAAGCAGCTGTTCAGTCTCACGCTGCCCCGCGACCTCACGCTCGAATTCCGCTCGAACATCTGGTCGAAGGGCGACGACGCGTCCCCGGGGAGCAAGGCCGATTCTACGGTCATCATTGAGAATGGGATTCTCAAGGCCGGTACGATCGACAAGAAGGCGATCGCCTTCGAGAAAGGCGCGATCTTGGACGACATCGCGCGCAACTACGGCATGGCGCGGGCGCGCCAGTTCTTGGACGAGATGAGCCGGCTCGCGATCACCGCCATCGGCCTGAAGGGACTGTCGACCGGCATCGACGACGAGGACGTGCCCGAAGGGGCGCAGAAGGAGATCGCGAAGGCCCTCGAGTCCGCGCGCGTGAAGGTCAACGAGTTGGTGGCGCAGTACAAGAACGGGGAGCTCGAGCAGATGCCCGGGCGATCCCTCGAAGAGACGCTCGAGGTCATGGTCCGGCGCGAGCTCGGCATGGCGCGCGATCAGGCCGGCGAGATCGCCGGTCGCTACCTGGGCCTCGAGAACCCGGCCGTGATCCTGGCGAAGTCCGGCGCTCGCGGCTCGATGCTGAACCTCACGCAGATGGCCGGCGCCGTCGGCCAGCAGTCGGTCCGAGGCGAGCGCCTGCTGCGCGGATACTACGACCGGACCCTCCCGCACTTCGCCCGGGGCGACCTCGGCGCCGACTCGCGGGGATTCGTGAGCTCGAACTACAAGCACGGACTCTCTCCGACGGAGTACTTCTTCCACTCGATGGGGGGTCGGGAATCCCTCGTCGACACGGCCGTCCGCACGAGCCGATCCGGATACATGCAGCGCCGACTGATCAACGCGCTCGAGGACCTCAAGGTCGTCGACGACGGTACGGTGCGCAACACGGCCGGTACGATCATCGAGTATCTGTATGGCGAGGACGGGATCGACCCCACGCGTTCCTACCAAGGGCACGCGGTCGCGGTCGACGAGATTCTCGCCCGAGTGCTCGGGCGCCTCGTCCGGCCCGGTGCCGCGGAAGGCGGTGGCGCCGGCGGTGCCGGTCCACCCCCCGTCGCCGAGGAAGAGATGGACCTTCAGGCCGAGGCCCTGGCCGAAGAAGAGACCGAGGAAGAGGAGACCGAGGACGTGGGCACCCCCGAAGAGGGCGGCGAGTTCGGAGGGGAGTAGGCGACCCATGCCCGAAGAGAAAGGAGCCCGCGAGACCCTCGCCACGCGCATCGAAGAGATCGCAAAGGACGAAGGGATCCGGTTTCCTCCCTCGCTCGCTTCCGAGCTCCGGGAAAAGATCTCCCGCCTGCGTCTCACCCCGGCCGAAACGACCCGCGCCGTTCGCGCGGTCGCCCAGCGGTTCGCGAAGGCCGAGGTCGACGCCCACGAATCCGTCGGGATCATCGCGGCGCAGTCGATCGGCGAGCCCGGGACGCAGATGACGCTGCGCACGTTCCACTACGCCGGTGTGGCCGAGATGAACGTGACCCTGGGCCTGCCCCGGCTCATCGAGCTCGTCGACGCGCGTCGCGTGCCCTCCACTCCGATGATGACGGTCTACGTCGATCCGAAGCTCCGCAAGGATCGCGACGCGGTCCAGAAGATCGCGCTCCAGATCGAGGTCACGACGGTCCCGGACATCGCGACGATCGGCACGGTCGTGGAAGAGCTCAAGGTCGTGATCACTCCCCAGGCCGCGCTGCTGAAGGCGCGGGGAATCACGCGTGACCACCTGGAGCGCGCGCTCACCGAGGGCGTGGATACGCGCCTCTTCGAGCTTCGCCCCGGATCGGGGTCGGGCGAGAGCCGATCGTTCGCGATCCACCTGAAGGAGCGCGCCGAGCCGACGACCCGATCGAAGAAGGACGAACCGGTCGAGGAGATGCCGTTCCGCAAGCTCCTGCTCGCCAGCGAGGAGGCGAAAGGGATCCAGATCCAGGGTGTCCCGGGCATCAAGCGCGCGCTGATCCGGCGCGAGAAGGACGAGTATGTCATCTACACCGAGGGATCGAACCTCGAGAAGGTACTCGAGGTCCCCGGCGTCGACGGCGCTCGCACGACCACCAACTCCGTCTTTGAGATCTACCGGGTCTACGGTGTCGAGGCGGCCCGCGTCGCGCTGGTCCGCGAGGCGAATCGAACGCTCGCCGAGCAGGGCCTCGGGGTCGATATCCGGCACCTGATGCTCGTCTCGGACGTCATGACGAACGAAGGGGACATCCGCGCGATCGGCCGGCACGGTATCTCGGGCAAGAAGACGAGCGTGCTCGCGAGGGCGGCCTTCGAGATCACCGCCGCGCACCTTCTCCACGCGGCGATCACCGGCGAGACGGACGAGCTCAAAGGGGTCGCCGAGAACATCATCGTCGGCCAGCCGATCACCCTCGGCACCGGCGCGGTGAACCTCGTCTATCGCCCGGGCCACCCCGAGACCGTCGAGCGCAGCCGCGAGGAGGCCGCGTAGATGGATCTCGCGCACGCGCTCAAGGTCGCGCTCGACACGGGAACGGTGCGCATCGGTCTCACGCAGACCCTCGAGGCCGCGGACGCGAAGAAGGCGCGCCTCGTGATCGTGGCGTCGAGCTGCCCGGACCCGCGCCTTGCGAAGGAGCGGGCGATCGGCCGGATCCCGATCTACCACTACGACGGCACGGCCGTCGAGCTCGGCCAGGCCTGCGGTCGACCGCATCCGATCAGCGCGATGGCGGTCATCGACCCCGGCTCCAGCGCGATCCTTTCCCTCGAGACGTCGTAGGGCCGGATCACCCCGGGGCCGGGAGCGTCTACCGACCGTGCCCGAGATCAGTCTTGATACCGAGACCCTCGGCTACCTGCGCCTCTTCGAGGAAGCCACCGGCGCCCACGTGCGCGACTGTTTCTTCGCCGAGGACAAGCTCATCTTCCTGATCGATCCGGAGGGGCTGGCAAAGGCGATCGGACCCAGCGGAGTACGGGTCGAGCGGCTCAAGGAGCTCCTGAAGAAGGAGATCATGGTCGTCGCCTACTCGGATGATCCGGGGACGCTCGCCCTCAACATCTTCTACGCCTACCACCCCAAGGATGTCGACATCCGTTTGAAGGGCCGGGCCCGCCACGTGACGGTGACCGTGGACCCGGCGTGGAAGGCGCGCGCGATCGGGAAGCAGGCGCGCAACCTGAAGATCGCGCGCGCGATCCTCGTGCGCCACACCGACCTCGAGAGCGTGAGCGTCGCCTAGAGCTTCGCGCGCGAAGGTGCGCCCCCGCTCGCGGGCGCGAGAAGGCCAGGAGGCCGGAGGGTGCGAATCCGCGGCTCCGTGCGCCGGTCCGAAGTCAGTCGACCACGCGGAGCTCAACGTCGAGGCGGTCCGCGAGCTCGCGGAGGACCCGGATCTCGCTCTCCGAAACGGGAACCCGCGCGGTCGCGGTTCGGTAGGCCCGCGCGACGGTCGGCGGGATCAGGTTGCCGAAGACCGCCGCCCATGCGGTCTCGAGCGTCCAAACTCGAGATCCCAGATAGACGGCGAGAAGGTTCACCTCGGAGACCGGCCGATGGGGCCGCGCCGGATCGGTCCATCCCTTCCTCCGGCTCAGGTAGCAGACCTTGTGCGGCGGCGTCGCCGGCGGGCCGGAGGGCACCGAGGGAGCGCTGGTCATCGTTCGTTGCACACGCCCGAGAGCTTTTACCCGCTCCCCCCGGTCCGGTGCCGGTCGATCGCATTCCCGTCTCTCCCTCCCCTCACGCGCTCTCGGGGGTCAAAGACGGCGCGCTGGGGGAGCCGGATCCCGGACCCGACCGAACGCCGAGGTCCGGGTCGCGACGGCTATCTATGCCTCGCGAGGTCCCGGAGCGATGGCAAACCCTCCCCCCCAGATCCGTGCGGTCTTCTTTGACCTTGGTGGAACGCTGGTCGACGAGCGCGATTATCTGGGCTGGACCGACACGGCGCGACGCCACTACCTCGAGTTCGAACCGGACGATCTCGCGCACGCGTTCCGCGATGTCGAGTCCGAGATGGACGGCGTGATCTCGGACCACTTCGTCGAGTTCTGGCAGAAGGTGCTCACCCAGGCGGCGCAGCACGAGGTCAGCCTTGCGACCGCGACCCGGTTCACCGAGGACATCCACCGGCAGCGTGCGCCGTACCGCCTGTTCTCCGATTCGCGCCGCTGCCTAGAGGAACTGCGCGAAGACGGCCGGAGGCTTGGAGTCATCTCGAACTCCAACTCGGAGGCGAGCGCGCGGCGGGTGCTGGATCAGACCGGCATCCTCGAGCTGTTCGATACCGTGACGAGTTCGGGGACCGAGGGAGTGCGCAAGCCCGATCCCGAGATCTTCCGTCGCGCGCTCGCCCGGGCGAAGGTTTCGGTTCACGAGGCATTCTACGTCGGGAACCTTCTCAAGACCGATGCACTCGCCGCGCGCGCAGCGGGCATTCCCTCGGTGTGGCTCCACCGCGACGGGGTCGCGTTCAACGAGGATCCCCCCGAGGTCACCTCTCTGCTCGAGGTCCCGAACTGGGTCCGCCGCCTCGAAGGGAGTCCCGAGAAATATCCCGCTCGCCGCCGTTAAATACCCCGCCCCTCTCCGTACCTCAAGCGCGAGGCGCTCCCTCACGGGGGCGTGCGTGCTCGGCGCTGCCACGGCGAGCCGGGGATCCATGATCCGGCCTCTTCCAAGGCGACGCCACACGATGGCCCGATGGGGCGTGGAGCCCCGAGATCCCCTCCCTCGCAAGGGGGAGTGACCTCTCGGGACCGACAAGGAAGAGACGAGAAACGTACGCGAATAGCTCATCCAGTAAGCAAAAGAGCAATTCCGCCAGTCAGTTCATCGGTTGCGATCCGTGCGTCCAACGCACGAATTAGTGTGCGAAAATCCGGTTGATCCTGCCGGCGGGCACCGCTATTGGAGTTCGCTTAAGCCATGCGAGTCGAGAGGGGTAAGCCCTCGGCGCACTGCTCAGTAACACGCGGACAATCTGCCCTCGAGACGGGGATAATCCCGGGAAACTGGGGATAATACCCGATAGGCCGGAGATGATGGAAGGCTCTCCGACCGAAACCCTGCGGGGCTCGAGGATGGGTCTGCGGCCTATCAGGTCGTAGGGGGTTTCACGGACCCCCTAGCCGAAGACGGGTACGGGCTTTGGGAGAAGTCGCCCGGAGATGGATTCTGAGACACGAATCCAGGTCCTACGGGACGCAGCAGGCGCGAAACCTGCACAATGTGGGAAACCACGATGCGGGAACTCCAAGTGCCTACACTATGTGTAGGCTGTTCTCGAGCCTAAAAAGCTCGAGAAGTAAGGGCCGGGTAAGACGGGTGCCAGCCGCCGCGGTAATACCCGCGGCCCGAGTGGTGCTCATTATTATTGAGCCTAAAGCGTCCGTAGCTGGCCGGGCAAATCTCCGGGGAAATCGGGCCGCTCAACGGTCCGAAGGCCGGAGACACTGCTCGGCTTGGGATCGGGAGAGGGTGAAGGTACTCCCGGGGTAGGGGTAAAATCCTGTAATCCGGGGGGGACCACCAGTGGCGAAGGCGTTCACCTAGAACGAATCCGACAGTGAGGGACGAAGCCCTAGGGCGCAAACGGGATTAGATACCCCGGTAGTCTAGGGTGTAAACGCTGCAGACTTGGTGTTGGGGGTCCTGCGTGGGCTCCCAGTGCCGGAGCGAAGGTGTTGAGTCTGCCGCTTGGGGAGTACGGTCGCAAGACTGAAACTTAAAGGAATTGGCGGGAGAGCACCGCAACGGGAGGAGCGTGCGGTTCAATTGGATTCAACGCCGGAAAACTCACCGGGGGCGACGGAGGGATGAAAGCCAGGCCGAAGACCTTGCCCGATCCTCCGAGAGGTGGTGCATGGCCGTCGTCAGTTCGTACCGTAAGGCGTTCTGTTAAGTCAGATAACGAACGAGACCCTCGCCTTCAGTCGCTATTTCACGAGCGGTCGTGAGAGCACACTGAAGGGATCGCTGCCGCTAAGGCAGAGGAAGGAGAGGTCTACGGTAGGTCCGTATGCCCCGAATCTCCCGGGCAACACGCGCGCTACAAAGGTGGGGACAATGGGAACCGACCTCGAAAGGGGGAGGCAATCCTGAAACCCCATCGTAGTCTGGATCGAGGGCTGTAACTCGCCCTCGTGAAAATGGATTCCGTAGTAATCGCGGGTCAACATCCCGCGGTGAATGTGCCCCTGCTCTTTGCACACACCGCCCGTCAAGTCATCCGAGTTGGGTCGGAGTGAGGGTGGCTCATTTGGGTCGCTCGAACTTCGGTTCAGCAAGGGGGACTAAGTCGTAACAAGGTATCTGTAGGGGAACCTGCAGATGGATCACCTCCTAACGAGCGCCCTCCTTGGAGGGCCTCTCGACAGAGGTCGCAGCCGAGCCATGACGCGGTTCCGTCTCTTCCCGACCCATCGGCCATCAACCCATATTTGGTTAGTTACGCATTACTTATTAGGTGGGCATTCTCCTTGCCCGCGCGATGCTAGCGGACCACCCAATTCGGCCGATTCCCGACGAGATCGAGCGCGCTGCGGAGGCCCTCGATTCGGGCGAACCGGTGCTGATCTTCGACGCGCCGGATCGCGAGGGGGAGACCGACCTCGTCTTCCTCAGCGAGCGGGCGACCCCCGAGCTCGTTCGCCTTCTTCGTCACGACGCGGGGGGCGTGATCTGCACCGCGATCTCGGCCGAGTTGCGCAACGCCGTGGGCCTCCCGTTTGTGCGCGATCTCTTCGAGATATCCCGGCAGGAGTACCCCACGGTGGGGCGGCTCATCGAGAGCCCTCGATACGATCGCCGTAGCTCCTTCGGCATCACGATCAACCACCGTGACAATTACACCGGCGTCACCGACAACGAACGCGCGCGCACGATCCGCTCGGTCGGCGAGATCGCCGCCCGGATTCGGTCGGTCGACGCGCCCCTCCTCCGAGAGGAATTCGTCGCGACGTTCTCCAGCCCGGGCCATGTCAGCCTCATCTACGCCGCGCCCGGACTCCTCGCCGAGCGAAAGGGACATACGGAACTGGCCGTCTCTCTTACCCGGATGGCCGGTCTGAGCGAGTCGGCGACCGTCTGCGAGATGCTCGGCGACTCGGGCGGCGCGCGGTCCCCCCAGGCCGCGCGGCGGTACGCCGACGACCACGGGTGGCTCTTCCTGGAAGGACGTTCCATCGTCGAGGCGTGGCGGTCATGGTCCGGGTGATGGCCACGGGGGTCTTCGACCTCCTCCACCCCGGACATGTCTACTTTCTCACCGAATCCCACAAGCTCGGCGACGAGCTCGTGGTGGTCGTGGCGCGCGACCAAACGGTGCGACGGCTGAAGCACGAGCCCTACGTCCCCGAGCAGATCCGCCGGGAGATGGTCGAGGCGCTCAAACCGGTCGACAAGGCCGTGCTTGGCAGTAAGACCGATATCTATCAGACGGTCGTGGAACTCAAGCCCGACATCATCACCCTCGGCTACAACCAGGCCTGGAACGAGCAGGAGATCGAGCGCGAGTGCGCCCGACGCGGAGTTCCGGTGAAGGTCGTCCGCATCGGAGCGCTCCCCCATGACGGGCTCGCGACCCGCAAGATCGTGGAGCGGATCCTGGAACGGAGCGGCCGAAAGGAGGCGAGCGCGTGAAGCGGATCGGGATCCTCGACACGACTTTCGCGCGCGTCGACATGGCGGCCGCCGCGGTCCGCGCCCTGAACGAGCGAGGGACCGGCTTCCGGATCTTCCGCCGTACCGTGCCCGGGATCAAGGACCTTCCGGTCGCGGCACGTGAGATGTTCCGTCGTGAGGACGTCGACCTCGTGCTCGCCCTCGGGATGCCCGGCCGCGCGGAGTACGATCGGACGTGCGCGCACGAGGCATCGCTGGGCCTCATCTGGGCCGGGCTGTTGGAAAGCCGGCCGATCGTGGAGTGCTTCGTCTTCGAGAGCGAAGCGTCCACCGACCGCGAGCTGGACCGGCTCGCTCGACGACGCGCCGAAGAGCACGCGCTCAACGCCTACGCGATGCTCTTCCGGCCTCAGGACCTCCACCGCGCGCGAGGGAGCGGCCTGCGTCAGGGATTCCCCGACGCGGGAGCCGTTCGACCGGTGCGCTAGGCCCCCCGGGCCGGTCCCATGCCACCCCGTCACCAGAGAACCACACGGAGAAAGAACACCATGAGTCCATCAGCGCAGAAGAAGGGCAGCGGAATCCGGATCGCGATCGCGGCGAGCGAGTACAACTTCGACATCACCTACGCGATGCTCGAGCGAGCGAAGGAGGAGGTGGCGTTCCTGGGAGCGACCCTGGGCCCCGTGGTCAAGACGCCCGGGGTCTACGACCTCCCCCTGGCGGCCAAGGTCCTCCTGGGCCGTTCGGACGTCGACGCGGTCGTCGCGCTCGGCGCGGTCATCGAAGGCGAGACGCAGCACGACGAGATCGTGATGCACCAGGCCGCACGGAAGCTGGCGGACCTCGCCGTCGACTTCTCGAAACCCGTCGGCCTCGGCGTCACCGGCCCCGGCGAGACCCGTCTGCAAGCCCAGGACCGGATCGAGAACGCGGCGAACGCCGTGCGCGCGGTCGTGAAGATGATCGGGCGCCTTCGCGAGCTCGGCTAGAGCCCGAAGCGTCCGCGCAGGAACTCGAAGGCGGTTCGGCCCTTGCGGGTCCGCAGTTCGACCTCGAAGTCCGTGCGGCGCAACCCGGCGCCCCGTCCCTTCCTCAGCGCGGCGAGAAGCCTCTCTTGGGCCCCTCGGATTACCACATCGGCGGCGGGGTCCACCCCGTCGCGAACGGTCACGGTCCCGCCGGCGCTCACGGAGAGCGTCGCAGCGTCCGACGGGCTCTTGAGCGCCCAGGATTGGGGCAGGTAGCTGTGCAGGATGGCTCCCGTGAGTCCCTGGAGACGACCCCCGATCTCGGTCGAAAGGTTCGGGGCGATTTGTCGCAGCGTCTCCGTAAGCTCGCCCATCGCTCCCGCCGACCGCGCTATCGGTGCGGGTAGATGAACCTCGCGTTCTTCCCCCGGCGCCAATCATTAACGAGCTCGGTGATGCCGCCGGGCAGGGCGTCCGCGTGATCCCGCGGGAATTCTACGAGACGATCGGTTCCACCCAGGACCGGGCGGTCGAGCTCGCCCGTGCCGGCACGCTACCGGGCACCCGGGTCGTCGCGCGCCATCAGACGAAGGGACGGGGCCGTCTCGACCACTCCTGGTGGTCACCCGAGGGACGGGGCCTCTACCTCAGCATCGTGCTGGAGGCCCCCCCTCCGCCCCGCACGCGCCTCGCCCTCGCGATCGGCGAGGAACTCGGAGGCGAGCTCGAGCGTCGCTTCGGGATCGGCACCGCATTGAAATGGCCGAACGATCTCCTCGTCGTGCGCGGCGACGCCGTCCGGAAGATCTCTGGGATTCTCATCGATGAAGTCGGGGGCCCCGATCGCCTTTACGAGATCGCTGGCATCGGCGTCAACGTCCGGTCGATCGCGCACGACGCGCCCGAGGAATTGCGTGCGCGCGTGACCGCGATCGAAGACCACGTACGGCCTCCCCCCTCGCTCGAGGAGGTGGAAGCGTGGACCTCGGCGGCGGCGATGCGCGCGGTCGAGGAGCTGAAGGACCCCACGCGCGCTTCCCTCCTTCTCGATCGGTGCCGGGATCGCCTGTATGGTCGCGGGCGGGCGGTGACGGTCGATGGAGTCCCGATGGGCCGCATCGATACCCTCGGTGACGAAGGCGAGCTCTGGATCGTCCGGGGGCGCGACCGGATAGCGATAAGGGCGGGCGATGTCGACGTCCTGGCGGGTCCATGAGCGACGCGTTCGATCGTTGGGAGGTGCTCAAGCGCGCGACCCGCGAGGGCGGCGGCGCCGAACGGGTGGCGAAGCATCACGCGGCCGGCAAGCTCACCGCCCGCGAGCGGCTCGAGGCGTTCTTCGACTCCGGCACGTTCGAGGAGATCGGAGCCTACGTCACGACCCGCGCGACCTCGTTCGGAATGGCCGAGCGGAGGATCCCGGGCGACGGGGTGGTCACCGGCTGGGGCGAGGTCGACGCACGGCCGGTCTGCGCCTTCGCGCAGGACGCGACCGTCTTCGGCGGAGCGCTCGGCGAGGCCCACGCGGCCAAGATCGTCGCCGTGATGGAACTCGCCCGTAAGGCGGGAGTACCGATTGTGGGCCTGAACGACTCGGGAGGCGCCCGAATCCAGGAAGGGGTCGTCAGCCTCGGGGGCTACGGGGAGGTCTTCTGGCGCAACGTCAGCCTTTCGGGCGTGGTCCCCCAGGTTTCGGCGATCCTGGGCCCGTGCGCGGGCGGGGCGGTCTACTCTCCGGCACTCACCGACTTCGTGGTGATGGCCCACGGCACTTCGCAGATGTTCATCACCGGCCCGGACGTGGTGAAGGAGGTCACCGGCGAAGAGGTCTCGACCGAGGACCTCGGAGGGGCGGATGCCCACGCCCGCCAAAGCGGGGTCTCCCATCTCACCGCGGCGAACGACAAGGACGCGCTCGAACTGGTCCGCCGCTTGCTCGGATACCTCCCGCTGAACAACCTCGAGGAACCTCCCCGAGCCGAGAGCGTCGAGCCGGCCGCGAGCGCGGCCGCCGAGCTGGCGCGCACCGTTCCCGAGGACCCGAACGCACCGTACGATGTGCGCGAGGTGATCGATCGTGTGCTCGACCCGGGCTCGTTCCTCGAGATCCAGCCCGAGTGGGCGATGAACATCGTGGTCGGCCTCGCCCGGCTTTCGGGCCGCTCGATCGGGGTGATTGCCAATAATCCGTCGCAACTGGCGGGCACCCTCGATATCAACGCATCGGTGAAGGCCGCGCGCTTCGTCCGCACGTGCGACGCGTTCAACGTCCCGCTCCTGACGTTCGTCGACGTGCCGGGCTTCCTGCCGGGAACGGCGCAAGAGCACGGCGGGATCATCCGCCACGGCGCGAAGCTCCTCTACGCCTACGCCGAGGCGACGGTCCCGATGATGACCGTGATTCTTCGCAAGGCCTACGGAGGCGCCTACGACGTCATGTGCTCGAAGCACCTCGGCGGCGACCTCAACTTTGCCTGGCCCGGCGCGGAGATCGCGGTGATGGGGGCGGAAGGAGCCGCGAAGATCCTCTTCCGTCGAAGCGGGGAGGGCAACGGAGGCATGTCCGAGGAGGAGCGCGCCCGCCGCATCCGGGATTACCGGACCGAATTCATGAATCCGTTCCTCGCCGCCGAGCGAGGCTACATCGACGACGTCATCGATCCCACGACGACGCGCGCGCGCCTCGTCGCCGGGCTCAGGATGCTGTCGTCCAAGCGGGACGATCGCCCTCCGAAGAAGCACGGGAACGGGCCGCTCTAGCGGCCCTCGGGGCGCACGATGGTCCAGATCACGGACACGGTGTTGCGGGACGGTCACCAGTCGCTGATCGCCACGCGGATGCGAACGCGCGACATGCTCCCGGCGGCGGAGCAACTGGACGCGATCGGGTACCGTTCGCTCGAGGTGTGGGGGGGCGCGACGTTCGACGTCTGCCTACGCTTCTTGCGCGAAGATCCCTGGGAGCGACTCGCCCAACTCAAGCGCGCGATCCCGAACACCCCGCTCCAGATGCTCCTGCGCGGGCAGAACCTCGTCGGCTACCGGCACTATTCGGACGACCTCGTGCGCAAGTTCGTCGAGCATTCCGCGCGCACCGGCATCACGATCTTCCGGGTCTTCGACGCGCTCAACGACCCGGAGAACATGCGGGTCGCCCTGGAGGCGGTACGCCATGCGGGAGGCCGGGCGCAGGGCACGATCTGCTACACGCAGTCTCCGGTGCACACCCTCGAGTCGTTCGTGAACCTCGGCCGCCGCCTCGCCGAGATGGGGGCGGAAGAGCTCTGCATCAAAGACATGGCCGGGTTCATGCCGCCGTCCGATAGCGGCGCGCTGACGCGCGCGCTCGTCAAAGAGGTCGGATTGCCCGTCGCGGTGCACACGCACTCGTCCAGCGGGATGTCGACGCTCTCCTGCCTCGCCGCCGCCGAGGCCGGCGCCACGTCGGTGGACGGTGCGCTGAGTCCTTTCGCCGGGGGAGCTTCGCAACCTCCGACCGAGACGCTCGTCGCCGCGATGCACGGCACGCCGTACGACCCGCACCTCGACCTTAACGCGCTCGCCCGGCTGGCGGACTACTTCCGCACTGTGCTCGAGCACTATCGCCCTCTGCTCCAGCTGCGGGCCCTCCAGACCGATCCGGAGATCATCCTTCATCAGGTCCCGGGGGGGATGCTCTCGAACCTGCTCGCCCAGCTCGAAGAGCAAGGGGCCCTCGCGCGCCTCCCCGAAGTGCTCGCCGAGATCCCACGGGTTCGCAAGGACTTGGGCTATCCACCGCTCGTCACGCCGACGAGCCAGATCGTCGGGATCCAGGCGCTGCTCAACGTGCTCGCGGGCGAGCGCTACCGCACCATCACGCAAGAGGTGCACGATTACTTGCGGGGTCTGTACGGCACGCCGCCCGGCCCTATGGATCCTGCGCTCGTCGCGCGGGTCACGGCCGAGAAGCCGGCGATTCAGGGCCGGCCCGCCGACCGTATCCCTCCGGAGTTCGAGAAGATGACCGCCGAGGTCCGGGAGTTCCTTCCGAACGCATCCGAGCGCGACGTGCTCTCCTATGCCCTCTTCCCGTCGGTCTACCGGTCCTATCGGGCGACGATCGACCGCGGCCTCACGGACGACGTGCTCACGAGCGCCGCGCTCGGCATCGTCGGCGCGCTGCGAGCTCCGGTCGCGGCGCCCCCTCCACCCCCGGAGCGCGCGGGCGAGGAAGGAGGAACGAGTCCCTGGGCCCACGAGGGACGCGTGCGGACGCTCGGCCAACGGAGGTGGATGAATGCGGCTCAGCATCGTTCGCGCGGGTAGATCCGAGACGGTCGACGTCGATCTCGACGCGAAGACCGTACGGCTCGGCGAGCGGACCTACCCCTTCGAGGTGGTGGAAGCCGGTCCCCTCAAGGTCGAGCTCGAGATCGCGGGTGAAAAAGTCGTGGTCGACGGCTGGCCACAGGGATTCGCATCCCCTCCCGGACCGATCGATGTGAACGGCGAGAGGTGGACGGTCGGGGAGGTGCGTCGAGACGGGGGGACCCCGCCCGTCCCGCGGACCGCTCCCCGCCCTCGCGCCCACGGCGTTCCTGCTTCCCCGGGAACTCCCGGACTCGGTGACGGTCCCGGCGTGCCTATCGTGCCGCCGATGCCCGGCAAGGTGATCGAAGTGCGGGTCCAGGAGGGCGACCCGGTCCGAACCGGCCAGGTCCTCGTCGTCGTCGAGGCCATGAAGATGCGCAACGAGGTCACGAGCCCGATCGACGGCACGGTCGCGCAGCTCTCGGTCCGCGCGGGCTCGAACGTGCGGGCGAAGGAAGCGATGCTTCGCGTCGTCCCGGGGTGAGGTCACCGTCAGCACTAGATCGCGTGGACCGGGTGGCCACACGCCGGGCAGAATTCGGCGTTCGGCGGAAGGTGCGAGCCGCAATAAATGCAAAAGCCGATCGGCCCGGCGGTCGTGGACGCCGACGCGCTGGAAGCTGCCGGAGCCGAAGCCGCGCTGGCCGCGGCGGACGGGAGGGGGAGTCCGCCGGACGCCGTCGGAGCCCCCGTCGCGGGCGGGGCACTCGGTCCTGCGGGTGCGGTGGACGAACGGCCGATCCGCCGGCGGGATATCGGCAGGTAGAACAAGATGAGGCTCGCGAACATCCAAGCGATCAGGATGTAGAGAAACGTCGTCGCGATGGCCGGGGCGACAAAGTAGATCGCGATCGCCACGGCGAGCAGGGCGAAGTTGATCATCGTGAGCAAGCGCCCCAGGTACATCGGCACCCTCTGCCACGACTACGAGGGCAGCGAAGCTACTTCACGCTTGGCTCAAGTTGAGGGCTGCGGCCCTCGACCTTAATAGACCCGTTCCGTCCCCGCGGGCCATGGCGGCCCCGCTTCTCCTCGTCCCTCGCGACGAGTTCACGTACGACATCGAGGTCGACGCCGCGCGTGGCATGCGCGTGCCGGGTCGCTTGTTCTCGAGTCCGGCGCTGCTGGGCGATGTGGCGCACGATCCGGCGATCGACCAGCTGGCCAACGTCGCGACCCTTCCGGGCATCGTCGAGCGATCTCTCGCGATGCCCGACATCCACTTCGGATACGGCTTCCCTGTGGGAGGCGTCGCCGCCTTCGACCTCGACGAGGGGATCGTCAGTCCTGGCGGGATCGGGTACGACATCAACTGTGGGGTCCGACTGCTGCGCACCGATCTCACCGAGACGGAAGTGCGCCCGAAGCTCACCGAGCTCACCGAACAGCTTTACCGGGCGGTCCCCGCGGGCGTCGGCTCGAAGGCCGGCTCGCTGCTACGAGAGTCGGAGATGGACGAAGTGCTCGTCGGGGGGGCTCGATGGCTCGTCGAGAAGGGGGGCGGAACGCCGACGGACCTTACGGTCCAGGAAGAGAACGGATGCCTGGCCGGCGCCGATCCGCATCTCGTGAGCCCGGAGGCGCGCAAGCGCGGGAGCCGTCAGCTGGGCACCCTGGGGAGCGGAAACCACTTTCTCGAGGTCCAGAAGGTAGACCGGCTCTTCGACCCCGCATGCGCGAAGGCGTTCGGGCTCGAAGAGCGCCAGGTCGTCGTCATGCTGCATACGGGCTCGCGTGGGCTGGGTCACCAGGTCGCGACCGATTACATCCGGAAGATGGACCAGGATCTTCTCCAACGGGGAGTCAAGCTCGTCGACCGTCAACTGTGCTGCGCTCCGATCAGCTCGGACGGGGCGCAGAAGTACCTGGCGGCGATGGCGGCGGCCGCCAATTTCGCATGGGCCAACCGCCAGGCGATCACCGCGGGGGTTCGGCGCGCCTTCGAAGGAACGTTCGGGCGGTCGGCCGACGACCTGGGGATCGAGGTCGTCTACGACATCGCGCACAACATGGCCAAGTTCGAATCGCACGTTACCGAAAGCGGACCTCGGCGACTGCTCGTGCACCGCAAGGGCGCTACCCGTGCCTTCCCGGCGGGACGGGATGAGGTTTCCGAGGCGTATCGCTCGAGCGGGCAACCCGTGCTCATCCCGGGGGACATGGGAACGGCGAGCTACGTCCTCGTCGGCCTTCCGACCTCGTTGATCCGTTCGTTCGGCTCGTCCTGCCACGGCGCCGGCCGACGGCTGAGCCGGAGCGCGGCAGCCCGCACCTTCCGATTCGACGAGGTGACCCGTTCCCTGCGGGGTCGCGGCATCGTGGTCCGCTCCTCCTCCCGGGAAGGGGTCACCGAAGAAGCGCCCGGTGCCTACAAGGACATCGAGGAGGTCGTGCGCGTGGCCGAGGGCGCAGGACTGACCCGGCGCGTCGCTCGCCTGACACCGATGGGCGTCGTCAAGGGCTAGCGACCGGGGCGGCCACCGACGCCGGCCATAGCGTATTTACCCCGAGCTGACTCGAGAACCGCGGGGGCAGCACGACGTCGTTCGCACTCAACGGATACGAGATCGCAGGGTTGGCCGTCCTGGCCTATGCGATCGTCGTCTACGCTCTGTGGAAGGCCGGCTGGATCGGAAAGGAGCGCACGCTCTCGCTCTTCGGC
Organism: Thermoplasmata archaeon; assembly: GCA_021826685.1. Classification (GTDB taxonomy): domain Archaea; phylum Thermoplasmatota; class Thermoplasmata; order Lutacidiplasmatales; family UBA184; genus Lutacidiplasma. The sequence goes on from JAKAYT010000004.1 coordinate 51,841, forward strand.
CCCGCCGTGATGATCAAGACCCGACGCGGTCGTGATTTCATCGACCGCGTCGGCCGGCGCGTGCGGGCGTGGTCGATCGCCGGGGACGTGGCGATCCTGCTCAGCGTGGTCGCGATGGGGGCGATGGTCGTCCTCCTCATCCTCGACGCCATCGTCAGCGTGCACACAAGCGCCGCGAGCGCGCCGACCGTTCAAGAGGCGCTCGGGATTCCCGGCCTCAACCCGTTCATTCCGATCGGGTATGGTATCGTCGCGCTGGTCGTGGGCGTCGCGCTGCACGAGTTCTTCCACGGCTTCGTAGCTCGCTCGCAGAAGATCGGAGTGAAGAGCCTCGGGATCCTCTGGTGCGTCATCCCCATCGGCGCGTTCGTCGAGCAGGACGATGCGGACATGGAGGCGGCGAACCGGCGCCGGCGCGACCGCGTCGCCGCCGCCGGGATCCTCGCGAACTTCCTCATTGGAATGGTCTGTTTCTTGGTCATGAGCGGTCTGGTCGCATCGTCGGTAGCGCCGAACGCGAATGGGGCCGGGGTGGTGGGTGTCCTTGGCGGGACGCCGGCGCAAACCGTCGGGATGGAAGCCGGCGACATCATCGTGATGGTGAATCACACGGCCACGACCACGAACGCCGAGCTCCAGTCGGCCCTCGAATCCACGGCCCCGAACACGACGATACCGATCGAGTACTATTCACCCAGCGTAGGGGGTCTCGTGACTCAGAACGTCACGCTCGTCGCCGAGTCGACCTACACGCACGAGGCCGCGGATGCCCACAAGGGCTTCCTGGGGGTCTCGCTCTCGTTCCTAACCCCGACACAGTTGACCGCTACGTTCGTGAACCCGCTCACGAGCTCCTCGAGCCCTCTGACCGGCGGTATCGATTGGCTCGTCCTCCCGATCGCCGGCCTCCAACCCATCTCCGGCGGGTCTCAGTCCTTCTTCCACCTCACCGGACCTCTGGCCGGCACGAACGCCGACGCGACTTGGATCGGCCTGAACCTGCTCTACTGGTTCGCGTGGATGAACTTCCTATTGGGGGCGTCCAACGCGCTCCCCTTGATCCCCCTGGACGGGGGCCTGCTCGTCCGGGACTATGCCGCCAGCGTCGCCGCGCGGTTCAAGCGGGGGTGGAACAACCCCCGCCTCGACCAGTTCGGCGCTTCGGTGGCCGTGGTCTCCTCGCTGGCCATCGTCTTACTGATCCTATGGCTCTTCGTGGGTCCCCACCTATAGACGAGCTCGCGCTCTGGGGGGAATATCCCTTCCTCCCGGGGGCCGACCGTCTCACCGAGGACCTCTCGGTCTCGGTCCGTGACCTTGTGACCGAGCCTCGGTACGATCAAGTCCGTTCGATCGGCCGCGCCCGGGCCCTCGCGGGCGCCGACGATCCCCGAGGGACGGCGGCGCTCGAGGAGCTCGCGAACGCGCGGCCCCTAGAGCGCTACCTTTCCTTTCTCTTCGCGCGGCTGTTGCTCCAATCCACGCCCGCGCCAGGAGCCTTGCGCCGATGGGCGGTCGCCGAGGCGAAGCGGGCCTACGACCGGCTCTCGAGCGCGAGCGCGGAGGAACTCGCCGAGGTGGCGCGCCGCCTCGGGCGCCCCTTGGAGGTCGGCATGGGCGGTCGCCTTTCGATCGATCTCGTCGACTACGTGCAGCTCGCCGTACCCATCCGCGAAGCGGATTTCCGCCTCGCTGCTCAGCCGCTGGCGCACGGGCGGATCGCGCTCGCTCGCGCGCGCGCCGCCCGCCTGCTCGAAGAGGCCGTGCGCATCGAGCTCGCCCGGCCGCGTCCGATGGCGGCCGAGGTCGAGGCGCTCGTGCGCTCCCGAGAGTCGGCCGCGATCGAGGAGCTCGCGCGACGGGTCCCCGTTCCCCGGGCGCGCCCGGCCGCGGGACCGGCCACCCTGCGCCCGGAGCTCTTCCCTCCGTGCATTCGGAAGATGCGGCGTATGCTCGAGGCCGGCGAGAACCTCTCGCACTCGGGTCGGTTCGCGCTCGCCGCGTTCCTGCACCGGGTCGGGGCCGACGAGGAGACGATCGTCGACGCCTACCGCGGCGCGCCGGATTTCGAGGAGGCGATCACCCGCTATCAGGTCGAGCACATCACGCACCACGAGGGCGGCCGGGGCTACGAACCTCCGGAGTGCGCGACCTTGCGCTCCCACGGACTGTGCGTGCGGGAAGGCGATCCCACCGCCGCCGCGCCGGCCGACCGCGCGCGAGACCCGATATGCTTCGAACCGACGCTCCGCCACCCGTTGCAGTATTATCGGATCCGAGGCGGCCCGGTCGTGGAGGATCCGAGTCGCGGCTAACCCTCGGAGACGGTCACGTTGGCGGGGGAGGGAGGCGTGCGTAGGTCCGGCGCGCTCGAGAGAACGCGGTCCACTGCCCGGCGACGATGAAGTAGACGAACACGACATCGATCACGGTGAACGAGAACCCGTAGAGTGAGAAGTGGGCCCACGGCATACTCGGGGCCCACGGCCATGGTAGCGTCCAGAGGAACTCGAGGAACGCGGCGAGGCAGAGCAGAACGAGCCGGTCGGCGCGCGTGAGCAGGCCGCCGTAGAGCCGACCCTGGCCGACCGCCTCCGCCTGGGTTCCCATGTAGCTCGTCAACAGGAGGCTCGCGAGCGCGAGGAGCGCGAGGATCGGGTTCGCGAATCCCGACACCGCGATCCCGATGACCAGGATCATGTCCGCGTAGCGGTCCAGCACGTGGTCCAGGAAGTTGCCGCGCAGGCTCGCCCGGTTCGTGCGGCGCGCCACCTCGCCGTCGATCACGTCGAAGGCGCCTCCGACCAGGATGAGTCCCGCGACCGGCAGGAAGAGGAGCGGCGTCGTCCAGCGCACGAGCGCGGCAAGGACCGCTGCCGCGACCAAGAGACCAAAGGCGAGCCAGCTCAGGGTGTTGGGCGAATAGGCGAGGTACGGCCGGCTGATCCGCTCGAGGTACGGCGCCAGCCGTCGGCGGTAGCCCTCGAGGACCATGGCGCGGGTTACCGCGACCAGTCCAAAAGATGCTCGGCCACGTCCGCGTCCCCGAGCCAGTCGATCGGGCGGAGGGGTCGAGGCGGCATGCGACGTAGCCGGGCGAGGACAGAGCGCGCGACCGATGCCGCCGAGCGATCCGTGGTGTCGATCTCCACCCAGGGGATCCCGGAATCGCGGACCTCGGAAGCCACGATGCCCAGCGCCTCGGCGAGCGCGTTCTCCCGGCGGTCCTTCGGCGAGCCTCGGCGGGCCCGGGTCAACCGCCGGTACAGCTCTTCCGGTCGACACCGGAGCACGATGGCCCCCTGTACGGGAAGGAGGTGGGCGAGGTGTCCCACGATCACTTCCGTGCGCACCGGTCGGTCGCGCCGCATCGCGCGCGAGAGTCGGCGCAGGTCGATCTCCCAACCCGTACGTTGCTTCCGGGCGGCGCCGTACGATCGGGCGATCGCATACACCTCCGTCCACTGCACGGACGTCCCTTTAAGGGCCGCGACCGAGCTCTTGCCGGTGCCCGGCGTGCCCGTGAGGGCGATGCGGCGAGGGAGTGCCCGCGTTACACGAACTTGAGGCCGACGAAGGTTCTTCGCCACGCGCGGACCTCCCGGGTCACCGTGGGGCGGCCCCGACTGCCCCGCTCGAGCAGATCGGCGAGGCGGGGCATGTCCCCGGGTGCCAGGCCGAGGCGCGCCGCCTCCGCGGTACCGATCCGGCCGACCAGGTCGATGAGAAGCCCCTGGCGCTCGAGGCGGCGGGCGAGAGCTCCGCTCCCATACCCGCGCTTCGCGTGCAGCTCGGACGCATCGATGTGGATCTGGTGGGATCGGGTGTACCCGTGGTTCGCGGCCACGATCGGCCACCCCTTCTCGGCCAGCGCGGCGCCGAGCGCCTGGGCGTTCGCCACGGTCGTGCGCGCGTAGTCAGGTCCGAACCGCTCGAGTTCGAGGAGCGTCTGGGTCACTCCGGCGATCCGGTTCCAGTGCGCGTTATCGAAGATCCTCCAGACCAGCGCCGGGTCGATCTGCCGGAAGAGATCCTCCCGGTCGGTCACGAGCAACCCCCCTTGGGGGCCGGGGAAGGACTTGTGCGTGCTGCCGAAGAGCACGTCCACGCCGGCTCGCAGGGGGTCCTGGAACTCTCCGCCGGCAATCAACCCCAGGACGTGCGAAGCGTCGTAGAGGACGAGCGCCTCTACGGAGTGTGCGGCTTCGACGATCTCGGCGAGGGGATAGGGGAAGAGAAAGAAGCTCTGGCCCAGGATGACCGCCTGAGGCCGCTCGGACTGGATGGCGGCTACTGCGGCCTCCGCGTCGACGGAGTGGCCGACCCCGCCGGCCGGCAGCGGTCGCACGGTGTAGCCGAGCAGCGCCGGGATGAAGCCGGGAGCGTATCCGTCGTATCCGCCGTCCTTCGGCTCGATCGCGAGGACCTTGCTCTTCGCCGGCAGCAACGGCGCGAGCGCGCTCAGCGCCGCGATGTGGCCCGAGAGGGGACGAACGGTCGCGTAGCGTCCGTGGAAGAGGCGTGCGGCCGCCGCGTTTCCGAGCTTTTCGATCGCATCGGTGTAGCGCGTCCCGGTGTAGGAGTTGTCAATCCGCTCGCCGCGCCAGTCGGAGTCGATCGGGAGCGTGTAGCGCCCGGCGAGATCGCTTCCGAGGTATTTGCGCGCGGCGGGACTGACCGCGTTTTCGCTCGGAAGTAGATTGAAGACGGCGCGGCCCCGCCAGCGTTCGTGCGCGCGAACGAGGCGAGCCAGCTCGACCTCATCGGTCCCCGGGTCGGCGGGCACGTCGGTCACGAGGAGGTGGGAGCGGCGCGCGTCCCGGCGCCTTCGGCCCGCTTGCGGTGTTCGCGGTGGCCGCACCTCGGGCAGACGAGCTCGCGTCCCGCGGGGATGAGGAGGCCATGGCAGACCTGGCAGCGCGCGCTGATCACGCCGAGATCGGCCGGGGCGGTCGTGAGCTTGATCGACGGACGCGTTTGGAGGACCTTCGCGAGGAGGACATCGCCGACCGCGAACTCGTCGGCAAGAGAGTCGGTGAAGCCTTCCTTCGCTTTCGAGATATGCACGGTTCCCTCCGGCGTTCCAGGGATCCCGCGGCCCCCAGGGGCGACCGAGACGATCGTGCAGATCGCCATCGCGCTCTTGAGTTCGTCCACGCGAGCGTAGACGATGTCCCCGTCTTGGAGCGTCGGGACCGCGTTGGCCGCATCCACCCGGATCGTTCGGTCTCGCGCGTCGATCGTCGGCCGCCCCGCCAGGCTCGCGAATATCCGCCCGGAGTTCTCGTAGGTGCCCCGACCGGGGACGAATTCCTCCGCGGCGCCGAGGTATTCCCCGGGGACGACGAACTTCGGGAGGTCGGTCGGTGTCATGATGGTACCTTGGTGCGGAGCACCCAGAGGTCGACGTCCAAGCGCACCTTCGCTCGGCGATGGTGCCCGAATACCCGGGGAAGCTCCCAGGGCACCGGTCGGCTCGCGTCGACGTGAGCAGCGTGCTCGACCGCAAGGCGTGCTATAAAGGTTCGGGACTCGGCCGAGGCGAACGCATAGACCGCGGAACCGGCGAGGGAGAACGCGCGGTCCCAGAACGGTCGGTCGGCGCCCCGGCGCTGGGCCCCGAACGGCGGATTCATCACGACGGTGTCGGCCCGCACGTCGGTCGACCGCACGTCCTCGTGGCGAAGATCGATCTCGACACCGGCTTCGCGAGCCGCGGCTCGGGCGATCGCGAGCGGAGCGGCATCGATGTCGACGCCGACCACGGGCCGGGCGCCGAGTATCGCCGCTCCGATTGCGAGCCGTCCGGTCCCACAGCCGAGATCGAGGACCGATCGCCCCGCGAGGTCGCCCCGCGAGTGGGCCGTTTCGAGGAGCAGGGCCGCCGCCTCCGCGGGGGTCGCAACCTGCTCGAGCTCGGGGCGCGCCCGGTCGAAGGGCGGGACCCGCTCGAGCGCACGGACGAGCTCGGCGTGGCGCATGCGCTAGGCTCCGCCGGAGCGTCGGAGGCGGATGCGGGGAGCCGGATTCGAACCGGCGTACGCCTTCGCGACAGGATCTCCGGTGCCAGGGACGCTCGGCGCGCCCACCGACGCTTTAAGTCCTGCGCCGTTGCCGGGCTTGGCTATCCCCGCGTCCGCGGAGCGACCGCCACCTACTGGGCAGACGGCGCCTCGACCTCGGCGGCTGCCTTGGCGGGCCGGGCCGCGGCCTTCTTCAGCGAGACCCGACGGGGGAAGTACTTCAGCAGGACCACGTCGTTCACTGCGGAGACCCAGCGGTACGGCACATTGACCGGCCGAGGGTCCTCGACTAAAATCGGGCTGGCCTCGCTCAGGAACAGACCGTCGACCTTCGCGCTTTCGACGTCGACGACGACGTTGTCCACATCGCCCAAGAGTCGTCCGTCCGCGGTGTAGATCTGTCGCCCCAGAAGCTCGGTCGCCTCCACCAACATGGAATTACCCGACGGCTCGATGAGCCGGGTCGGCTTCTTATGTCTTGTGGCGCACGCGGCGCTCGGCGGCAGCGGCGCGAGCGCCGCTTCGGTCCTGCATCCGGTACATCTCGACCAACTCCGCGCTCGTCGTCGCTTGGGTCGCCGCCTTGTCCGTGCGGTAGCGTCCGGTGAATCTCGGGAACCGCAACGCCAGCCCGGCATCGGGGCGGATGGCTCCGATCCCCGCGCGGTGGACCGGGCTCACGGTCAGCTCTGCGCCCTTTACCTCGAGGACGACGGACGGGCGGAACCACTGGTCCGGAGAAAGCCCCGTATCGACCTCGGGAGGAGCGTGATCGATCCGGAACGGTGCGAGCCGCTTCGGGAGCTCCGCGAGGGCCGAGTCATCGAAGCCGCTTCCGACCTTGCAGAAGGTCTCGAACCGATCCTTATCCGGCCGGTAGACGGCCAGGAGCAACGCTCCGTAGGCCCCCGCCCGGCGTCCCCGTCCGTAGAACGCGCCGACCACGACCCCGTCGATCGAGTCGGCGAGGTGCGTCACGTAGTCACGCTTGTACTTGATCCACCAGAAGCCGCGAGCTCCGGGGTGATAGCGACTTCCGTCGGCGAGGGACTTCGCCATGACCCCCTCCGCGCCTTGGCCGACGACCTCCTCGAAGTAATCATTGGCTTCCTCGACGCTCGAGACGATCTGCTCCTCGGCGATCCGGATGCGCTCGCTCGGCGTAACGAGCTTCTCGAGGATCGCGCGGCGCTCGGGAAATGGACGTTCGTAGACGCTCTCTCTGCCGGCGAGCAGCACGTCGAAGGTGAACAGGACGACCGGGACCTCCTCGAGCGCCCGTTCAAGGTCGTGTTTGCGTCCGCGGCGCGTGGCCACGTCCTGGAACGGGCGGATCGCACCGGTCTTGCGGTCGAATGGAACGCACTCCCCCTCGAGGATCGCGGGCCGCTCGCGGATCGCCGAGGGAAGGGCTTTGGCGAGGTCCGGGAACTGAGGCCCGATCTCCTCGAGCCTTCGGGAGAAGAGCCGGACGCTCCCGTCCTTCGCGAGGTGCGCCTGGACCCTCAGGCCATCGTACTTGTACTCGAAGGCAGCTTTGCCGTCCATCCTCTGGAGGAGCTCTTCGAGGCTCTTCGCGCGTTCCGCGAGCATCGGCCGGATCGGCCGGCCCACCTCGAGATGGATGGACGCGAGGCTCGCGACCCCGCCGCTCGCCAACTTCTCCGCGATCAGGCCGAGGTCGCTGGTCAGGTTGAACGCGGCCTCGATCCGCTCCCGGGCGTCCTTCTCCTGCGAGGCGAACGCGGCCGCGAGCGCGTCCAGAATCGTCATCTCGCGAACACCGACTCTCAGGGTTCCCATGACAAATCGAACGAGGTACTTTCCCTCGACCGGCGTCGCGCGTCGAAGGAGGTCGACGAGGATCTGGACCTTCGTCTCCTGGGACCCGGCCCCCGTGGCGCGCGCCATCCCGGTCAGCGCGTCGTAGACTTCGAGAAGTTCGAGCGGGCCCGTGTCCTCCAGGCGCCGGGTCGTGCGCAGGAGCTCGCCGGCCGTCGTGCCGAGATCCCCGCTCGTCCGCGTCCGCTCGCCGACGGTACCGGCCGATGTGCCGGTTGCCTCGGCGATCGCCTTGCGCGCGAGCGACTCGGCGACGCCGAGCTCGACCCCCTCGTATTCGGGACGGAGCGATCCCTGGGAGAGGTACAGCGCGCACGTCAGCTCGCGGCCCCGTAAGGGTCGCAGGAGATCGACCAAGATCGAACGCATCTCGAGGCGCTTCGTCGTGGCTTCGATCTTCTCGTAGACGTGCGCGAGCTCACGGTACTGCACGTTGGCTCCCCCGGACGAGCGCCGAGCGCAGCGAGCGGAGGTTGTCGGCGACCGTCCCCTGGCCGTAGACGCTGTTTCCGCATACGAAGAACGTCGCCCCGGCTCGGGCGGCAGGGACGGCGGTATCGGGAGTGATCCCTCCGTCGACCGATAGGTCCGCTCCCGGGTTCCGCCGATCGAGCTCGCGACGGGCTGCCTCGAGCTTCGGAAGCACCGTGGGAATGAACGCTTGGCCCGAAAAGCCCGGCTGAACGGTCATCACCAGCACCTGGTCGACCCGGTCGAGCACGGGGTCCGCGCGATCGAGCGGTGTGTCCGGTCGCAAGGCGATGCCCACTTCGGCTCCCAGGTCGCGCGCCGCGCGGACGATCTCCACCGGGCTCCCGGACGCCTCCACGTGGAAGACCAGTGTATCCCCCCCCGCCGAGCGGAAGGCCGACAGGTAGCGGAGCGGCTCGGAGATCATCAGGTGGACGTCGAGCGGTAACCGGGTGCGCGCGCGCACGGCCTTCACGAGCGCCGGTCCGAAGGAGATATTCGGCACGAAATGCCCGTCCATCACATCGAGGTGAAAGGCATCCGCCCCACCCCTCTCCGCTTCTCGGATCGCCGTAGCCAGGTCGGCGAAATCCGCGCTCAGGAGGGAGGGAGCGAGCCGGAGCGGTCGTCGCGAAGTGCCCACGCGCGGCCGAACGCGCCGGTATATTTGGAGGCTCGCTCGGAGCTACAGGAATTCGTCCGGAGTCGGTCCGCCCTCCGAGTCCGGCCGCCGTCCGTGGACGCGGATGTAGTCGGCCTCCGGCGTCCATCGTCCGACCTCGACCGGGCGGTACCACGTGCGCCGGAACGGGACGCGCCGTCGGGTCGAGGGCGGCGGGGGCCGGGTCCAGAGGTAACGATACAACAGGAACTCCACGTAGACGGCGGCGGCCAGCGAGAGTCCCAACCCGAGGTAGTTTCCCCAGACGAGCCACTGGACCACGAGGAGGCTGTCCGCGATCAGGAGGCCGATCGCGAGCCACCACTTGATCGCGTCGTAGTAGACCCACTCGCGCCAGCTCGGGCCGGCCGCGAGGAGCGCGAGCCGCTTTTCCTCCGCAACGCGATCGAGGCGTTCCTGGAGCGCGTACTTGTCCTGCAGATCGTCGTCCTTCGAACGCTTGCGGTCCGGAGGGGGTGAGACCAGCGTGGGCGACGGCGAGGACGCCATGGTCCCGGTACCGACGCCTCCCTACGAGGCCACCCTGCCCGGGTCGGACTCGGAAGCGAGCGGTGCTTCCGTTGATTTCATGCTCAAAGGTCGGTCCGGGAGCGAACCCGTCGAGGTCCCGTCTCCGATGGGGGTCGGGTAGAGGTGGCAGGCGACGAAATGGCCCGCCCGCACCTCCAAGAGCTTCGGCTCGACCTTCGAGCAAATCGGCATCACCATGGGGCACCGGGTGTGGAACCGGCATCCGCTGGGTGGCGCCGCCGGGCTCGGCACGTCGCCCGACAGTACGATTCGCTCGCGCTTGAGTTCTGGGTCCGGGATCGGGATCGCGGAGAGGAGCGCTTGGGTGTAGGGGTGTAGCGGGCGCTGGAACAACGGTTCCGTGTCCGCGCGCTCGACCACCTCGCCGAGGTACATCACGACTACCCGGTGGCTGATCGACCGTACGACGGAGAGGTGGTGAGAGATGAAGAGGTAGCTGAGGCGCTGCTCGCGCTGCAGGTGTCGCAGGATGTTGAGGATCTGGGCTTGCACGCTCACGTCGAGCGCGCTGGTCGGTTCGTCGAGCACGATGAACTCGGGCCGGAGCGCGAGCGCCCGCGCGATGCAGATACGCTGGCGCTGCCCGCCCGAGAACTCGTGCGGGAACCGATAGAGGTGCTCGGTGTTCAGCCCGACCTCGCGCAGGAGCTCGGCCGCGCGCTCTAGCCGCTGCGCGCGATTCCCCAGATGATGGATCTCGAGCGGCTCGCCGAGGATGTCCTTGACCATCATGCGGGGGCTCAGAGAGCTGAAGGGGTCCTGAAAGACGATCTGGAGCTTGCTGCGTAGCTCTTGGACCGAGCGCAGGCTGCGCCGATAGATGGAATACTGCTGGGCGAACTTATCGAGCTCGTTGAGGGTCGAGCGAAGCTCTGGGCCCTGCCCCTTCGACGCTTCGTCCGTCGCGAGAGCCTCGAGCGTTCCGTAGAGCGCATCGATCCGCGCCAACGCCTCCGGCGGAGGTCGATAGAACGCATGACCGGACGTCGGATCGATGAGGCGCAGCAGCAACCGGCCGACGGTCGTCTTACCGCAACCCGACTCCCCGACGAGGCCGACGGTCTCTCCCTCGCGAACATCGAAGCTGACACCGTCGACCGCGTGCACGTCCCCGACATGCGACGAGAAGACCCCTCCGCGGATCGGGAAGAGCTTGCGGAGGTTCCTTGCGGCAAGCACCACCGAGACGGCGCTTGTGTCCGTACCGTTCGCTCCCACGCGAACTACCTACTCGGTGGCCACTGGTCCCTTGTATAAATAACAAGCCACTGTGTGACCCGGACCCTCGTTCGTTATCGGCGGTTCCTGCTGCGAACAGATCGGCATCGCATACGCGCACCGAGGATGGAATCGGCAGCCGGTCGGCGGTCGAAGGAGGTTCGGGACCGAACCAGGGATCGACGCCAGCTCCTTCTCCGGCCGCTCGAGGTGCGGGATCGAAGCCAACAATCCCTGGGAGTACGGGTGCAGCGGCCGTCGGAACAGTTCGCGGACCGGGGCCGACTCGACGATCCGGCCTGCATACATCACGTTCACCCGATCGGCGACCTCTGCGATGACCGCGAGGTCGTGCGTGATCAGGACGATCGCGGTCCCGACGCGCTCCTTGAGATTTCTCATGAGCGCGAGAATCTGCGCTTGGATCGTCACGTCGAGGGCGGTAGTCGGTTCGTCCGCGATCAGCACGTCGGGATCCGTCGAAAGCGCCATCGCGATCATCACGCGCTGCAGCATCCCTCCGGACAATTCGTGGGGGTAGCCCCGGGCGATCTGCACCGGGCTCGCGATCGACACGCCTTCGAGCAGGCTCACCGTTCTCCAGAAGGTCTCGCGGTCCAGGGGGTGACGGACCCGAGACCGGATCCCCCATATCCTGTAGTAGAAGTGCGACAGGCGCTCACGACGGCGCGAGTTGTTCACCGCGATGCGGGCCATCGTCTCGCGCTGACCGACCTCCATCTCGTGCATCGAGATGGCCCGCTGCCGTTCTTCGGTCTCCATCAGGCGACGCCGGTGGAGGAGGTAGCGACGCTGTCCCGGGCTCAGGCGGCGGCGCGCGACGATGGCGTGAATCTCCTTCGCAGCCTGCTCCGGAGCGAGGTTCATCGGCCGCAGCTCGTGATACAGTTCGTAGCCGAGCGTCGGGAGGTGGGCCGCATCGCCCACGGCGGTGCACGCCGCTCGGAGGCGAGAAGGCTCGTCGTTCGCGACGACCTGGGCGAGAGCCTCGCAGGCCGCCTCCACGGCGGGCTCGTCCAGCGTCGCACCCAGCATCCCGTCGACGACTTCGATTCCCCGATGGAGGAGAAGCGACTCCGAGATCTGGTTCGAGATCGAGAAGATGGGGTTCATCGCTTGTGACGGTTCTTGGAAGATCATCGCGATACGTCGTCCCCGCACCGCGCCCATCCGGTCGTTCGCCTGCTTGATACGACGGAACGAGCGACGGACCCGCACTCGATCCGTCTTCGGGTCGCGTCGGAACTTCGCTTCTTCCTCGAGCCCCCACAGAAGGTTCGCGGACCCGAGTCGCACGCTCCCCGAAACGATCCGGCCCGGGGGATCGGCGATCAGACGCGTGATGGAAAACGCCGTGACGCTCTTTCCGCAGCCCGTCTCTCCTACGAGCCCGGTGGTCTCGCCTCGGCGGACCTTCAGGTTGACCCCGTCCAGGGCGCGGACAATCCCGTCGTAGGTGAAGAAGTAGGTCCTCAAATCGCGGACCTCGAGGATGACCTGAGGATCGCGTGAAGCGCTGGTGGGGGCAGAAGCGGTCGATAGCGGAGCTGCCGGCGGTATCTCCCCTACCGACATCTCAATCGCGGTCGGTTCGACTCTCGCGCTCATCGTTGCGTCCTCACCGGCGCATCCTCGGGTCCAGCGCGTCGCGCACCCCGTCGGAGAACAGGTTGACGCTGATCGCGAACAGGAAGATCACGATGCCCGGGAAGAAGAGCTGCCACCACGGGATCGTGCACAGTCCGATCACGCAGTCGTCGAATATGCCGGTAATCAGGAACGGGTTGACCGCATTCGCGGCCATATCGCCCCACTCGGGGAAGTAGACCGTTGGGAACAGCTTGAACCCCAGGAAGATCAGCGTTCCAATCAGCAGCGGTATGGTTCCGACGTCCAGGGACATCTGAACGAACACCGGGTACACGCTGTTCGGGACGATGTGGCGTAAGATGATCCGACCCCGTTTCGCCCCGGAAGCCCGGGCCGCCTCGACGTACTTCTGCTCGCGGACCACGAGCACCTGACCACGCACGATACGGGTATACGTGGGCCACCAGACGGCCATCAGCGCGACGATTAAAATGTAGATGCTCAGGTACGACGCCGAGATGACGGAACCTAAGTCCGTCGAGACGACCGCGACGACGATGATAACCCACAAGATGAATGGAATCGAGAGGAAGATGTCGGTGAGACGCATGATCGTCTCGTCGACGAGCCCGCCCATGTAACCGGAGACCGCACCCAAGAGCAAGCCGATCAGGGCCCCTCCCGCCACGACGCTGAGGGAGATGAACAGCGACCAATCGGTACCGCGCAACAGGCCATCGAAGATGTTGTAGAAGTACGGGGTTCCCCCGTCGGTCGTGCTGAGCGAACCGAACGGCAACGGTCCTAACGATAACGTAGAAAGCGAAATCGTCGGGGCCACGAACGCGGGGAAGCCATTGGGCGTCGCGTAGCAGTTCGGTCCGGGAGGTGCGGCGGGAGGAGTGTACGTGCACACCTCGTTCGCGCAGGAAACGGTGCCTCCGCTCGTGCCGCAATAGAGCGTGAGCGCGTTCCAGGGGACCGGGGTCGCGATGGCATAGACTGCCACGATCACGAAGGCGAGGATGATTCCGAGGCCCACCATCGCGAGCGTGTTTCGACGGAAGAAGTACCATGTGCGTTTGTACTCGTTCCACACCGGATGCCCCCGTCGGGACGCGCCCGTGATGGGGGCTGCGGGTACCGGCGCGGAGTTCGTCGGAATCGTAGCGGTGGCCGGCACGAGTCAAGTCACCCCAACCGGACCCTCGGGTCCAAGTACGCGTAGAGGACGTCGACGATGATGTTCGCGGTGACGATGATGTACGTGAATAATATGACCGACCCGAAGATCACTCCGAAGTCGAACGAGCCGATCTGGTTGTCGACCGCGATTGCCAGAATGTAGCCGATCCCGTTCAGGCTGAAGACAGACTCGATGACCGGGAAACCCGCCAAGAAACCGGCGAACGTGAGTCCCAACACCGTCAAGGTGACATTCAGCGAGTTCCGGCCCGCGTGCCGGTTGACGACCACCGACTCCTCGACGCCCTTCGCTCGCGCCGTGCGCACGAAATCGAGGTTCATCACCTCGAGCATGCTGTTGCGTACATACCGCAGCAATACAGCGATCGTTCCGAACGCAATCACGAGGGCGGGGAGGATGATCCGAATCAGTGTGTCAAGAGCGAGCCAATAGTTCCCGTGGATGAGAGCGTCAATGGTGGGGAAGCCGGTCGGCGTGCTCTGTAAGCCGGAGTGCAATAACCACGAAGGATAGATATCGCCCGCAAAGCAGGCGGTGGTCGGCCATGAACCCGAGAATTCGCTGTAGACCAGTTCGCCGCTGGGGCACCAAGGAGTATGAATCAGTCCGAAATTGATCAGGCTCCCTATTCCAATCACGGCGCCGATGAGGATCAAGCTACCTAGTAAGAAGCTGGGAAGGGCGAACCCGGAGAACGATAACACGCGTGAGGCCTGATCGACGGGACGATTGCGGTTCACGGCGGCGAGGTTTCCGAGCGGGATCGCGACCGCGAGGATGATCGCGAGCGAGAGCAGCGCGAGCTCAAGTGTGTAGGGAAGGAGCCACGAGAAAACCGTGGCGACGGGTACTCCCGCGGTGGCCACTCCGACAAGGAGGGACTTTCCTACAGAACTTTCGGCAGATACCGTGCCCCAATTGAACGTCAATGCGTGAAACATGTACACGGCCCATCGCGTGTATACCGGCTCACCGAATCCTAACGCAGCGTACGCCCGATTGTACAACGGTGAGCCGACGGTGTAGTCACACGCCTTGGGGGTACATCCATAGAGAGCCTCCATCTGGTCGACGATTGGAAGCGCGTTGATCAGCACGAAGGTGATCGTCATGACGCCGATGATGACGGGAAGAAGGAGCAGGACGCGGCGAATGATGTAGATCCACATCCGCATGGTGAGCCCCCTCGTCCGACCTGTGCAATCCTCTCGGCGGCAAGGGAACGGACAGCGTTCCGGTATTTATTCATTCGAAAAATTCGTATCCGGTCGCGTCGCTGAAGCGGCACGAACGGCTTTGGAAACGGATGACCCGGGACATCTTCTTGTTCTGCCGGACCCACCTCGCACCCTGCAAGGTACCCGCATCCTCGGATTCTGTACGGAATTTCCCAAGGCGCTGAGTGGGAGGGTACGGCGGAGCGAGCCGAGGACGAAGGAGGCCGATGCTTGGGGTCGGAAAGAACCGCATCCGTTCGAGTTCTTCTATTCCCAAGTCGTGACGGCCGAGGTTCACGTCCTCAACCAGCAACCGCCGAACCTACGTGCGCTGGGGAAGGTTTCCCTCCAGATCCGATCCGAATCGTTGCATCGAGCGACAGGGCAGGAAACCGGCGTCTACTGCGAGGAGGGACGAAGGCTGGTGCGGCTCCAAGTCGGTCCGGCTGCTCCGTACGGCTTGACCTCGTAATTAAGAGGGGGCCCTTCTCCCATGCCGTTGTGCGCCCAACGCCCAGGAGCCCGGCCTCTCAACTCGACGCCTTCGCAGCGCGAGGCGCCGACCCTCTCCGACGCGCGGTGAGCGGAATGGACCCTGTCATCCGGTCGAGCCTCAAACAGGCCGGCGGAATCCTCCTTTCCCTCGTCCCTCTCTTCGCGTTGCGTTCTGGTTTATCTCGCTCGAAGGATCGTTGACCAGCGTCGAGATCGGCCTCCTAGTGTGCTGTCCTCGACAGATCTACGTTTAACCGGTTCCAGCGGACTTTCTCGAGGATCTGGTCGGCGGTTGCCCTCCAGATTAAGGGCCGAGGGATCTCGTTGTACCGCTCGATGTACAGCTTCAGCGCCCCGATCAGCTCGAGCTCGCTGTGGAACGTCCCTCGCCTCACCCGTTTGTCCGTGAGCTCCTTGAACCATCGCTCCACCTGGTTCAGCCACGACGAACTCGTCGGCACGAAGTGAAAGTGGAAGCGGGGGTGCCGCAGCACCCACCGCTTCACTTTCGCCGTCTTGTGGGTGGCGAGATTGTCGAGGATCAGGTGGAGGTCCAACGCGGATGGCGTGGTCCGGTCGAGGGTGCGCAGGAAGGCGAGGAACTCCTTGGCCCGGTGCCGCTTGTGGCACTCCCCCACGATCTTCCCCGTCAGCACGTCGAGTGCCGCGAAGAGGTCGGTCGTCCCGTTCCGCCGATAGTCGTGGGTCTGACGCTCGGGAGTTCCCTCCCGCATCGGGAGGGTCAACTGGGTCCGGTCGAGCGCCTGGATCTGGGTCTTCTCGTCCACGCTGAGCACCAGCGCGTGCTCCGGCGGGTTGAGGTAGAGAGCCACCACATCGCGCAGCTTCTCCTCGAAGCGCTTGTCTCGGCTGAGCTTGTAGTGCTCCAGTCGATGGGGCTGGAGTCGTCGAGCGGTCCAGATCTGATGGACGGTGTTCGGGCTGACCCCATACTTCTCGGCCATCGAGCGGGTGGACCAGTGGGTGGCGTTCGGGGGCCGGGTGTGCAGCGTGTCGTGGACGATCGCGCGGATCGTGGCATCGGGGAGACGAAGAGGGCCACCGGGACGCGGGGCGTCTTGCTCGATGCCCGCGAGTCGAAGGCGGTGGAATCGGTTCCGCCAGAGGGCGCAGGTGTTGCGCTGGGTGCCCAGCTCCTCGGCGATCTGCTTGTTCTGAGCGCCATCGGCAGCGCGCAGCACGATCTGAGCCCGGAGAACGAGGCGATGCGGAGTAGAACGACCGCGGGCCCAGCTCTCGAGCCGCTGACGTTCCTCCGAGGTTAGGGAGAGGGGCGGGGCCACGCGCACAGAGCGCCATAGGTCTGCCCGGATATAAGCATAGTCAATTAGAGGACACTACACTAGCCTGCTCGCCATCGACCCGCTGTCTTGGGGTTCGCTCTCGAAGAGGAGTTTGTCGGGTTCTGCCCGCACGCTCCGCCCTGACCACCGCCGTGGAGGAGGCGATCGGGTGTACGTAGGCATCGATGCCCATAACGCGAGTGTCACGCCACTGTGCTTGAACGAAAAGGGAGAGAAGCTCTCCACCGCCCGCTTCCCGACGAACCTGGGAGCGCTGACCGCTTGGGCAAGGACCCTGCCATAGGGGAGTGTGCTCGCCCTCGAGGCGAGCACCATCGCCAAGCGCGGCTCTACCGGCACCTCAAGGGGTTGGGGTGGGGGTTGGGCCGGGGTTGGTCCTCGACGTGCGGATGGCCCATCCCCTCGAGGCCCGTCGGATGGCCGGGTCGAAGAAGAAGACCGATGCGATCGACTCCTTCGAGCTCGCTGACCTGCTACGGATGAGCCGTCTCCCCGAGGCGTACGTCCCTCCGCCCGCCCTCCTCACCTCACGAGACTCGGCGGCAGCGAACTACCAGAGGAGGAGTGCCAGTTACAAGAATTCCCGGCGGAGAAATATCTCGGGCCCGAGCACTCGCGTTCGAGAGGGCTCACAGGAGTGGAAGTCCACCGGTGACCGGGTCGATTTCGAAATCCTGGGCCGGGCCCAGTGCGAGGCAGGTGCGGGTACCGGGTGGCACCTCGGTGAGGCCGGCATCCTCCACCCAAGCCGTAGGGATGCGGCGCGCACGCGCGCTACGATCGAGCTCCTCCATCTGGTCCAGGGTTCTCGCTTCGAGCACGATCTTGCGCTGGCCGTTCTTCCACCAGTCGGTGAATCGGGTCGGGCTCTCGCGTTCGATCCGGTGGGCCAACATCACGGCCCCATGAGCGACCTGGGCGGCGACCTTGCCGGTGGTGAGGCGCAGCTCGCCCCGCACGACAAGGACCATCTTGGGCCCGCCTCCCGCTCGTCTTCGATCCTCAGCTCGCGTACTCCTGCTCCCGCTCTCGAAGAATCTCGGTGCGACGGCGGTCGATCTGTTTGATCTCCGCTTGGATCCGCGCGGACTCTCCGCTCCCTGCTTCCGAGCGTCGCAGCCGATGCGTCGCCCGGCGGCGATCCCGTTCCAGCCTGTCGAGCTCTTGCATCAACACCCAGGGGTCCTCCTCGGGAGTCGCCTCCACGTGGGTGGGAGCGCCCGGGGGCCTTTCCCGAAACGCGCCGCGCGCCCATGCTACGAGGAAGGCAACGAGCCCGATTGCTCCTAGGAAAGCCTCGAGAGCCGGATCGGTCCAGTATGCCTGGAATCCGGACGGAGATGCGGCCAAGAGGACCTCGCCCGCTATCACGGACAGAGCGACGCTGACCACGAACGAGAGAGTAATCGTCTCAAGCAAGCGGAGGCGACGAAGGGGATGCAGGACCCTCCATTCGGGGAACGTCGCTCGCGTGACGCAGTATCCGGGAGCGAAAAAGATCAGCGCGCCCGCTAGCGCCGCCTCGCCTACCGACGCTCCGTCCATCTTCGCGTGCGCCCCTCTCCGTATTATCGTTCCCGTAGCGGAACCCCATAGAAGGCTTGTTGGTCCGCGCGAAAGGCTCCTCCGGGCCGATGAGCTACCGCCGAAGGTCAAGGGCGTCGCGAGCGTCCAATGCTATCTCGATAAAGTATATATTCCGTGTCCAGTTCGCCACTGCGTGGGCCTTGCCCTAATCGGTGGGAACATCGTATGATTGAGAGAAAGTGGGTAACACACGCGACGGTGATTGCGGCCGTGGCCATCGCGCTCGTGATGCTGTTCAGCGTCATGCTGCCGATCGTCGGCGGCGGAGCGTCGGCATCGAGCGGAACGACCGCGGTCGGGAGTACGGCGATCGCCTCCACGGCGGCGGACGCAACGGTGGCGGCTTCGGCGAGTAGCGCCGCGCCCGCCCCCGCGAGCGCCACCGACACCTCTTGTCCTAATGCTAGCCCCCACTGTGGAACTATGTATGTTTACGAGGTCGCTCCGGGCGGAGCGACAACGGAGGACCCCAACGTTCTTTACGATACTGTTAGCGAAGAGCCAGCCATGAACGTCTTCCAGACGCTCGTCACGTATGCTGGGAACACGGTCAGCTCGTACGTTCCCGAGGCCGCGACCTGCGTGCCAGGAACTTCGGCGTGCACGAGCCTGTACGGCTCGAACCTGATCGTCGACAACGCGACGACCGGCGCCCCGCAGTACTACACGTTCGTGATCGGCCCCTCGCACTTCTACAACCCAAAGACGGGCGCCTCGTGGCAGATGTACCCGTCGGATGTCCTGTTCTCCGTCGCGCGCTCGCTGACGTTCTTCGAGTACCTCGGCGTGGGCTCTACCGGCGGATGGGATATTGGCCAGACCTTGCTGAACCCGGGGAACCCGTCGTTCGATAGCGGTCTCCACTATCCATACAACAACACTCCTCAGCAGATCCTGCTGAACGCGATGTACGTCAACGACACGGTGTACTGTCCCTCCTCGGCGATGACGGGCAGCAGCTTCGGTTGCATCACCTTCAACGTCAATGGCGGCGGCCAATCCTGGCCGTTCTTCATGGAAGCGATGACCCAGATCTTCTCCAGCGCAGCGATCATGCCGTGCGGCTGGTACACCGCTCAGGGCGCCGGCCTTCCTGGCTTTACCGTCAGCGCCGCTAGTGGGGATGGTCCGTGCCAGTTCGGGGGCTCCACCATCTCGTCCACCACATCCGCCTCGTTCGTCAGCGCGGTGACCGCGATGGGTCCTACTGCATGGGATAAGACGGCCGAGCTCATGGCGAACTACCCGGCTCCGGACCCCCAGGTCCGTTTCAACATCGTCGGGAGCGGTCCGTACTACCTCTCCTACGAGCTTCCCTCGGTGGGTTACCAGCTCATCTCGAGCCCCGGGTACGTCCAGCCGAACTGCGCCGGCTTGGCGGGCTGCCAGCCGGCACCCGACTCCTACGCGAACCACATCCTCGTTTACTGGGAGGCCACCGACACGCAGGGGATCCAAGAGTACGCGGCAGGTCAAGCCGACCTTGCCGGTATCTTCTCGACCGATACCCCGACGATGCTCGCCCTAACGGCCCAAGGGAAGATCAACTACGAGTCGTTCAACACGTTGGCCATCTTCTTCTGGACGTTCACGCTGAACTTCAGCGCGTCCGGGATGGACACGTTCATCCCGAGCGGGGACACGTTCAACATCCCACAGACCTTCTTCGCGAACGAGGCGACACGCCAACTCTTGGTCAGCTCTTGGCCGTACGAGGCATACCAGAGCACGATCAACACGGTGGATGGGGTCGTGTACGGAGAGCCGTACGGTGGCGTGATTCCGGCGGGAATGGGCAACTATCTCCCGACGAACATCACTTGGCCGTACAACAATCCCGCGGACTCGCCGCAGAACTACTCGAACCCGAGCATTGTGGGGTCGGCGGCATGGTGGTGGACGCAGGGAACGACGGTTGGGTCGCCCTACTACAACGCCACGCTCGCGGCGTGCAAGGTGACGGCGTGCGTCTTCCCGGTCTTTGGTCAGCAAGGGAATCCCGGCCTTGACGAGGGTATCGCTCTGTGGATCAGCCAGATTGAGACCGCTACCGGGCACAAGCTCCTGCCCTACGATGTAGATTTGCCGTTCTTTACGGAAGTGGTGGCCTCTGTGTCGTCCGGGCCAGGCACGAACCCGATGGACTTCTACACCTTGGGTTGGATTCCGGACTATCCGGATCCGTCGAACAACATCGCAGCGATGGCGGCCGCGAACGGGACGTACACCTACAGTAGCTCGCTGTGGCAGACGTTCAACACGCCCTACTACATGTCGAGCACGTGCTCCGCCGTCGGGCAGGCCTACAACACTTGGGGCGCCCTCGCCTACTGGGCGGCTCAGGCCTACCCGCCGAACGGGACGGGGATCGCCGGCGACTGCCAGGGCTGGGCGTACGACACCATGAGCTACTGGATGACCGGCCCCACCCTACACGAGACGAACGTCACCCAGCGTATCCTCGAGTACAACATGGAAGAGCACATCCTGTCGGGGCTCGCCCTGAACGTCTACTTCTCCCAGTCGACCCAGATCTACTCGGCGTCGACATGGGTGAACCTGAGCTCGATCAACACGAACGTGATGGTCGGAGGCGGCGGCGACCAGTACTGGTACGCGATCACCTTCCTGCCGAAGGCGTACACGATGAGCTTCACTCAGTCAGGGCTGCCCTCGGGAACCAGCTGGTCGGTCACCGCGGACGGAGCGACACACACCACGACCTCTTCGACGATCTCGCTTTCGCTGGTTCCCGGGACGTACTCTTACACGGTCTCGCTGGTACCGGGCTACAAGGTTACGACCGCGATCAGCGGCCAGGTGACGTTGTCGACCAAGTCGGTCAACACGGCGATC
Organism: Thermoplasmata archaeon; assembly: GCA_021826685.1. GTDB lineage: Archaea > Thermoplasmatota > Thermoplasmata > Lutacidiplasmatales > UBA184 > Lutacidiplasma. The sequence continues at coordinate 72,906 of JAKAYT010000004.1, forward strand.
GGGTTCTCGGCGACGACGACGACCGCCTACCCGGTCACGATCACGGAGATGGGACTCGTCTGGGGGACGCCGACATCGCTCCTGATTTCAAGCACGGGAGCTGTGGCATTGGCCGGTGGTAGCACGACGACGGTCAATCTACCGGTCGGGACGTACGACTACATCGTGACCACACCCGCGGGGTACACTTCCGTGACGCCCGTGACCGGTAGCTTCACGGTGACGAACACCAGCCACCCGCTGGTTTCGCTGGGCTTCAAGTCGAGCAGCAGTCTGGTCACGATCGTGCCGGTGACGCTCCAGCTCTCGGGAGGCGATGTTGCTGCAGGATTCAACGCACAGGTCACCGGGTTCGCGGATTCCGCGTATCCGAACAGCACGGCGGGCTCATCGATGACATTCTGGGAGATCTCCGGTGGCACGATGAGCTACTCGGCGATGGCCGGTGCGACGCTTGGGCCGGACAGCTTCCAGTACGGGATGGTGACGGGAACGGTGAGCGTGGGAAGCGGTCCGACGGTCGCGAACATCACCTTCACCGCGCTTCCGATCCCGACGGTGGCGACCACGTTCTCGGCCACGGGCCTCCCGGCCGGTACCACCTGGTACTTGTCGATCAACGGGGCGAACGTGACGATGGTGAACGCGTCGGCGACCTTTGCGCTGCCCGCGGGAACATATTCGTTCTCCGCGTACGCGGCGGGCTATATCGCGACGCCCTCGGGCGGGACGGTCTCGGTGGTAGCGACCCCGCAGACCTACAGCGTGTCGTTTGCCAAGCCGAGCGTCACTACGACGACGACCGGTCTCAGCACTCTGGCCTACGCGCTGATCGGAGTGCTCGCGGCGGTTGCGGTGATCTTCATCGCGCTGGCCGCCTACTTCGCCAGACGCGGAAGGAAACCGTCGTCCCCCGCTGCCCCGCAGTCTTGGGACGCCCCGAAGGGCGGCTCGGGCGGCGCCGGCGGTAGCGGCGGACCCGGAGGAAGCTCGTAAGGGCGGCCGGGTCGATCCGTAGGGCAGACAACCTATTCGGTCCCTCGTGGGAACCCCTCCCGCGAGGGACTCTTGACCGGCGACAAGTTTCTGGGCAGGATTGTATACGTTTAGGTTCTGGGTCTCGCAGTGCGTGGACTGCGGCGACGGCGGGATCCGAACGGCCTTCAGGTCATGTCAGGTGGGGAGCCTGGGCTGGGCTTTCCTTCTTGGGCCATTTGCCGCTCGAACTGGCGCCGGAAGCGTCGGTTGGACGCAAGCCCGTGAGCGGTCTTTCGTGTGGTTTCGTAGTAGCGAAGCATCGCACGGACCTCCTGGCCGCGGTGGCCGCTCCCGCGCGCGGCTCGTTGGATACGGGGTCCCTTGAGGAGGTTGGCGTCGAGGAGCTCTTCGGGCGTCAGCGAGTCCAAGATCGCCCGGAATCGCCGGACCTGCCTCTGGGTCTGATCGAGCTGCTGCTCGTCCACCTTGGCCTGTCCCAGGCCGGGAAGGAAGCTGAGGAGCTTTGCCATCGACCCTAGCGATCCGAGCGAGTCGATCTGGGTGCGCAGGTCCTTCAGGGTGAAGCGGCCCGCCATGAGGTGTTCGGCCGCCTTCTGGGCCTCTTCCTTGTCCCTCAGTTCCTCGAAACGCTCGAGGAGGGTCTGGAGGTCGCCCATGCCCAGGAGGCGGGAGACGAAGCGGGTCGGAATGAACCGCTCCAGCTCGTCCAAGTGTTCGCCGGTACCGAGGAAGAGCACCGGTGCGTGAGTCGCCGCGACCGCGCTCAGGGCTCCGCCGCCTTTCGCGGAACCGTCCATCTTGGTGAGTATGGTACCGGTGAGGCCCACGGCTTCTTGGAAGGCGGCCGCGCTGCGCCCGGCCGTCTGGCCCATGGCGGCGTCCAACACGAGTATCGTCTCGTCCGGCCGAGCCACCTCGCGTACTTGCCGCAGCTCGGAGATGAGGTCCGCATCCAGAGCGCTGCGCCCGGCCGTATCCACGATCACGGCAAGGTGAGAGGGGAACTTCGCGAGCCCGTCCCGGACGATGACCTCGGCCCGAGTCTCCGTGCGATCTGCATAGAACTCGCAACCGATCTTCTTGGAGAGCTGTTCCAGCTGATCGATCGCTGCCGGTCGATGAACGTCGGCGGCGATCAGCCCGACCCGGACCCCCTTCTTCTGAAGGAAGCGGGCGAGCTTGCCGGCGGTGGTGGTCTTTCCCTGGCCGTAGAGTCCCACGAGCAGGATCTTGCGGGGCTTGGCCTCGAAGTCGCGCTCCTCCCCGAGGATGGAGCGGATCTCCTCGTAGATGATCCGGATCAGGAAATCCCGCAAGCTCGACCCAGCCGGGGGTTTCTCCTCCCGGGCCCGGCGGCGCATGCGCTGGGTGAGGTCGAGCGTCAGCTGGACGTTCACGTCGGCCTGGAGGAGGGCGCGTTGGATGTCCCGCACGACCTCGCCCAGGAGCTCCTCGTCGACCGCGGAGCCCCGCGCGATCTTCTGGAGGACCCCGCGCAGCGATTTCCCTAGCGAATCCAGCGCCATGGTCCCGGACCGTGGGGAGAGAGAAGGTGCTCCCTTATAGTCCAATCTTGCCCCCGGCGGGGTCACACACGCCTTCACGGAAAGTTAGCTTCTTAACAAATCGAGCCCAGAGTACGGCGAGAGATCATGCCGTCGGATCCAGTGCAGGCCCCTAGCGGCTTCGCTTCCTCTTCTACGACGGCGTCCGCCAAGCCGCCGCCCCCGAAACTGAACCCGGTGCGGGTCCCCATCCGGGAGGATCCGATCGCGGAACGAACTCAGGATTTCCGCGAGGTCCTTCACGCCTACACCAAGGAGGAGGCGGTGCTGGAGGCCAAGCGGTGTATCCAATGCCGCCGACCCTGGTGCGTGGAGGCGTGTCCCATCAACCAGGACGCTCGAGAGTACATCCGGCGGATCGCCGCCGGCGATTTCGATGGCTCGGCCCGGGTCACGCTCCGTGACGATCCTCTTGCGACGTGCCTGTGCAAGGTATGCTACCACTATTGCGAGGACGCCTGCGTGGTGAAGAAGAAGGGAGTACCGATCGCGATCCGGCACCTCAAGCGCGCCGCGCTCGAGTTCGGGAACTCCGATCTCGCCTACGTGCCTTCGAGTCCCAAGCACCAGCGCGTCGCCGTCGTGGGCGGAGGCCCGGCCGGCATGATGACGGCCTGGGAGCTCGGCGTGCGCGGCTATTCGGTCACCGTATTCGAGCAGGAGGAGCGCGTCGGCGGTCTCATGCAGACGATCCCCGCCTACCGTATGACAGATCGCGAGGTCCAGATCGATCGGGCCCGATACAAGGACCTCGACGTCACCTGGGTCGACGACCGGAAGGTCGGCCGGGACGTCCTGGTCGAGCAGTTGTTGCAGGAGGGGTACCTCGCGGTGTTCCTATCCATAGGAACGAGCCTCCACCGGGCCCTCGGGGTGCCGGGTGAGGACCTACCCGGGGTGATCCCGGCCCTCGACCTCCTCAAGCGGCTCAACCTCGGCGAGACGGTTTCCGTCGGCCAGA